>NZ_CP102263.1:0-300000 GCF_025147485.1 Bacteroides uniformis | reverse complement strand
TCGGTATGGGTGGTGCTTTGGACAGCTCTCGTTTCAAATATTTCTTGTCTCAGGCTTTGGGCTGCAACGCCAACGAAGTGGAAGGCATGGTTATCGGTGGTCACGGTGATACTACCATGATTCCGTTGGCTCGTCTGGCTACTTACAAAGGACAGCCGGTAAGCACACTGCTGAGCGAAGAAAAACTGAACGAAGTGGTAGCTTCTACTATGGTAGGTGGTGCTACACTGACTAAGTTGCTGGGTACTTCTGCATGGTATGCTCCGGGTGCGGCAGGCGCTTATGTCGTTGAGTCTATCATCCACAACCAGAAGAAGATGATTCCTTGTTCAGTATATCTGGAAGGAGAATACGGTGAATCAGACATCTGTATCGGTGTTCCCGTAATCCTTGGCAAGAACGGTATCGAGAAAATCGTTGAACTGGAACTGACTGCTGACGAAAAAGCTAAATTTGCTGCCAGCGCTGCTGCCGTTCACAAGACAAATGCCGCTTTGAAGGAAGTAGGTGCTCTCTAATTGAGGGTAACTTAAAATGATAAGCAAACCTCACGGTCTTTTTCCGAAAGGAAAAGTCGTGAGGTTTTTTTATTCTCCAAAAACAAGAATCATTATGAAAAAACTACTATTAGGTATTGCTGCCGCTTGCCTGGCTGGTTTTACTTTTGCGCAGGATGCTCCGCTGTGGATGCGTCATAGTGTCATCTCTCCCGATGGGACCACCATTGCTTTTACGTATAAAGGAGACATCTATACGGTGCCGGTTGCCGGTGGACGTGCCATGCAGATAACTACCAATCCCGCATATGATACGGCTCCGGTATGGAGTCCGGACAGTAAGCGGATTGCTTTTGCTTCGGATCGTATGGGAAGCCTGGACGTCTACATTGTGGCCAAAGACGGAGGCGAACCACGACGGCTGACTACCCACTCGGGAAGCGAAACGCCGCTTGCTTTTACAGATGCCGGACATGTCTTGTTCTCTGCGGGCATCATGCCGTCTGCCGAGGCTGTTGTCTTTCCCTCTAACGGGCAGTTCAACCAGGTCTATCGAGTATCAGTGGAGGGAGGGCGCCCGACGATGATTTCGTCCATGCCTATGGAGTGCATCTCCATCAATAAGGAGGGAGCGATGTTGTATCAAGATAAGAAAGGTTACGAGGACTACTGGCGTAAACATCACGTATCGCCCATTGCCCGTGACATCTGGATGTATACTCCGGGAAAAGAACCGCAGTACCGCCAGCTGACCACTTTCGGAGGAGAAGACCGTGAACCGGTTTGGGCTCCTGATGGAAAAACATTCTACTATCTGAGTGAGGAAAACGGCTCTTTCAATATCTACCGACGTACTCCCGGAGATGCGAAGGCCGTGCAGTTGACGCACTATACCAAAAATCCGGTACGCTATCTCAGTGCCGCTACGGACGGAAGGTTGTGCTATGGATTTGATGGTGAGATTTACACCCTGCTTCCCGGTGGAGAAGCGCAAAAGGTGAACATCAGCATTGTTTCCGACAGAAACGACAAGGACATTATCCGCCAGATTAAGAGTAGCGGTGCCACGGAAATGGCAGTGTCTCCGGATGGTAAGGAAGTGGCTTTCGTTTTGCGCGGCGATGTCTACGTCACTTCAGTGGAATATAAGACTACGAAGCAGATAACGAATACTCCTTGTCAGGAACGTACCGTAGACTTTGCCCCCGATGGGCGGACACTGGTTTATGCTTCCGAACGTGGCGGGCTTTGGCAACTTTACACTTCGACGATTGTGCGTAAGGATGAAAAGCTGTTTACCTATGCCACAGAGCTGAAGGAAGAACGCTTGACAAACTCGGATGCCGCTTCTTTCCAACCCCAATACAGCCCTGACGGTAAAGAGATTGCCTTTCTCGAAAACCGCAGCACCATCCGTGTCATCAATTTGAAGACAAAGGATGTGCGTACCGTTATGGATGGCAAGTATCAATACTCTTATTCGGACGGTGACCAGTGGTTTCAGTGGAGTCCGGACAGCAAATGGATTCTTTCGGACTATATCGGTGTAGGTGGATGGAACAACAAAGATGTTGTGCTGCTGAATGCCGATGGCAAGGGTGAAATGGTGAACCTGACCGAGAGCGGATACAACGATGGCAATGCCAAATGGGTATTGGGTGGAAAAGCCATGATTTGGACCAGTGACCGTGCGGGGTATCGCAGCCACGGCAGTTGGGGAGCCGAAGACGATACTTATATCATGTTCTTTGATGCTGAAGCATACGACCGTTTTTTGATGAACAAGGAAGAAACCGCTTTACTCGAGGAAGCGGAGAAGGCAGAGAAGGAAAAAGCCGGGAAGAAAGACGAAAAGGATGCTAAGAAGAAAAAAGAGGATGCCGACAAAGATAAGGAGAAAAAGGTAGAGCCGTTAAAGTTCGACCTCGCAAACCGCTTTGACCGTATTGTACGCCTGACCGTCAACTCCTCGCATATGGCAGATGCCATGCTTTCTGCTAAAGGGGATAAACTCTATTATCTTTCTGTTTTCGAGGATGGGTACGATCTTTGGGAACACAATCTGAAAGAGAATGTTACAAAAGTTCTTTTGAAGAAAGTAGGTGCAGGCGCTTTGCAGCCTGACAAGGAAGGGAAGAATATCTTCCTTTGTGCCCGCGACGGAATGAAGAAGATAGAGATTGAAGGCAGCAAGATTTCTCCAATTGAATTTGAGGCTTTCTTCGATTACCGCCCTTATGGTGAGCGTGAATATATCTTCGACCACATCTGGCAGCAGGTAAATGATAAGTTCTATGTGGCAGACTTGCAAGGTACGGACTGGAATGGATACAAAGAAACTTATAAGCGCTTCTTGCCGTATATCAACAATAACTACGATTTTGCGGAAATGCTGAGTGAGATGCTGGGTGAATTGAACGGTTCTCATACGGGAGCGCGTTATTATGCTTCGGGCGCAGCACTTCCTACGGCTGCTTTGGGAGTGTTCTATGATGAAGCTTATGCGGGCGATGGATTGAAGATTAAAGAAATTATAGCTCAGAGTCCATTGACGAAGAAAAAGACGGATGTCAAGCCGGGCTGTATTATCGAGAAAGTGGATGGTGTTGCCATTAAGGCTGGCGCTGATTATTTCCCGTTACTCGAAGGTAAGGCAGGCCGCAAGGTGATTCTCTCGGTCTATGATCCTGTTACCGGAAAGCGGTTTGAAGAAACCTTGAAGCCCATATCTTACGGTGCCCAGAATGAGCTGTTGTATAAGCGCTGGGTGGAAAACTGCCGCAAAAAGGTGGATGAATATTCCGGCGGACGCATTGCTTATATTCACATCAAAGGTATGGATAGTCCGAGCTTCCGTAAGATTTACTCCGATTTGTTGAGCGAAAGCAGTCGTAAGAAAGAGGCTGTTGTGGTGGATACCCGCCATAACGGAGGCGGGTGGCTGCACGAACAAGTAGCGACGTTACTTAGCGGCAAGGAGTATGAACGCTTTGTGCCGCGTGGCCAGTACATCGGCAGCGATCCTTTTGACAGATGGCTGAAACCTTCGTGTATGCTGGTTTGCGAGGATAATTACAGCAATGCCCACGGTACTCCTTTTGTGTACAAGACGTTGGGTATCGGTAAGCTGATAGGTGCTCCCGTGGCAGGAACCATGACTGCTGTCTGGTGGGAAAGCCAGATCGATCCAAGTATTGTATTCGGTATTCCGCAGGTAGGTTGCATGGATATGCAGGGCAACTATCTGGAGAACCGCACGTTGCAGCCTGATATCCTGGTCTATAATGAACCGGAAGCTGTTTTGAAGGGAGAAGATGCACAGCTGAAAGCGGCGGTGGACCACTTGCTGAAGAGGTTGCCGCAAAAGAAATAGATGGATTGGACTTTATAAACAAGAGGCTGAATTCAAGATTGAATTCAGCCTCTTGTTTATAAAGTCGATGGGGTGTCTTATTTATTTTACAGTTACTTCTGACAGTTTTAACCAACCAGAATTAGTGAAGGTTCCCTTGGCAGAGATATCCAGCCCCTTAACATTGCTTCCATTGCCTTTGGTTGTATCGACTAAAGCTACTGCCCAGGTATAGGTTCCTTTTTTTACCCCGTGAAGTTTGGGAGTGAACTCATAGGAAGTGGGATAGCCTTTTATCCAGACGGATAAATCAGTATTGTTGTCCAGATAAGAGTAGACTACTTGATTGTCTTGGTTCAATAATGCGAAAGCTACTTTATACTTTTGGTTCCATTGTGGTATATTGGTTGGGCAATATCCCCAGCCTAAGTTGTTCCAGCGATGTACTATCTTTATTCTTGAACCACTCTTCATTTCTTTGGGAACTACAATGGAATCGGGATATAAACGATAACCTCCTTCGGAGATGAAACGCTCAACCAAAGGATAGGCATCACGGAACCAACTCATGGTTTCGTCTCCTACACGGAAATCCATCATGTTGACATGAGCTTCCTGACCGTCTTCAAATTCTCCGATACGCACATCTTTGGCTGTTTTGTAACCGCTCGGGTCATTGTGATAAGGGTGCTTGCTCACAATCCATCCACCTTCCAGTAGAACCGGGCGTTTCATAATCCAAGGTTTCACATAGTTTCGCTCCCACTGGCCGTAATACTCTCTCATTCCGAAAGCATCATGACGTAAGGAAAAGCCTTTCTCGCAAGCGCTGTCCAACAAGCGTTTACTATCGGGATCAAAATTCTCCTCACCTGCCCAGTCTTTGCCTGCACCCATCCAACGATGGTAGTTGATAACTAAAGGTACTTTGGTGAAGTGTTTGACGTAGAGGTCTGTAATCCAATTGAACACAGCTTCCCGGTTCTTGGGGTCAATGTACTTCATAGTGTGTGCCTCACCCCATTTGCCAAGACCGTAGCCGTCTATAAATTCCACCAGGTCAGGGTCATTGTATTTTTGGGCAAATGCTTCTATGAACTTTGCATATTTCTCCTGGAAGATAGGGTCATCAGGATAGGGAGAGCGTTTTCCATTGTCTGTATAGTATTTGGCTCCTGCATCGAATACATAGGCCGGAGTGGCTTCATTTTTTCGGTCGCGGCTGTCGACAACTACACGGAAAGAGAGACGCATACCTCTGTCGAGTGCCCCTTGAATTACTTTTTTCAACTTTTCGTTGGTATCCCAGCCGTAGACTCCTTCGGCGGGATTGAAGGTACTCCAATGCGTACGGATATAGAGTGTGCGTGCATAATCGGAGATTTTCACGGTTGTTCCTTTTTCCGGTACATAGATATGGTCGTATTTCTTCCAGAAGTCATCGCTGACATTCTCATTTGCATAAACAACCCAACCACTTAAAGGGTTTCCCTGCATGGTTTTTCTGTCTGGCCAGATTTTTATATAATCAGCTTCCGTATCTACAGCCATCTTGTATATCTGGCATCCTGCTGCAAGAAACGCACCGACACCGTAAACTTCTGTCATGTCACGCGTCACTTTACGGGGGTCGGCACCGATAGGCTGTACCCAGCCAAGTTTACCGCTTGCATCTACAGCATCGGTCAGTGCCTTCCAGCCTTTTATAATGACTGGCATGAAATCGTCTTCATTCAAGAGTCCCGCATTTACGCCATAGGCCAACGCATATACAAAGAAACCGGTGGAACTGGTTTCGGGAGAAGGATAAGAAGCCGGATCCAGAAGGCTGGCATGCCAATAACCGTCTTCGTTCTGCAATCCGGCGATACGTGTGCATAACCGGATAAACAGTTCTTCGTAATAAGCGCGTTCCATCAAGCCTTTGGGCAACTCCTGCAATACTTCTGCCAGACCGGCCAGTACCCAGGCATTTCCACGTCCCCAGAACACCTTTTTGCCATTGGCTTCTTTTTTACCGAAATAATGCCAATCGCGGTAGAAAAGGTTCTCTTCCTTATCGAATAGGTATTCGTAGGTAGCCCGGTATTCATTGTCCATGAATTGGAGGTATTTCCGGTTGTTGGTTTCACGGTATAGCTTGGCATAAACCGGGGGGGCCATAAACAAGGCATCACACCAGGTCCAGCGTTCTAGGGTTTTGTTGTCACCATACTCCAGTTTGAATGTACCGTTGGATGGATGGTTGACAATCCATTCCGTACGTGCCAGGGTAGGAGCCAGTATTTCCTCTTTTTTATATTTACGGTATAAGTCAATGAATGATTGGGAAACGGTTATATCGTCTGCATGGTACAACCGCTGATGGGGTTGCCAGCAGTTTCGTCTTCCTATTTTATAGAGCCATTGATAGTAGGTGCTGTCATTGTACTCCTCTTCTGCCAGTTTAGCCCAATCTACCATACCTACATAAAGTGCTCCATTGGTCCAATCCAGGTCGTGGTGTTCGTGGGCAGTGTTAGGATTGGAAATTTGCCAGTCTGCCACTTGCTTCATTTTCTCTTTTACTTCCTTTTTGCTGAATGGCACTTGTGCCATGATTGCCATACTGATAAACAGAAAGGCTGCTGCTGTTAATTGTCTGTGTATCTTCATGATTGTTTATTGATAAAATTAAGGGAATTGCCTTTGTTCTCAATGGACGCGGACAATTCCCTTTATGAGAATCTTGAAAACTATCTTTTTACCTTTATTCGTGTTTTATTTTGTCTTTGTGCTGTTAATATCCTTCGTTTTGCGGGAATTCTGCACCCGTATTTGAATCGATTATGCTCTGAGGAATCGGCCATAATGTGTGGTAATCACGCATAACGGGCCCCGATTCTGTATTGTATTTGCGGGTACGCTCCAATAATTTGCCGGTACGGCATAAGGTAAAGCGGCGTGATTCTTCACCTACCAACTCGCGGATACGTTCGTCCAGCAAGAAGTCCATGGTCATTTCACTGTCCGTAATTTCAGGAGCATGTGCGCGACGGCGTACAACATTGATTGCTTCGCGGGCACCTGAAATATCGTTCAACCCCAACCTTGCTTCGCAGAGTAAGAGATAAGTCTCGGACAAACGGAACTTCATGCGGTCACGGTAGGAACCGGTCAAAGAAAGGTTTTCGGAACGGCCATAGAAGAATTTTGTCAGAGCCGGATAAAGACGGAAGGTGGTAAACCATGTTTCGTCTGTAATCGTGGCTTTTTTACCATAAAGGTCGGGCATGTTCTCGTTGTTGTAATACCAGTTACGTTTGATGTTGTATTCGGAATTACGAATGTCTTCTTCATCAAAGAAACCGGTATCTTCTCCAATCCACCATTTCATTGGTACCAATTGCGACAAGCCGCGGCCACCCAGTGAGTCTGCCAAAACAAAACCGGTAATTTCGAAGTATTTGGGTTCCCAGGCACGGCGTGTCCAGTCATCGGAATTTGTACCGCCACCAGTAGTGTTATATTCAAACTGCATGACCCAAATGCTTTCCATATTGCCGGATGTGCGATTTTGATTGTTTTCAACGAATAGGTCGGAGAACACATCGCCGTTTGCTTTTACCTTTTCACCGAAGCGGTCTTCCATCAAGTGGAAATATCCGCTGTTGATGACATTCTCTGCGGCAGTTTCAGCCTTTGCATAATCACCCTGCATCAAGTAAACCTCACTTAGTAAGTGTTCTGCCGCCCATTTGGTCAGCTTGCCGACTTTTACGGCATCAGGGTCAGTAGGCAGGTTCTCGACAGCAAACTGAAGGTCTTCTACCATGTGGGCAATAACCTCTTCCTTCGGTGTACGGGTAAAATCGATTCTGAACTGATCTTGAATCTTGTCTACATAAGGAACGTCTCCATACAGATAAACCAATGTACGGTATGCATAGGCGCGGAAAAAACGTGATTCTGCCTGATAGAGCGCCTTGTCTGTGCTATTATCCCAGTTCGTGTTTATTTCCGAGTATTTCAACATCTCATTGGCTCCTGCAATCAGGCTATAAGCCCAGTTCCAGTAGGAACCCACAATACCGGTATTTGGAGTTAATGTCAAAAAACCGAACGGTTGGATAGAACCGTCTTTAGTGCCCATGGTAGCAAGGTCAGTGGCAATCTGCAATGCTTCGTAAGGGCAAGCGGCATTGTGCATGAAGGCACCGTTTTCACCCCAAGTGTTGTATTCAGAGCGTGCTTCGGCATAAAGTCCGGTAGAACCTACTTCGAAACCATAGGAACTTGTATATGTGTTGTCCGGAGCCAGTTCACTTTTCAGTTTCTCATCCAGAAAGTCAGAGCAACCGGTAGCAGACAGAGCTACTAACAGAGCTAGAGTTGCTTTTGATATATAATTTTTCATTGTATATATATTTAAGTAAGTTTAGAATGATAAGTTCAGTCCAAGTACGTAGGAACGTGCAGTCGGGTAAGAGGCAAACCAACTGTTGTCATAGTTCAATACGCTGCGTATATCACAGAATGTATAAGGATTCTCCACACTGATATTGACTCCCAAACCGCTCAGTCCCAATTTCTTTACAAAATTCTTTTCAAAATTGTATCCTAAAGTGATATTCTTTATTTGGATGTATGTAAAGTCTTTGTAATAGCTGTGTCCGTCGAAGTTGTTATATGCTGGAGAAGCATATTTGGAATTGGTGTGTTCCGGTGTCCAGTAATCGGCATTATGCAGATAGTTGTATAAGTTGTAACTCCAACTTCCGATATTGGCTTCGTTCAACTCACGTGTAACTTTGAAGGTTCCATTCAGTAGGAATGACAAGTAAAAGTTCTTGTAAGTCAATGTATTGCTCATAGACATGAGGAAGCTTGGATTCTTTGAACCGATGATAACTTTGTCATTGGAGTCAATATAACCGTTTCCGTCTGCATCTTTCACTTTGGCAGAACCTGGTTTGGCACCTTTTTGGATCTCTTTTTCTGTACCGTCTGCTGCGGTATAGGTGAATTTGTCACCTTCCTGCCAGATGCCGTCGACGTCATAGTCGTAGTAAACTCGCAAGGGTTTGCCGATGAACCATTTATTGGTGATATCATCTTTTTTGTCACCACGTAGGTCTACAATCTTGTCACGGTTCAGTGAAAAGATGATTCCGGTGCTCCATTCGAAGTCCTTATTACGTATGTTGACGGTGTTCAAGGTAAATTCAACACCTTTATTGCGTGTTTTACCCACATTATCCCAAATGGTTTTATAGCCGTTCATGATAGGAACAGTACGTTTCATCAGCAAGTCTTTTGTGTTGGCGACATACATTTCAATGTTACCGTTGATACGGCCGTTGAAGAATGAATAGTCGATACCGACGTTGAATGTTTGGGTTGTTTCCCACTTTAGATTCGGATTTCCGACACCGTCGTTGGCCAGATAAGCACCGTTGACACCTGCTCCACCGTCACCCCAGATATAGTTTGTGAGGTGCAGACGGTCCAATGTCTGATAGGGGTTGATGGCTTGGTTACCGTTAGAACCATAAGATACGCGGAGCTTCAATTGGTCCAGCCAGTTTTGTGCATTTTCCATAAAACTTTCGGAAGCAATGTTCCATGCAGCAGCCACTGACGGGAAGAATGCATACTTGTTGTTTGCACCGAAGGCAGAATAACCGTCGGAACGTCCGGTCAAAGTCAGCATGTATTTCCCTGCATATGAATAGTTCAAGCGAAGCATATAAGACAACATCGAGGTTTCTGATAAACCGGATCCTACAGTCTTATTTTTCTCACCTGCATTGATGTTATGATAACTGGAATCATCGTTTACAAAACTTTCGGCACTTGACTTGGAAGTCTTTTTCTGAGTTTGTTGTACACTGAACAAACCTGTAGCGTCGAAACGGTGCTTGCCAAATTCACGATTATATTTGAGCAGATTTTCCCAAGTGTAATCCCAGTAGTGTTCATTGTTGATGCTGGCTTTTCCGCTGGCTGTTCTACCGTCTTTGGTGTCACGGCCATAGTATGTGCCGGTAAAGTCGCTACGATAGTTGTAACCAAAGGTTGTACGGGCTGAAAGACCTTTTACCGGCAACAGAATGTCAGCATAGGTGTTGATGAAGAAGTTACGTCTTGTTTGATCTTGATCGGCATTGACATTGGCCATCGGGTTAATAATCAGAGATTGGTCCATAGGTTCTTCATAATACTTGCCGTTTTCATCTTTGTAGATACCATAAGGACTTTGCTTTACAGCATGTTCAATATTCGGGGTTATACCACCGCCATCTCTTTGAATAAATTGGGTCTGTATACCGATAGTCAGCCATTTATTTAATACTTGTGTGACACTCAAATTGATATTGTAACGTTTCATGGCGGAGTTGTAGACTACACCTTCTTGATCCAGATAGGAAACTGCCCCCATATAAGTGGTGCTTTCAGTACCTCCGGAAATGCCTACTTGATGTTCCATGGTAAATGCATTGCGGAAAATATAGTCCTGCCAGTCGTTTGTAACGCCTTTCTTGTAATTTATAAGTTCGCTGGCACTCAGAATATTCTCAGGAGCCAATTGGTCACCGCTCCATCCATCTTTCAGGCGTGCAATGTCTTGTTTAAATGTGATGTATTCGTCTGGAGTCATCACATCAATGGTCTGTTGGGGTTGCGACATTCTGAACTGCCCTTTGTATGTAACTTGGGGTGCACCTTTCTTGCCTTTCTTTGATTGAATCAAGATGACACCATTGGAACCGCGTGAGCCGTAGATAGCTGCTGCGGAAGCATCTTTCAAGACACTAAGGCTTTCGATGATGTTTGGGTCAATATCACTCAAAGAACCGTTGTAAGGAATACCGTCCAATACGATGAGCGGTGCATTGTCAGCACTTAATGAGTTTTCACCACGTACACGGAGGGTTTGGTCTGCACCCGGTTTCGCATCACCAGTAGTTACGCTTAAGCCCGGGATTTGTCCTGCAAGACGGTCCATCAAGTTACTGCTATTTATCATGTTCAGCTTCTTCTGGTCTACTGATACCAGACCTCCGGTCAGGTCGGACTTACGCTGTGTACCATAGCCGATTACCACGACTTCTGCCAGTGTTTTACTGTCTTCCACTAACTTTACGGTACTGTTTCTACCAGCTTTTACAGTCTGTGTTACATAACCGATATAGGAGATTTTGAGATTACTCCCTGCCGGTGCGTTGATTGTGTATTTTCCGTCAAGATCTGTAATGACACCAGTACTGGTTCCTTCCACCATGACATTTGCTCCGATAATCGGTTCACCACTTTCGTCAATTACTGTACCAGAGATGTTCTGTGGTTGTCCGGATATTGCCTTGTTATTCTTTCCGGTATATAAAATAATGTGTGTTGCGTCGATTTCAAATTTAACATTGGTCCCTTTCAATAAGGCTGCTATTGTCTTATTAATAGTTTCATTCTTAACATTCAAGCTGACTTTCTGTTTGATGTCTATTTGCTGCGATTCATAGAAGAAAGTGTATCCACTTTGCTTTTCCACTTTTGGCATAGCCTCTGATAATGGGATATTTGTGAACTTCAGTGTGATCAGTTTCTCTTTCTTTTGTGCAGAAACCGGGGCACATAGAAGTACCAGTATAAGAATGATGAGTTGTTTTCTTATATCCATAATTGTCTTAAATTTAAAGATTAATGTAGGTGTTTACTTTTCGTTAATTATTAAATAATGTGCATTTCTCATTTGTTTGTTTGGCATAAGTTTTTAATTTTGTTACTGTTTCATTTTACTTTTTGTTTTGTGTCTGCAAACGAAATTGTCAACTCATTCTCTTCGTTAAAGGTATATTTCATAGGTTGGATGCGTGCCATGATGCGGAGTATTTCGTCCAGCGGTTCGCTACGCAACGTAAACGTATAGAAATATTTATTGGATAATGTAGGATCCACGTCTATCTTTATCCGATACCATTTAGAAAGCAGTTTGCAAATGTCTCCCAATGAACGGTTTCTGAATACGAGTTGTGTATTTGCCCACGAAGAGGCAAAATGTACATCATCTTTTTCTACCTTAAGTGTAAGGGTTTTCCGATTAAAAGTAGCTGTTTCGCCCGGTTTGAGGAAACGGTTCTCTGTCTCGGTTTCCAAAGAGACGGACCCTTCTACCAAACTCACCAATGTATTTTCCGAACCGGGGAATGCATCGACATTGAATTTGGTTCCGTGAACTACGATACGCATACCTTCTGTCTGCACAATAAAAGGTTTGTCAGCATCGTGTGCTACATCGAAGTAAGCTTCACCAGTTACATTTACGATACGCTCATCCTTATTCATTTGTGATCCGTATTGCAAAGAGGTCTCTGTATGCATCCATACTTCGCTTCCGTCAGGAAGGAGAACCTTAGACTTACCCGACAAATTAGAGTATAACTGCGGCATGGCTTCAGGCTGTCCGTTAAGGAATCCTATGTAGAATGAGCAACCGATGGCAACAGCTATACATGCAGCTACTGCGTAGCGGTATATCCGTTTCAGTTCGAAGCGTTTCTTTGCAGGTTTTTCAGTCTGCTTAGGCTCGCTGGCGTGCATACGGTTGACAAGTTCATTCCAATAATATTCGGTATTGGGCGTGTAGTTTTCTACATTTGCCTGAATTTTTTCCCATAACAGTTGCAATTCCTTGAATAACGCTTCGTTGTTACTGCTGCGTAACCAAGTCTCCAATTGCCGCTCTTCGTCTGCGGAAATTTCCTGTTTCAACTTAGGAATGATTAAATTCCAAGGAACACTTTTTTTCATGATCATGATGTTTTTATAGGCCTTCACTTATATGACACATCACTTGGGTTTAACCCTTATTCCAATTCCAATTATTTTTTTAATAAATTTCGAGGAACAAATAATATTAGTATCTTTGCCGCTCAAGAAGCCCTTATCTAATATAACTTCGATATGCCTGCAGAAGATGATATCCTATTGTTACAGTTAATCAAACAAGATGACGAGAAGGCTTTCAAGCACCTTTTCGATACTTATTTTGTTTCACTCTGCCGCTTCATGTCCCTTTATCTGAGAGACAAGCAGGAGATAGAAGAACTGGCCCTTTCCATCTTTATGAATTTGTGGGAGGGTAGGGCCGACTTGACTCTTAAAATCTCATTCAAGGCTTATCTTTTCCAGTCTGCACGCAATCGTTGCCTGAATGCTTTACGCGATGAAAAGGATACGGTTCCCATCGAGGGAGGAGAAGAATATGGATATGCTCTTGCGGCTGATACTTCGGTGGAGATGGAAGAACTGAACCGATTGATTGAAGAAGCTGTTTGTTCCCTTCCGGACAAATGTGGGCAGGTTTATCGCAAAAGTAGGGAGGAAGGGAAGACTAATCAAGAAATTGCCGGGGAAATGGGGATTTCTGTCAAGACGGTGGAGGCCCAAATAACCAAAGCCTTGAAGCATATCAAGAAATTTTTAGGAGAACAGTATACTTATTTGTTCTAAAATAGAAATTGCAGGCCATCTGTCTTTTAGAAGGATGAAAGGAGGATGGCCTGCAATATAAAAAGAAGATTAATCTATAACCGTGAATTTTACTTTCTGGTCTTTCACTATTACATAATATTCTCCATTTTCAAGGAAATGTTCACCATTGGCATTTACAAAACCAAGATCACGCATCGGGTCTATTTCAAAGCGGAATATATGTGTTTCACCTGCTTTAATTAGTTGCTTTTCGAAGTGCTTCAATTCTTTGCATGGACGGGTAATCGTGCTAAATGGGTCTGAGATAAACCAATGCACCACTTCTGCACCGTCACGTTTGCCTACATTGGTGACTGGGATTTCCATTACCAACTTTTCACCGCGTCTGATGGTTTCTTTGGGCAAGTTGATATTACCATAATTAAAGGTGGTATAACTCAAGCCGTATCCGAATTCATACAGTGGGGAAGAGGAGATGTCTTGATATTTGCCACTTTGTGGACGGGCTGTTTTGCGCTGATTGTAATAGATTGGAATCTGTCCGGTGGAACGTGGAAAAGTAATGGAAAGCTTGCCCGAAGGATTTACCCGGCCGGACAAGACACCTGCCAATGGTTTACCGCCAGGTACTCCCGGTTGCCACATTTCAACGATAGCGTCACAGAGAGGTTCCACTTTAGAGAGTCCCAAAGGACGTCCGTTAGCCAGTACCAGAACAATCGGTTTGCCTGCTTTCTTCATTTCAGCAATGAATTCCTCTTGAATGGCAGGCAGTTCTATGATGGAACGCGATGCGTTTTCGCCACTCCACTTTTTCTTTTCACCCATGCAGAGTAGAATGACATCTGCTTTCCGGGCTACAGCCAGTGCCTCACTGAATTTGGAAGTGTCGTTACCGTCGAAACCACAACCCTCGGTATAAATCAGTTCAGCCTTGCCTGCAAATTCTGCATCCAGCGCCTTTTTGATGGGGAGGACATCTTCTGCATGTCCATGTCCATACCATGACCCCAGGAGCTCGGCACTGTTTTGTACCAGAGGCCCCATGACGGCGATAGTTGGCTTGTTCCCGTTTGCCAGAGGGAGTACCTTGTTTTCATTCTTCAGTAGAACAATGGTCTCCTCTGCCAGTTTCTCTGCAATAGCCAGGCTTTGTGGAAGGAGGAAGCGCTCTTTTTCTGTAGATGTCGGGGTGTAGGGATTGTCAAAAAGTCCAAGGCGGAATTTGATACGGAGCACGCGTTTCACTGCATCGTCCACCAATTGCATGCTTATTTTACCTTCTTCCACCAGCTTTGCCATATGCTTGTCATAGCAATGCCCCATCATGTCCATTTCCAGGCCGGCGTTGAAAGCCAGACGGGCAGCTTCTTTGCGGTCGGCAGCATGGCCTTGGTCAATAAGTTGCGGTACTGCAGACCAGTCTGAAACAACAAAGCCGTCGTGTTTCCAACGGTTCTTCAGAATTTCTGTCATCGTGTAATGGTTGGCGCTTCCGGGAGTACCGCTGATGTCATTGAATGAACTCATTAAAGTAGCGGCACCGGCTTTTACGCCAGCTTCATAGGGAGGAATATAGGTGTCCCACAGAGTCTGATTGGAGATTTCCGTATAAACATAGTCACGTCCTGCTTCAGAAGCGCCGTATCCGATATAATGTTTAAGGCAGGCGGCTACTCGCTTGCTGTCGGACATGTCTTCACCTTGGTATCCTTTGATAGATGCGACACCGAATACAGCATTGGTATAAGGGTCTTCGCCATAGCCCTCTGCAACGCGTCCCCAGCGTCCGTCTCTTGCCACGTCAATCATAGGGGAAAAAGTCCAGTCTACCCCGGACATGCGTGCTTCCTGGGCGGCAACGGCACATGCTTGTTCTACCAATTGGGGATTCCAAGAACATGCTTGTCCCAAAGAGATGGGATAAATGGTACGGAACCCGTGGATGACGTCGTATCCGAAAAGGATGGGGATACCCAGACGTGATTCTTCCATTGCTTTTCTCTGAGCCTCGTTACGCAGATTGGCATCTTCATCAAAATAAATGAGGGAGCCTAATGTGGCAGGAATTTTTTTTACTTCCTCACCACGATTGTTCTCGTTGTTATTCCGCCCCAAAGTGTACTGGTTGAGTTGTTGTACCTTTTCTTCCAGTGTCATTCTGCTGACCAGGTCATTCACACGCTCCTCAATGGGAGCTTTGGCATCTTTGTAGATGGGTTGCTTTTTGTTTGCAGCCATTGCTCCGGCCAGGCAACCACTTAAAAGGAGGCAACTGATAAATGTTAGTTTCTTCATGATATATATAATTATGCTATTCTCATTAAATAAGACACGTTTTTCGGAATCTGCTCCTACACAAAGGTCGTTTTTTTAAGGAATATAAACAAGTACATGCAAGGGCTTATTTGAAAATAGGCTTATCGGTTAGTGTCATGGAAGCTTGTTCGTTATTTTTTAGTTCAAATACCACTATTTCATTATTACCTGCTATCAGAGCACCAGCAGGTATCTCCAGGGTCTTTTCTGTATTTTCTTCCCAGTAGGCACCCAAGTATTGCCCGTTTATCCAGACTTCTCCCATTCCCCAGCCAGACACGTCAAGAAAGGTCTCTTGTGCCGGATTGCTTACTGTGACACCACCTTTACGGAAGCAAGGGATGGAGGAGGTACCTTCTTTGAAAGTTATTCCGGCCACATCGCATTCCTTAATTTCCAATGGGGTCATCTTCCAGCCTTCTAAATCTGTCTTTCCCAATGTTATGCTGCCGTAGATACCTTTTGAATTGTCCAGAATTTCAGGACCATAGGTAATACGTCCGATATTTTCAGTATAGATACTAAGTTTGTGTATACCTATCGGTAGATTGGTTTTCAAGCTTTTACTGCTATCTTTTAAATATCCTTGCAGTTTGCCGTCTGCATAGACCACAGCATAATCCCGTACGTTTTCAATAGTTAGTGTGGGATTCTCCTCTTCCACATCAACGGTTGTCTCATAGAGGGCATAGCCAAAATCCATATCCAGCTCATTCATGGGCAGTAAGGCATCATCTTCTACAGTTTCTCCATAAACTTGTTCCAATGGAGCTGTTTGTGACATTTTTATCTCTTGTGCTGCTGCCGGTCCGACCGGCAGCAACAAAAGAGCCCAAAGCAAGAATAATTTCATCATATTTCCTTTATTTATTTCTTTAAGAATGATTCAATGTAGGACTCGTCAACGGTAATTTGTGGAGCGAATTTGTCACTCTTTACGTAGCGGTCAATGCTTTCCAGCAATTGCTGGGTGGCAGGACGTTCGTTGATGTTTTTCTGGGTATCTACGGCCAGTACCAGTAGACTGCCTTTCTTCACTTTTGCTTCGAAACCAATACCGAGCTTTTCATTATTGTCGTAATGGTCTATTACTTGTATGAAAGGCCGCAGTGCTGCCGGAGCATCTTTCATCTCAATAACCTTGGCATTTTCCAGAATGTCCCACCACTGCCAGTCAGTATGGTAGGAAGTTATGAAATGCTCGAATATAGGCTGGTCGTCATGAATCAGACAGCCAATGGTCATAGGAGGCCATTTGAACATTATCGGATTCCAAAAGTGATTGTGGAACACGGATTTACGACCTTTTACTTTGGAAGGTTTGGGGCAGAGTACCACTTTCTTGCCATCGGCAAGGTGTTGTTTTGCTTTTTCATCGAATACTGTGGTGTAGAGCACTTCACTAGTGGACTGCATTAAGTTGCTATGACGGGGATATACCCAGATATCCCAGCTGTTTTTTACGTGTGCAACAGAAAGATGGACCGTCAGCTTCTGTGGTTCAGTGATATTGTTCAATGCATAACTGAAACTGCCAAGTGGAAATACCCCGTTCTTTCCGACAGTTTGTGTTTTCAGTTTTCCGCTCTTAAGGGTTTTACCGTTGCTGTCGGTGATACTCCAATTGATTTTTGCGTTTTTCAATAGGGTAGGTCCATAATTGTATATTTCCGCTTTTCCTTCAAATACCTCATCATTGTAAAGTGCGCGTTTGTCGAAACGGAGCAACGCAACAGTCGGTGCACAGAACTCGCGCCACTTTTCCGGTGTGATGAGCCCTTTGGTATTCCAGAAAGGATCGAGAATGCCTACCGGTGCATATCCTTGTCCGGTAAAATCATTCAGAGACAGTAATTGGAAACCGCCTTTCAGATAAGTGCGCAACTGGGCTTCTATGACATCCTTGTACTCTATGGCGGTCAAGGCTCCAGAAGCACGGAAGAAGTCATGTGCTTGGTCGAGCATGTGGTTTTTGTCCAGCAGTTCACGGAATATCTCGAAATTACGCGCTTGTACGGGGCCGGTGAAGTTCTTTATTTCCTCGAAATTGGGATAGATGCACCGCTGTCCGGATTCATGCGAGATGATGGGCAGGCCTACTCCCAGTTCCTTGTTTTTGTCCCAGTTTGTATAAGGACGTCCTTCGTAGATAGCCATGTGTCCTTTGGTAGTCTGATGGGTAATGTAGAACTGGTCTGATTTGACACGTGTGCGGGCTGTGGAACCGCTGTATAGACGGCGGTTATCCAACTGGCGGGCTGTGGCGGTAAGCTCTTCTATGAAACTGAAATCGCCGGTAATTTCGTTTCCGTTACAGTAGAGAATGAAGGAAGGGTGATTCCCATATTCTTTCAAGATACCCCGCAGCTCGCGACGGAAGAAATTCCAGCGCTTCTCATCGGGTTGGGCATCTTTACCCCACATCGGCATTTCCACCTCCAGATAGACACCCAGCTTGTCTGCCATACGGAACGCAGCGGCAGGAGGACACCAGGAGTGGAAGCGCATATGGTTCATACCATATTCTTTTAGGATACGGAGTACACGTTCCCAAGAGGCATCGTCCACGGGAGCATAGCCGGTCTTGGGGAACACTGCGTTTTCAACGGTACCGCGCAGGTGTATGGGTTCGCCATTAAGGATGATATGGTCCTCACCAGCCTCTACTTCGCGCATACCGAAAGTTGTGCTTTTCTCATGCGCATAGGATTGGCCCTCTACACTGGAAGTCAACTTACAGTCCAACGTATAAAGATTGGGATGGAACTCATTCCACAAATGGATATCCTTACTCAAAAACATTTCTTCCTCGATATAAGTAATGGAATCGGTCACTGTTACTGGTACTTCCTTTTGTAGTCTATAGTCCTTTCCTGACACGTGGAAGGATATTTTGCCGCTGGCGGTATGTTCTGTACAGTTGCGGACAGTCATTTTGACTTTGATGCTTTTGTTCTTGATGTCCGGATAGACCTGCATGTCATCTACATAGACTGGGTCTACAGCTACCAGCTTAATTTCGCCCAATACTCCGTTCCAGTTTATTTGGGTAAATTCGGAGTGGGCATGGTCCCATTTATGGGTATCGTACTGGTAGCGGTTGTCTATACAGAAAGTTATCAGTTCTTTTTTGCCTGGATGTAGCCATTGGGTCAGTTCGTGGTTGTGGGGAATACTGATGTAGTCTATTTTACTCACTTCTTCTTTGCCTACATATACCGAACTGAGCCAGTGTGTACGTTCAAAATAGAGGAAAATGCGTTTGCCTTTCCATGCCGCAGGAATTTCTATTTCTCGCTGGTACCATGCGGGGCCCATATATTCGTAGACACGGGTCAGCCTATCCAGGTGGCGGTAAGGAGATTTGTAGCCTATTTTATAGTCATCTGTAATTCCCGGCAGAACGATGCTTTCCTGCAGGCGATGGCAGTAACGTACGTCCAGTGAACCTCTCCGGAAGTCCATGACATCTGTCTGGAATGCCCATTCACCAGACAAGTCCATTTCATTCTTTTCTTGGGCATGCCCGCTCCAGACCATAGAGGTCAGGAGGAGGGCAGCCATGTAGTGTTTTATTTTGTGCTTCATTGTTCTGTTTTCTTTTGGTTATAGTAATCACGCATGATGTACCATGCTTTTTTGCGTTGTCCCTGGTCGGAAACCAGTCCTTTACGGTTCCATTCCCCTCCCTGGTGTGGATGGAAACGGAAGGGAGAACGGAAATCCAAAAGAATCCACGGCGATGTTCCGCGCAGGTTGGGGATATGCTTAAACATTTCCAGATTGTCCTTGTAGAGTTGTGCCTGATAATCCTCACTCCAAGAACTCTTGACTTCCGCGTCGCCATGTTTGCCATAGAGCGCTTCGCCTCCGAACTCGGAAATGAAAAGAGGTTTGCCGGGAGCTACATTCCAGACAGCCTGGTCCGGAGCCAGTGGCCAGTCATGATACCATCCCATATATTTGTTGATGGCTACCATGTCCAGGATGTTGATAATGGAGTCATTCATCTCAAAGTCCCGGCTTTCGCGGTTGAAGCGTACCAAATCGAAGGCGGCCGTAATCAGACGGGTTGAGTCGATGTCCAGGCAACATTGTTTCATGTGTTTCAGAAATTCATTGCGCGGGGCGGAAGTGGCTGTTTCATTGGCAATCCCCCAAAAGGCAACGGAACAACGGTTTTTGTCGCGCATCACCATCTCTTTAATCATTCTGCCTGCTTTCTCACGGGTAGCGGTATTTTTGAAGTCAATCCCTTGCCAGATAGGTATCTCTTCCCATAAAAGAAATCCCATTCTTTCTGCTAGGCGGACAGTATATTCATTTTGTGGATAATGTGCCAGACGAATCATGTTGGCACCCAGCTCTTTGGCTTCGGACAACAGCATTGTTGCGTCCGCTTCAGAGAAGGCACGCCCGCGGCGTTGCGGAATTTCCTCGTGGAAGCTGATACTGCGCAGGAAGATGGGCTGGTCGTTCAGATAGATATCTTCACCTTTTACATAAAGGTTACGGAAACCAATTTGCTCGTTGAGCCGGTCACTTTCCGAAGTGATGGTTACATCATACAGCTTTGGAGCATCCGGTGACCAACGTTGCAGTTTTTTGGTTTTGATAGTGGCCTGGGCAATTCCGTTGGCATCGGTAGTCATGTTCTGTCTGATGCCCAATTCGGGGATGGCGACTTGTACGTTGATGCCAGGCTTTGCTTCGGATAAGGTTACTTTGGCACGAATCAGGTTGGATTGTACCTTGTCCAACTGGATGAAATGGTCTTTGATGTAGCTTTGTGGAACGCTTACCAACATTACATCGCGTGTGATGCCGCCGTAATTCCACCAGTCAAAGGACATGGCAGGGATGGCATCCGTGGTGCGGGTATTGTTGACTTTCACCACCAGGAAGTTGTCCTTTTGCTTTACCTTATCTGTGATTTCCACCTGGAAGGGAGTGAATCCGCCTTCATGACTGGCTATTTTCTCCCCGTTCAGATATATTTTGCTACGGTAACTTACCGCACCGAAATAGAGAAACAAACGTTTGCCGTCAGTCTTTGGGGTATCGAAAGAGCGTCCGTACCATACTGTTCCTTCATAAAATTTCAACTCGGGCATTTGTGAATTGAAATCGGCAGGTACATTCAGGACCAAACCTCCGTCGAAAGAGTATTCATAAAATTGCTTGTTGTCTTGAGGTTTTCTGTTTTTGTACACCTGCATCCTTTCTCCTTGGTCATAAAGGTCTACAATGGCTCCCCACTTCCCATTCAGTAGCTGGTAATCGCGTCCGTAAACATTGGACAATAAGTCTTGTGCTTGTGACTTGCCTCCCAGTACAGACACTGCGAGCAAACAAGTAATCATTAATCTTTTAATTTTCATAAATCGTATGTATCAGTTAACGTTTAAAAAGCCTATGAATTATTCTTTGTATATTTTCAATGCGCATCCGCCTCCTTGTGCCATTTTGACGGTCAGTTTACGGGATGCAGGAATGTCTGTGACGGTCTTTTGGTAGTCGGAAGCCAGGCGGTTGGCATTCACTCCGTCATGAAACATTTCCGCTTTCCATCTGCCTGCACCGAGGAAAGAAAGGTCCAGTGTCAGAGTACGTGCATCCCAATTGGTTAGGGAGCCGACATACCAGACATCTCCTTTCCTGCGCGCCATTGTAATGTATTTTCCAATTTCTCCGTTCATGGCTATTGTTTGTTCCCAAACGGTAGGGATGGTAGCGATGAATTCCGTGCATTCTTCTTCACGGTCGTAATTGGTGGGACTGTCGCACAACATGTTCAATGGTGATTCAAATACTACATATTCAGCTAATTGGCGGCAACGGGTTCCCTGGCTCATTGGGGTATCCATTGAGGAGTGGTAACACCGTTTGTTGGCATTGTGCATGGCGCCTTGTGTATAGTCCACCGGTCCGGCCAGCATACGGATAAATGGCATGGTGACATCGTAGGTTACCTGGTCGGTATGGATGTCACTCCACTTCATCTGTTCCAGCCCGTGAACGGCTTCATAGTTGATGACATTGGGATAAGTGCGGTTCAGCCCGGTAGGTTTGTACGTGCCGTGAAAGTCTACCATCAACTTATATTTAGCGGCAATTTCGGCAGCCCGGTAGTGGAAGTCTACCATTTCCTGGTCATCCCTATCCATAAAGTCAATCTTGAATCCTTTGATGCCCATTTCGGAATAGTGCTTGCATACATGTTCCATGTCGCGGGCAAAGGCATGGTAACCTGCCCAAAGGATGAGTCCTACATTCTTTTGCCTGGCATAGGCCGTGAGCTTTTTTAAATCAATTTCCGGTACAATTTGGAAAAGGTCAGCCTTGAGGTTGACAGCCCAGCCTTCATCCAGAATCACATACTCGATGCCATGCCGGGAGGCGAAGTCGATATAGTGCATGTATGTTTCATTGTTTATTCCAGCTTCGAAATCCACGCCTTTGATTCCCCAATGGTTCCACCATTCCCAGGCCACTTTGCCCGGACGTATCCATGAGATGTCTTTCATGCGTGATGGAGCAGCCAGCTTATAAACCATATCGTTATCTGCCAGCTCCTTGTCATTTCTTGCCACAACAATGATGCGCCAGGGTAGTTTGGCTTTCGGCTGGCAGGAAGCAATGTAGTTTTCACGCTCTGTGACTAATATTTGCAGTTGGTTATGCCCGCCTTGTTTTTTTGTTTTGGGGACGGCGGCAAAAGCGGAAGTGAGTGCTGTTCCCCCGTTTCTGTTGATGAGGAACATGCCCGGATAGCTCTCCACGTCGGATTCGGCAATACAAAGTTTACGGCCGTTTTCCTGCTCTATTACTACGGGGGTAAACATCAGTCTTTGGGGGTTCAGTCCGGATAGCTCTATATGTGTATAGGTGTTTTCAAAAGAGTTGGAGAACTGGGCTTCTATCGGTTGTTTATCGCCATCTTTTACATAAGGAACAATCGATTTGTAGTCCTTGTTGAAGTTGAAGGCGGCTTCTTCGTTTGTAACTTTGAACGGTCTGTTTCCGGTCGCTGCGAACCGGTATGCCATTCCTTCATTGTACATTCTGAAAATGAGGTTGAAATGTTCCCGGAAACTTAACGTCATTTCATTATAGACATCCTTTACTTCACTGCGTTTGTAGAAAGGAGAGGGAATCACCTCATTTGCCTGGCGATGACTGACTCTCTTAAGATGGGAGCCGTTACCCCAGACTGTCCTATTATCCAGATGTACTGATAAGGGAGAGGGGGCTACCAATGTATGCCCTTCTTCCGTCAGCTCGTAAGTGATCCGGTCACCTATATATAAGGTAACCTCCAACTTGCCGTCCGGTGAGTTCAGACGATATTCCTTTTGTCCGAACATGTTCGGGATGATGAAAAGCAGTGTTGTAATAAAAAAAAGTATTCTCATGATTCTTATAGTTTTTATTTTTTTTGTTGAAAGAAATCAGCGACCCATTTCCATGCGGCTGCCCATTGTTCTGGGTAGGCATAATGAGCCGTTTCTTCGGATACTAATATTTGTTTGGGTGCTTGAATTACATTGTAGGCAGAATAGGTAGTAGTGGGTGGACAGACCATATCATTATATCCGAATGAGTAGAATCCGGGAACTTTTATTTGGCGTGCAAAATTAACTGCGTCATAATAACGTGCTGTATTTGCCTTTTCTGCAGTCTGATTTTCTTGCTTGTTAAACATGTGTGGCCATCCTCCGGCACGGTTATGTATATAGCCGACCATGTCACAAAGAGCAGGGTAAAAGGCTACCAGTCCTTTGACACGTGAATCAAGTCCAGCTGTCACGATGGACAATCCTCCTCCTTGGCTACTGCCGAATGTTATCAAATTGCTCCCATCGAATTGTGGTAGGGAATAAATAAAGTCAATGGCACGTACACAGCCTAGATATACACGTTTATAATAGTATTTATCCCGATTATCCAGATTGAACGTGTGGTACCCTTTTAATGCTCCCATATAGAGATTGGTATATACCGGTCCTGACATGTTGACCGGAATACCGTGTATTCCTATTTCGAAAACAATCCAGCCATTGGCAGCATGTTCCACATCTCCGGCATAAGAACGTATTCCTGCACCTGGTAGCTTTAAAACTGCGGGATATCGACCTTTTGCTTTAGGCATAGCCAGCATGCCGTATAAGCGTGTATGGGATTCATAATTCTGTATATTCACATGGAATACATTCACTTTCTCTGTACAACGTTCGGGTACAAGGGTCATTTGTACATCCATTGGTGTCTTTTGAGCCTGGAGTTTTGCTGTTTCCCAGAAATTTAGAAAGTCTTCGGGCAATGATGTGATAGGTTTTAATTTTTCTGGATTGATTCCAACGGTTACTATCCCTTGGTATTCACGTCCTCCATATTTAACAAAGGCTTGGCAACGGAGAAAGCCAGGTTTTTCCATTGTTTTGGCTTCCACCGTGGCTGTCCCTTTTTCAGCTTGCAATATGCCTTCTTTGTGAGGCTTCATCATATCTTCTGAAATCTGGTACCGAATTTCTGTGTCAGGAATTGGTACGTTGTTTTTCAGTACCGTAATGCTGAATTTTATTTTTTCGCCTGGCTTATATAGCCAGTCTGTATGATTGGGAGTGATCTGTATCCGAATCAGCCGTTCGGCAGGTTGTCCGAAGGCTCGGTAAAACAGCATCAAGAAGGCGATTAAGAGTATACTCCTTGTGATTTTCATGTCAGTCTTTATTTTAGCGTTTGTTTTTAATTTCATACTTGTAGACAACATAGTCATTGATTGATGGCAGAGAGATTTCCAGCCTTCCTTTCTTTCCGGTTACTGCTGTCATCGCTTTGCCGTGTCCCATCAATGGGATACATCTTACTGTGACACCTTCTGGCAGCCAGGTTTCGACTTCTGTAGTCCCTTCTGGATGATTTTCACGGTACACAATCAAGTATCCTCTATCTTTCTTTAGAGACTGGAAGCCGGTCCAAGAGCGTCCCGATGGTTCATCTCCTATGGGTAGGATAGTGCCGGAATGCATGTCATGCTGAAATTTCTTGTAGGCTTCTGTATGTTCTCGTAATGTAAATGCTTCCTCGGGTAGATTGGTACCTTCCATCCAGGCAAGCGGCTGTCCTGCTAAAGTCGTAGCAAACAGATATTCAAATGAATAGTTTTCTGGAGCGAAGACTTCTCCTTTATATTTATCCGTATTTCTCCATTTGTTCAAGAACTCTATTTGCAGCTTTTCTGCCGGAACATATTTGGAAAGCATCCAGAGGTTACGCAAAGTCCAGTAAGGATAGTAGTTCTGCCAGTCGGTATAACGGTTTTCCAGAAAGATATTTCCATATTCATTGAACATGTGGTAGCCTCCGCGGCGGCTGGCTGTCGCATCAAGGTTGAAAATCACTGCCTCGTCCGTCTCTTCCAGCACTTTGTTGAATAAGCGGTGCAGGTTTGTTTCGGCTTCTTTACTGGGAATGGTGAGCCCGTCTATCTTGAATATTTTGATGCCGTATTCGCGATAGAGGCTGATGAGTGCTTGCGCATCTTTCTGCCAATCGGCAAAATCATTTTGTATGCTGGGATTGAACCAAAGACCGATTTCAATACCTAATTCCTTGCCACGCTTTACGATGGGATGCAAACCACGTGGATACTTTTGCGGATCGGGTTTCCAGTAGTCTTTATTGTCCCAAATGTTCTTGAATGAACCGCGGGCTACAGCTGAATTAGGACTTTTACCTATTTGCCAGCCATCATCAATCTGGAAATGGGTGATTCCCAGACGGGCGGCGCGTTCCAGTTCTTTCAAACAGAAGGATTCGTTTACTTTTGAGTCCTGGCTACGGTCTCCCCAGGTGTTCATCATAATCATCTCGTCGCGGTCGGCCCGGTAAGTACGTATATTCTTCTGATATGAACGAAGCGCTTGTAGGCGGCTCAGTTCATCTTCTCCGTATATTCCCAATACACATCCGTATGTTTTGGTCCAACGGTCGGGAGTCACGTCTTTCTCGGTAATGCCCAGACCGGTTACTGTAAACTTTCCGAAATCAGTCAGAAAATCCTTTCCTTGATAGGCTAATTGTACCGAAGAGCAGGGAGCCTCTTTTAAAAAGAAGATGCCACAGTTGTCCTCGCCATTAAAGGCAAACAGCAGATTGCCGCGATATCCCAGTTTGCGGTAGGAAATAATCTCTTTCTCGAAAACCAGGTTGTTGTGCCAGTCGGTCACATCGGAAAATTCCACGCTGCGAGCGTGCCAATGTTGTCCTTGGAAATGGAACTGGTCTAGTACAGCGGTTACTTCTTTAGATTTCATGTCTTCGGCGAATTCAATATTCTTCCGGTCGGCTGCACTAACTTCTCTGCCTCCGAAAATACTGTTTACTGTTCCTCTTAAATAGGTGTCGCAGGCTATGGCTGGACAATCATCATAAATACGATATACCCGTTTTATATCTAGCTTCTCCAGGCTGAAAGAAACTTCTACTTTCAGATAAGCGGGAAATATTTTAGTCTCTTTTACGGGAACTACTTTGAGTGAACCGTTTGATGGTTGCGGCAAATCTTTCGTTACTCTGAAATCTGGAGTAAGGCTGTGGTTCTTCCATGATTTTCCATTACTCTTGTCGGTCAGGCGGTAAGTTATGATATTTCCCCCGTTCCACAAAAAGGTACGTTCGACCAAATTGTTCCCGATGGTTAAAGTGTCATTTCTCAGAAAGCCGTAGCAGGTATCTTGTGCGTGTAACGAATATCCTCCGAAAAGGACAAATAATAATGTTAGAATATTTTTCATGATATGCGTGTTTTATTAATACTTAAATTGTAGTATCAACGTGTTTCTTACTTCTTGTTTTTTTCAATGGCAAATATACGAGGCTTTTTTAATAATTTTTGTTCATTGAACTTCTGATTATCGGGAATCCCTTCTTTTTTTCCTACTCCCTCTTTCATCAGTGCTTTCAATTCCGGTAGGTGTTTCTGATATACTCCTCTCGGAGTGGTGTTGTACTTTTTACATAAGGAAGCTGCCATCCCGACAACTTCGCCCATCATTCCGGTGGTACGCATTACGCGGACAGTGCCCAGTGCCACATGGGTAACACTGATATTGCGGCCCGCCATAAAAAGATTCTCGATATTTCTGGAATATAGGCAGCGATAGGGCACTGCATAAGGATATATATGGATGTGTTTGGTTGCTGCTTTGAAAGGCGCATCAGGAAAGTGTGATGCATTGAGCGAATCCGGGAAATGCAGGTCGATGCTCCAGGTTGTGACGAAGGAGGCATCTTCGTGATAGACATTTTTATCTATATCATCTTGCTTTAGAATATAATCGCCCAACAATCGGCGTGACTCGCGTTTTCCGGCAATATAGGCTACCCAGTCCAATGCGCGGTTCTTATATTTCTTGTTGTCCTTTAATTCATTTTTCAGAAAACTCCAATTAGAATAGATGACCATTAAGCCATAATCACGTATACGTTCGAAGTCGTCGATTTGATTGAAGTTCATGCCGGTTTCCCATTTCCATTCACCCATCGTCACTTTTTCGCAATTTTTTTCATTGAATTGCAGACCGTACGAGAAAATAGGGAAACGGGTAGGTTTACCTTTGTCTGCAGAGTACCATTGTACGGATGAACCCATTGTCATTTTGTCCGGTTGAATCGGTGCCAGCTCTTCTCCGTATTCGGCACGGGATTCGCGTCCCATGTTGTAGTCTGCACCGGCCAGATACCCGATGGTGCCGTCTCCGGTACAGTCGGAGAACAATGGTGCTTTCAGTTCCACTTCTTTTCCATTCTCTATATGCTTGATGATGACAGATTCTATTCTGTTGCCATCGGTCTTTACAGATATGGCACGGTAGTTGGCATAAAGGGTGATATTCTTTTCATTGGCGATAAAAAGCTCCTTCTTTTCATCTTCATAGTTTGCGGCAGGTTTGGCATTTCCTTCTTTAGAATGTCCGAATTCTCTTATCATACGTCCCAGTCCGGAATTGGGGCCTACTCCGATATTGCCCCCTAAGTGAACCCTGACTTCAGAGCTATTATTGCCGCCAAGTACTGGGCGGTCGTTGATTAATGCCACTTTGCATCCCAATCTGGAAGCGGTTGCGGCTGCACACATACCGGCTATACCGCCACCAGTTACAATCACATCATAGGAGTATTGCTCCGGTTCGGCTGGAATATCCAGCATCTTTTTACGGAAATCTGTCAGTTGTACAGTTTCGTTAGGAGGTAGTTGCTCTTTTTCTGTTGTAAAATAAATAGCATCGCAACGGCCATTGAAACCGGTCAAGTCTTTTAATGTTAGATTACTATTCCCAGCCTTTACTGAAATTTTTCCGGCGGGTTGCCACATCCATTGGTTGCCTTCATCCCCTAAAACTATAGGCAGCTTTTTATTACCGATTTTTAGAGTGAACTTTCCTGGTCCTTTGCCATCATGCCAAGGAGAAGTCCAGTTATAGGTACGTACATATACATAATATGTACCGCTCTCGGGAAAAGATATGGTAGTGGAAGCATCCTCAACCGGGACCCCCATTCCATGAGCCATTAGATAGGGTGACCCCATAAGGTCCATGAATTGCTGGTCTACTACCCATCCTCCTTTTTGGTCAAAGCTTTCTGCTTCTATCAATAGATTGGAGGCTGTGATAAGCTGGCTACAGAACAGTAGACTTAAAATCAATATAATTCTTCTCATAAATATGCGGTTCTTTATTTTGTTGTGGAAACGGTATAAAAGGGCTGCCCTGGATTTCTAATTTGCAGGGGCAGTCCTTTCATTACAGTTTGTTTATCCTTTTATTCACAATCTTTTTACCTATAATGTCTAACCGTTAATACCCTGGATTCTGTTTCATGTTTTCATTAATAATGATTTCAGATGTGGGGATTGGCCATAAATACTGCCGTTCGTCCCATTTGCGCTGGGAAAGTACTTGGATTAAGCCTTCTTTTTCCATAGCAGAGAAGTCTGCGATTCCATCTTCATCTATCTGTGGTGTAGTAGGCCAGAACCACAGTCCTTTTGATGTAACTTTGTCTCTTAATATGTCAGCAGGATATAGAATGCCGTAGTTCTTGGTGTTCAGAGCTTTGGTTGCCAATTTCCAACGAATGAGGTCCATGTAGCGGAGTCCTTCTTTAGCAAACTCTACGCGACGTTCCAGTCTGACTGTCTGGCGTAAGGACTTTTGGTCACGTGCTGTTACTGCCGGATATTTGTCTGTTTCAGAAGATTTCACTCCGTATGCTCTGGCACGTACACTATTGATGGCTTCTAATACAGATTCGTCAATCTTGTTCAGTTCAATCATGGCTTCTGCATAAGTCAACAATACTTCTGCGTAACGTATTTCAATATAGTCACTTTCCACTTTTTGTTTGTTATCTACCCAAGAATCGTCAATACCCTTTTTCCATAGCAATGCATTGAATGAGGTGTATTGCGCATTGGCACGGGTATCTTGGTTGGTTACCATTTTACCGGTTTTGTAGTTCATTACTTTTAATGCATCGGGATGAGGATCAAAGTCAAAGCTACAATGGCGGGTTCCAAATTCTACAATGGTGGCAGTACAACGGGGGTCACGGTTCTTGAAAGGATTGTGGGGATCAAAAAGAGGTGACTCGTCAATGGGCAACCCATCTGTACAGAGGAACGAAGCCAACAAGTCCCAAGAGGGTGCATACGAACCGTATCCTCCAGCATTTCTAGGCAGCTCATTTTTTGTGGCAGTAGCATCGTATAGAATGTTGTATTGCACGGAACGTGGGAATACAAGAATGCTTTCTATGGAATTTTTGGTATTCATCAGAAATAAGTCGCTGAAGTCGGGATGTAATTGATAAGCTTGCAAATTCATACACGCTTTAGCTGATTCGGCCGCAAGTTCCCAATCACCCATGTAAAGGGCAAAACGTGCTTTCATGGCTAATGCAGCACCTTTTGTGAAACGTTGTGTCGAGTTACCGGTATAAGATACTGGTAACATAGAAATTGCTTTGTCGAAGTCTTGGTAAATTAAAGGTATAATCTCTTTTTTGGGAGTACGTCCTTTTTGGAAGGCTTCTTCAATGTAAATATTCTTATCTAGCCAGACAACATCACCAAAGAAAGAAACGAGTACTGCATATTTACAAGCTCTTGTAAAGTAAGCTTCTCCTCTGTATTGATTCAATATTTTTTCAGAGACACCAGCCTTTTCGGCGCGCTCAGATTTTTCAAGAAATGTATTGGCCATCGTTATACATTTATAGTTTGATTGCCATTGCTCTACTGGATACCAGTTCTCTGTTCCACCATCACCATTTACTGTACCGTCTAGGAGGTTGCAACGATTCACATTTCTATAGGTGAAGTTGTCGGTGGCTTGTTCCAGAAGTCCCTGGTTCATTTTATTCCAATATCCGATTTTATAGAATTCATTGGCAGCCATCAATAGTTCTTCTTCTGAAGAATACCAGTTTTCAGTGGAGGCCTCAGACAATGGAACTAAGTCCAAGTCATTGCAGGAACTTGCTAAAAATCCAAGTCCTAAAGCTAATATTATAAATTTATGTTTCATTTTTTTTCTTTCTTTTAAAAGTTAACAGATACGCCTAACAATATAGATGTTGTGATAGGATATTCACTTACTCCCATTTCAGGGTCCCATCCTTTCGGATATTTGCTCAAACAGAATAGATCGGAAGCACTGGCATAAATGCGTGCACCTTTGATACCTATTGCGTTCATCCATTCTTTAGGGAATGTATAGCCTAAAGTTATATTTTTGAGACGGAAATAACCTCCGTTGAACAGCCAATAATCTGACATGGCATAGTTGGAACTTTTGTTTACATGGGTTAGACGAGGATATTTGGCAACTGCGTTTTGTTCGTCCGTATTATAAGGACTCCAATAGTTTCCATCAATGATGGCGGGGAAATTTCCGTAATTGTTACGGAATGGTTCTACCATTTCTCTTGCCAAGCGTGCATTTTGTTTTCCGACACCTTGGAATGCCAATGAAAGGTCAAAATTTTTGTAGCCCAAATTGATATTACCACCATATAGGAAATGGGGTAATGAGCTGCCTAGTAATACTCGGTCATATTCAGGAGAAATCTTTCCGTCGGGTACACCGTCAGGACCAGATATGTCTTTGTATTTAATATCGCCCAATTGAGTGTTCTTATCATTGATTTTGGGAGAATTCTTTAAGTCTTCTTCTGTCAGGAAAAGACCATCGCTAACATAGCCATACCACTCATTGAATTCACTGCCTTCCATTTTAACTTTGTCACCGAGGAATTGGGTTCCTTGTAAATCCCCCATTTTGGAGGTGAAGTCAGAGAAGTTAATGGCTATTCCGTAGCTGAAGTCACCGATGTGGTCATTCCAGCTGACATTCAATTCATAACCTTTGGTTGACATTTTGCCGGCATTGACGTCTGGGTCAGAGAATCCTAGAAAATCAGGGATAGCCATTGCTAATAGCATGTCTTTAGTATTTTTCCAGTAATAGTCACCGTTCACACGTAAGCGGTTGTTCAAGAAAGAAATGTCTAACCCAATGTCTGTAGATTCAGTTTTCTCCCATGTTACATTTTCAATGGCATATTTCTGTTGAGATGCAGTTTGGTCAAAATAAATACCGTTGTTTTGATAGAAAATAGTGTTCCCAAATGCAATGGTTGACATATATGGAAAATCGCCAATACGTTCATTACCCAATGCTCCCCATGTAGCTCTAATCTTCAAGAATGACAGCCAGTCCCAATTAAGATTCTTCATGAAATTTTCTTCGCTGAGTACCCAACCGGCAGAGAAGGAAGGGAATGTACCCCATCTGTGTTTCTTTGCAAAACGTGATGAGCCGTCATGACGTATATTAGCCTGGAATAAATATCTGTCGGCATAGCTGTACATGACACGTCCGAAGTAGGAACGATAAGCGTACTCTTTTCCTTTTCCAGAGTTGCCAATTAAATCTTTAGGTCCATTATTGAGGTATGGAAAGTTCGTGAGAACGTAGCCGTCTCTGTCAGCACCTAATTCTTCAATATATTCGTAATAGTTTTCGTAACCTGCCATAAGGTTGATGTCATGTTTTCCGGCAAACTTCTTTGCATAGTTTGCTATTAATTGTGTAGTGACATTGTAGCTGTCATTGCGGGTTTCTGAGAGTTTGGTTGTGTTGTATAGTCCGCTGTTGTCTAAGTATCCCCCTATTGTATTGGGATCATCTGCCAATGTATAGCTGGCTGCTTTCTTGAATGTTTTGAACTTGTCGTAATTAAAGCGAGGAGCAACGATTGCTGAAATTTTAAATCCGTCAAAAGGCTTGAAATCAATAGATGCTTTACCGCCCAATGCTGTGTACCATTTTTCTGTTGTACCACCCAATTTCATCAATCCATAAGGGTTGGCTCCCGATTTGCCTTCAGCTATACGGCCGTCATCCCATACTCCTGCATAAATAGCAGGCATGTAGCGCATCATTCCGAATGGAGTGAATTGCGGCATGTGGTGTTTAGTGCGCTTAACATTGAAGTCCAATGTAGCACTTAACTTTTGGGTAATGTTGAAGTCATTGTTTACACGTAATGTATAGCGTTGGAAATAACGGTCACCGTACAGACCGCCTACTTCATCATACGCCAAGGATGCTTTGGTCTTAACAACCTTGCTACCGCCTGAAAGGTGGATACTGTGACTTTGACGGGTTGCGGATTTCTCAAGAATCAGATCTTGCCAGTCGGTTATAGGATACTGGTTGGGATTGGTTGCATTGTTTTTCACCCAGTTATTAACTTGATCTTCTGAATAGGCTTGGTATTTGCCACCGTCCGGATTATCTGTATATCGTAATTCATTAGCCATTTCCAGAAAACGTTGCACGCCTACAACCTCAGGCTCTGCGGTAGGTATTTCCCAACCGAATTCACCGTTATAGGTCAATGACAGTTCCTTGTCACTGGCTCTTTTGGTGGTGACAAGAATAACGCCGGCAGCGGCACGAGAACCATAGATAGCAGCGGAAGCAGCATCTTTCAATACAGAAATGCTCTCAACGTCGTTGGCATTTACTGAATTGATGTCACCAGGCACTCCATCAACGATAACCAGAGGATCTGAATTCCCGATGGTTGTGATACCACGTACATATATCTTGTCTGCATTTGCACCAGGCGCATTATTGTTACGGGTTACCATTAACCCTGGGATGGTTCCTTGCAAAGCGGTGGAAAGGGAAGTTGTTTTACGGGCGGCTACTTCTGCACCTCCCACAGAACCTACTGCACCGGTCAAGTCTTTCTTTTTTACGGTACCATAACCGATAACAACAACTTCTTCCAAAGTCTTTGAATCTTCTTGCAGCACTACATTGATTGCGTTTTTACCGTTGACAGCAACAGATGCCGGTATATAGCCTACGTAAGAAACGGTTAGAGTAGCTTTCTCCGGCACATCTTCCAATGTATATTCACCGTCAATGTTGGTTATTGTTCCTTGTGTAGAGCCTTTGATAATAACGGAAGCTCCGATAAGCGGCTCATCATTTTCGTCTACGATTCTACCGGTTACTTTCTTTTTAGCACCTACAGATTTGTTGGTTTGCTGGAACAGCAAAATCTGCTTGTTTGCTTTTATTTCAAAGGAGATTTTCGTTCCTTTAAATAATTCTTTCAATACGGCCTCAAGTGAAGCATTTGATACATTTAAATCCTTTTTTGTTTCAAGATTGGGAAGTTTGTCTGTGTAGAATACGTTATAACCGCTAGCTTTTTCAATTTGCGGTATAATCTGCTTGATGGTCTGCTTGTTTACAGATAAACTGATTTGGGCGAAGCTGTTTCCCCAGAAAAACAGGGCACCCAGCAGTACTAAAGACCGCATAATCATTTTGTTTTGTCTCATGTCTAATAATATTAGATTAATTGTTTTTTATTTTGAGAAAGGCGTACCAAAGACCTGCTCTAATAAGATATTAGAGTAACTTATGACGAATTTCTCGTGAATGTTTAAACTAGAATTTTATTTTGCTGCCGAAAGCTGGCAGTTGTGTTTGATGAAGTAAAAAGTTTATAAAATCTATTCCATATTTTCCTTTTTAAGTTAACATAAAGAGTTTATTAAACACTACTAATATATTACGATCGTATTATCAGATTTTATTTTGTAATTAATGCCGCCAGCTTGGCTGATGTATTCTAATACATTATTCAAACTGCTATTCTTGATGATGCCGTGATAAGTATATTGTTTTACTTTCTCGTTTTTGAATATAAATTTGCAATTATACATTCGTGTAAGCATGGTACAAATTTCTTCAAAAGATTCACCGTAGAACGCTAGTTCATTGCTTCTCCATAGCAAATAACTTGCATTAGGATGAAGCTCGCTTTTTTCGAACTGTCCATTGGTCAGGTTGCAAACGAGCCTTTCGTTTGGCTTCATATATGCCTCGTGTCTGCCGTCGTCTACTTTAACCTTTCCACTTATCAGGATTACAGCTACTGATTTATCGTCTTTATGTGCACGTATATTGAAGCTTGTACCTAACGCTTGTACATTGATGCCATTTGCTTTCACGATGAAAGGCTTTTCCTTGTCCTTTGCAACTTCAAAATAGGCCTCTCCTTCCAGGGAGACCATACGTGTTTTCTTGTTGTAAGTGTTGTCATATACAATTCTTGAATCAGAATTGATGTAGACCTTTGTGCCGTCAGCCAAAATGATGTCGGCCTTCTGCCCGTTGGATACGGACATGGTGACTTCTGTATTGGCGTCATCGGCCGGTCGTTTGACTCCTGCATAATAGGCTCCGCTTCCCACTGCCAATATGATGCAGGCAACTGCAGCATAGCGCCCAATCTGACGCAGGAAACGGTTCCTTGTTTTCAGGACCTTCGTTTCCGTGGTGGAACTTGCGTCTATCTGGCTTAAAAGTTCGGTGAACATTTCATTTTGTACGGCTTTGTCCATCGTGTCCGGAGCCAGTGCCCAGCATTGCTGATAGTATGCGGAAAATTTCTGTTGAAAATCCGGTCGCTTAATCCATGATTTCAACTGTACATCTTCTTCAGGGCTGGTCAGTCCTCGAAAGAAACGATCCAAAAGTTCAATATGACTGTCTTTTTTATCCATGTTCTGTAGTATATATCTGTATGCCTGCCAAAACACTCACGGATTTTCGTGCTTTAACAATTATTTAGAAAGTAGAAGGAGAGGAAAAGCATGATGAATTTGCGTAATTCTTCTTTCAGTAGTTTCATAGTACGGTAGAAATGAGCCTCTACGGCACGTTCCGTCAAATCTAGCTGTGAGGCGATTTCCTTGTTGGACAGTTTTCCTGCTCTTTTCAGCTGAAAGACTTCCCGTGAAACTTCTGGCAGGCTTTGCAGAAGTTGCTCTATCTGTTTTTCAATGATGGAGACGTCCATATCCATCGTATCTTCCTCGATAGCCTCTGCTTCTGTTTTCAGCTTGTTTTCTACAAATTTGTTGTGTAATAATCTTCGTTCGGTTTCTTTGTATACCATGTTGCGTGCGATGGTGCATAGATATGCCGGAAAACTTTTCTCGGTATCCAGATTACTGCGTTTTTCCCATATCGTCATGAAGCTGCTTTGGGTGATGTCTTTGGCTAATGATTTGTCATATACGAGAAGGACGATGGTGTTGTACAGCCTGGCACTGTATTTTTCGTACAATGCTTCAAAGGCAAATTTATTGCCTTCTCTCAACTTGGCTACCAATAAAGTATCATTTTCTTTCTGCATATTGATTCATCTTACATTTACGCATTCTGAATGGTAGTGTCTTTGTATAGTAAAGTACTATTCCACATAGACTCTGAAAGAATGAACTACAAAGGTGGTGTTTTTATTATTTATTTAAAAGTTTTTTGCTGAAAAATCGGCATAAGGCGCAAAGAAAAGCAAAGTTCTACATAAATAAATGCAGGTCAGCATCTTGTATGCAGGGCGGGTTGAAGCAGGCTTCGGCATAAAAAGCCTGAAAACACCCCTTTCGGACAAAGTTCGGCTACTAAACAGCTACCGGTTCCGAAACGGGGTATATACGGTATAACGAGTTCTGTTTCATCGCTTTGCCTTGTTTTGCATAGCTCTTGGTAAGAAATAAGTAACTACCTTTAGAAACGAAAATTTTAGAGTTATGGAAACAAAGAGAAGTACGTATGCGACCTCGTTCTACATCAAGAGATCCGCAGTGAGAAACCGGGACGGGAAAGCCCCCATCATGGTGAAAATCTCCGTTGACGGGGATGACAAGGCAATGGGAACCAAGCTGTTCGTCACTCCCGACCTCTGGGAGAACGGCAAGGCTAAAGGCAAGTCTGCCGAGGCAAACGAGATAAACGGGCAGTTGAAGGAGGTTTCCGCCCGGCTCACCAACCACTACCACCGCATCCTCCGGGAAGAGGATTTCGTCACCGCCGAGAAGCTGCGCAACGCCTTCCTCGGTGTCGGCGTGATGGAGAACTGCATCCTCAAAGACTTCGGGAACATGAACCGGGAGTTCGGGGCGATGGTGGAGAAAGGGCAGCGAGCCAAGTCCACCTACAACAAGTATCTGGCTGTTTACAACCATTTCAAGACCTTCCTTTGGGAGAAGAAGAAGCGCACCGACATGGCTTACAAGGAACTGACCAAGGAAATCATCACCGATTTCGACAAGTACCTGCGGGTGGAGAAAGGGCTGAGTGCCAACACCCTCTGGATATACACCATGCCCCTGCTCAGCCTGACCGACAAGGCATGGCGACGTGGAATCGTCCGCACCGACCCCTTCGGCGAGTACAGCCTTGAGATGCAGGAGACCGACCGGGGCTATCTCACGGAAGAGGAGCTGCGCACCTTGGCTAACGCCGTGTTCGTCAAGAAACAGACCAGCCTCGTGCGGGACATGTTCCTCTTCGGGTGTTTCACCGGGCTTAGCTACATTGATATAAAGACGCTCACCCATGACAAGATACAGCGCATGGACTTCGACGGCGAGGAATGGATCATCACCCGGCGCACCAAGACCCGTGTGTCGAGCAACGTCCCCCTCATGGAGATTGCCAAGGAACTGATAGAGAGGTACAGGGGGCTTGCCGGGGGCGACCTTGTCTTCCCCATGCCCAGCAACAGCGTGTGCAACACCCACCTCAAACAGATAGCCAAAGCTTGCGGCATCCACAAGGAGATCGGCTTCCACCTGAGCCGCCACACCTTCGCCACGACCGTCTATCTCTGCAACGGCGGCACCATCGAGGCGCTCTCCAAGATACTCGGGCACAAGCACATTTCCACCACCCAGATCTACGCCGAGGTGACCAACAGGATGGTAAGCTCCGATTTCCGGGCGATCTCCGGCAACCTCGCCGCCATGCAGCGGAGCGTGCTGGAGAAGAAGGACAGGAAACAGGACGGGAAGCGGGTGCGCCGCTCCCTCCGGGAAACGGCTTGACGCCTTTCCCCGGTGCAGAATGCGGCAAAGGCAGGAACTTCCGATGCGGTGTTCCTGCCTTTGCTGCATTTCCCGATGCACACCCCCGTGCGTTTATGTTGGAGTTTTCCCCCGTTTGCGCTTTGGGCGCATGTCCACGTAGTTCTCCTCCAGCATACGCAGCAGGTCCGACTGGCGGTAGAGCGTCTTGCCCGGCAGCGATATGTAGGGGATCAGCCGTTGCGTGCGGTAGTCCTGCAACGTTCTCGGCGTGATGTGCAGCAGCCTGCACACATCCTCGCCCGTAAGATAGACCTCGCCGTTCATCGCCGGGCGGAAGTGCGCCGTTACCGTGTCAAGGTACCTCATGCCTTCCTCCAGTGCCTCGAAGTACGCCCGTACCTCTTCCGTGTCCCTTGTGATCACTTCCATCTCACTCGTCCTCCGTCATTTCCCGGCTCATGGCTTCCACGAACGCCTCCACGTCCTCCGTCCGGTAGTAAATCTTGTGGTTGATCTGGCTGTACGGCAGCAGCCCCCGGTCACGGTAGGTCTGCAACGTCCGCTTGCTGATGCCTAATTTCTCGCACACGTCCGCCCCGTCCATCCAGTTCATCTTTTCGGGCGGACGGTAGCGGGCGCAAAGCTCCCTCACGTGCTGCGAAAAGCAGCCGAACCGTTCCTTCATCTCCTCGAAGGTCTTTCTCTCGATGCTTACTATTTCCATTGTCCCGATACGTTTTTATTGTTATACTTCCCTGCAAATATACCGGTCTGTATATGTCCGTGTATCAAAACCGTACCGCTTGTCCTCGTTTTGCTTCACGTTTGTAGCCTTGTCACGTTCCGGGCGGTGAAAAGCAGGGAGAAGCTCTACATATCCGCACGCCCTTCCGCATATTTTCCGCCCTTTCCGCTTGCCGTGTGCCGGACATTTCGCATATTTGTAACCGACCAAACATCATCACTATGGACGAGGCTGTCTTTATCGCACAATACACCTTCCTTGCCACTCCTGCGGTCATCGAGGAGGAGAGCCGCATCTTGGGCAAGATCGCACGCCGCCTGCGCTGCGAATACGTCATCCGTTTCGAGGACGACGGCAAGTTCTATTTCCTTTTGGAGACCCGTTCCGGCTACGAGGAGCATTTCGCCCGGTGCGGCTGGTACATCGTCAGCCAGACCGACTTCAACAGCCGCCTGACCATCGGCATGGGCTTGTATGAGAGCGGGAACTTGGCGGGATTCATGTACAGGCTCGATTCCGGCAGCGAGGACGAGGCACGTTTCTGGAACAATATCCTTGTATTCACTTTCTTCAATGACTTCCGCAAGGCGTTCTTTCCGCTCGACAACCGCTTTCAGGGATTCTTCCGCTTGGACGGCAGCTTGTGTTTATACCTTTATGACTATTGCCCCGTCCGCCGGAACGACAAGATTACTTTCGAAGGGAAGAAGGTGTCGAACGCCGTCTGGCGTTTCAAGAGCGGTGAGCAGACCGACCTCTTCGTCAAGCTCTTCTCCATCGCCGCCAGCCGCATCCGGGCGATTCAGGAGAACAGGCACCGTGCCGTACTGGTTCCCGTCCCGGCATCCACACGGGAGAAGCACCGCACCCGGTACGAGGCGTTCTGCCGCAAGCTCTCGGCGGACATGGGGGTTGCCGACGGGTACGGGGCGATAACCGTCGCTTATGACAGGGCGCAATACAAGGGCACGCGCGGGAACGGAGACCGCACCGCCAATCTGGAGTTCCACCCCGAACGGTTCAGGGGAAAGTGCGTCTTGCTCGTGGACGACGTGCTTACCACCGGGGCTACTTTCATAGCGCTGCGGCGCAAGCTGATAGCGCATGGGGCAAAGTTCGTCATCGGCATATTCCTTGCCAAGACCATCGTTTTCGAGGACGAGCGGAATGACCTATCCATAAATGACTATACAATTCCAACAACATCGAAGTAGTGTCAGTACAAAATGTACCAGCAGTATTTTTCCGCTATACTTGAAACGATAGCAGGCAGATGCGACAAAGCCGATAGCACTCCAACCAATCACCACATAGCCCGTAAGGATATAGTTTTCGGAAGATTCATAGCTCCAACTTAATCCTTCACAACCTATCGGGTAAAGTTCCGGATGCTTTGAGAATTGTATAGAATCAGCGACAGCCACCCACAGCAACAGCAGACAGCATAACCCCCATAATATCCTTAATGCCAATCTTAATTTCATCTTGTTTGGTTCATCATTTCAGGTTATCGTGAATGGTCTAACTTGATGTACCAGCCTTCCTTGACGGGCTTGTACAGCGTGGTGTCGTTGTATGTCCTTCGGTAAATCTCGTTCAGGTCGCCGTATTCGGTGATACGGATGTTCCGGCGGCTTCTCAATCCGGGATCGTAAACGAAACTCTTGGATGTTCCTGCGTCCACGATGCCGTGGGAATAGTACGGCATAACGAGGCTCACATATACCGAATCCGCTGTTACCCATTCCCTGCGGTCAACAAGGACAAGACCGCATCCAATCTCTGACAACAAGGAATCGAGCTGTATTCGGTCTGGCTTCAGCAGCCCATATACCGGGAGGTCTTGTTCGTCATTTGATTCATAGGATGTATCGCTTTGCTCTGTTGAATCAAGTATAATGACCTCTTCCGGATAAAGTGGCGGGTAGTGGAAACTGCCTTCTGAACTCTCTGACATGATTTCGTACACCTTGCGGAACGCCGCCTCGTGCGTGGCGAAGTGGCGTATCATTTCCTCGTCGCTCGGCGGCATGGGCGGCTCGCAACTCACGACGGATACAGCCGCCAACAACAGTGCTATGACAGTTTTCTTCATTCTATTTATTGGGTATGTTGTTGATTATTCAATCCGTATCCTCCGTCCATTCCAGAGAGTCCACCGGACAAAGTTCGGCGTTTCTCACCTCATACCATCCGGTCAGCAGTACCCTTATGCTGTCAGGCGTATATCCTTTGACCCATGTACATTCGACAAACTTCCGTCTGCCGTCTTGGATTTCATCAAAGGTAGCATGGTTCAATAGCCCCACACGGAACTTTCCTCCCATATCTTCCTCCCTTACCTGCATGACATAGACCGGTTGCCCGTAGCGGGATGTGCGACCGTCCTGATTGATCAGATATTGCAAGGCTTCGCTGGGTACTTCCTGACGGGCTCCTATGGCAAAACGTAGTGCAAGGTAATCCCTCCACCTTTGCGGGACTTCCGTCCGTGTGTTCTCCACCGGCTCTGCCTTGCGCCCGTCTATCCGCATCAGTGTGCTTGGCAACAGGTTAATTTCGGCAATAATCAGAAAGACGAGGGAGAACAGGAAGAAGTAACATCTGAAGGGGCTGAACCTGCGTCCTTCATAGTGCTGCATGACCGCTTCCCTTCGTGAAAACGGGTATATCCAGCCGCGCGAAACACAGTGATGGACTACAACGATTCCAACTATCATGGCAACTGTAAACCACCCAAATGCCGTGGAACCGAAAAGGAAATGAGCAGTTGTAAGGAAGATCGGTTCATAGATAAATATCATGATGCAAAGCATCAGCATGGACTCCCCGTCGGGGCGTCTTGGCTCACCCTTGTAATGCCTCTGTGCCATTTCTCCCAACCAGAACAGGTAGTCGAAGAAATAATAGCGCCGTTGTCGTTCTTGCTCCTTATAGTCCCGTTTCTTCATTCTAAATATATTGCATGGGTAATGTTTGATAGTGCTCCGCTTATTCAGCCAGTTTGCTATTAAACCGCCTACTATTTACTTTTATTTATTGATAAACACCTTGTTTTCCTCATTTATATCATAAAGCCCATCAAGATGAATGTGATAATCATCTTCATTTTCATATCCAATCATATCGCACATCCTACTTTTCTCTATTGCATAGATTTAATAAATTCTTAGCCCATTTGATTTTTGCATTAAACCCCTCCCAAGATGCAGACTGCTCTTTCCAATAATCAGGGATATCAGTATTGGCACCATGCTCCAAAAGGAGTGTGAATACTTCTTTGAATCTTTGATAAGCTATATTTACATCAAATTCCGGATTCCAAATTAGGGTATCAGGCAAATCGGATTCAAACATATCCGATGTCGGATGTATCATTGAGTGAGAGAGATTTACTCCATGAAAGAAACTATTAACTCCATTGTTATCTGTAAGGTTGATGTCCATCCGATGTTCAATAAGATACTTCAATATTTTTAAAGAATCTTCGTATATACCGCATTGTAACCCATATTTGGGTATGCAATGTGTAACAGCGGTATAGACAGCTTGGTGACTTATATACATATCATCTTTGGGAGTATAATCATTTACATTCGCACCCGCATCTATTAAGAAACAGACAATATCATAGTGACAATTCTTGATTGCTATGCGTAAAGGGCACAAACCTTCATCTCTTTTGCGCCATCCTTTTTCTATGCAATTGATAAGAACAGGATTTTTTTCTATCACTTGCTTAACTGTATCGAAATCTCCTTTATTTATCGCATCAAATAACTTTTTCATTACTATCCTTTATTATTAGATGTACAATTTCCGACGAATAATCTCTTCTTTAAATATTTATCCGTTTGTTATTGTTATACGATTTGTTTGTACTTCTTTAAATCTCAAAAATTCATTTGCTTTATACAAATGAAGTAATCGCATTTTCATATTCTCATTGACAATGCTTTTATAAAAGCCATATTTATTCCAACCTTTTAAAAAGAATCCATCGACAGATTGAGGTATTTTAGATTCATCTAATACGAGAGTACTCAAACAATCAAATTCTTCTATTTTAGAATGGATATTATCAATACAATCAACAACTTCGTTAAAAATAAGTACCATATAATTGAACGGGAAATCTCCATGCACTGAAACTCTTTTAAAAGAAATGCCATTTATAGAAGATAAATCATTTATATTCAAGACATCTTCTCTAATAAGAAACAAATGGCTAACTTCAGCAAATTCTGGCATCCTTATTTGCTCAAAATCAGATATACTTTTAGCCGTTAGCCCTTTACCTTTGACAAGGGCTTTTATCTGGCACTCTTTCTTTGAAGATGAACCTATAATTTCTTGAAAATTAATTTCTTCATTTTCATGCATAAATTCCCATGAATATGTGATACATTTCTTCCAAATTCGGTTTTCTCCATTCAAATATACTTTATACCATTTCATATTGTCATTGTTAATCGGTAATATGTTCGACAGCGTTCCCGCTTTTAGTAGTGATGCTGTTTGTTATCTGCTTTTTCGAGTCATTACAATATCATCAAAACTTAATAGCAAAGACTGATCGTTTGGTCTATATTCCTTCCAATCTTCAATGTTGGGACTTTCATAATCCATCATTATATGATAAAAGGAGTATAGACCGGAGTTTTCTTGAGGTAAATCCGGTAGACTATGTATGTCATAACATCCAACATCTTCCCATCCTTTTTCTTCAATCCGTTTCAACCATCCTAAAGCCTTATCTATTTGTTGAAGATAGGAAAGCTCCTGCTGATTGCCATGCTTCAGGGCATCAACAGTTTTTATTCGTTCTTTTTGTAATAACTCAATTATATCTTTCATTTTATTTCTTATCGGTATGTTGGTGGCTAATCGACCTTTTCTGGGGAGGTTGAGCCGCTTGTTAGTTGCTAAATTTATTTATCTATCCATGCCTTAATTTCATCATGGAAATGTTTATGAAACATTTTTATCCACAACTCGTCATTACACTTATCGGGAATACAAGCATGAATACACTCGAACCATTGATCCCACATCCAGTCAAAAACTTCTTCCGTTTCCATCATCCAAAGAAGAAAATCTTTCGGTTCCCAATCAGAATATTTCAATGTATCTTTTTGAATAATCTTTTCCATGGAGCGAAGTTTTGCTTTTGCATCTTGAATGGTCATTTTCCCGTCCCAAAAATTAATAGCCGCTTGCGCAAAATCGTCTATTTGTTCTTTTGATGCCGGGGCAAAATACTTCATATCAAGTTCTCTTATCATGTCTTGCATAAAACATATCCGGCGTTTGTGCCACAGATGTTTTACATCATCTTCAATTATGTCTAAAATATACTCACCTATCAATTGTACCGCCCCAAGACCATTCGTGTCTATATTATACCAATCATCTATTAAATAATGATGTAGCACTTTCCCCTCATTGGCAAGTTTTTCTCTTTCTTTTAATGCTTCATAAAATCCAGAGCTTTGTTTCGTCTTCTGATAACAAACCAAACATACCTCATGAGGCAGATAAATATGATGTTGCCCACAAACAGGACATATATTATTCTTATTTTTCATATTCATTTATAAGCAACTAATATGTAATTATATACGTTTTCCGCTGTATATCGCACACTCAATTACAAATATATATCATAAGGACGAAACTTCAGAGCGTTCGGTCTTCCTTTTTTCTATGGTATGCTCAAAAGCAGTTTTGTCGGGTGGTTGTTTGGGCGTTCCCCTTCGGGTCGGGCTTTCCGCTGCAAGTCCTCGCTATGCTGTGGGCTTTTCCCTGTAATCCCTAACGTGGGTGAAAGGGATTTCACTGTCTTGCGCTTAAACCTTGGCGCACGGGCTGTCCCGTCCCGGCGTCCGTTTCCGACCACTCCGTGAGGCTGCATGGCCGAAGCCGGACATCGGGGCGGAAGGACAAACGGAACACGTCCGTCCGTGCCGTCACACGGGGCTTCGGCTGTTCGCCGAAACCTCCCGTGCCCCGTCCCGCCCGAAAGAGTTCCCCGGCGTTTGTCCGGCAGCCGGAACCTGACCGTGCTCCCATATACTTCTCCCGCCCGTATCTCCTTGCCTTGGGAAACGGGCGTTCCCGGCTCTCCGGAAGGCTTCTTTTTCCTGCACCCGGCAAGTAACTTACCATTGACTGGAATAGACTGACAGGGCATTTTTTCCCTAAGCTGATTGGAAAAACATTGACGAAGGTAGGCGGAGGTGAAAGCAAATCCGCAAAAAATGCCAAATCTCCACCCGACGGGTAGTATTTACCATTTTTTCAGATGGTTGCAATTCACCTTTTCCGCTTTCAATGATGGTCAATGTTCTTCCCAATCAGCCAAGGGAAAAAAATTGGTTGGGGCGACAAGCGATGAAAACAGAGTAATAACGATTAAAATTTGTGAGTTATGGCAACAACGAACAGCACCATCGAAAAGATTGCACCGATGTTCACCGATTTGTTAATCAAGAAAATCGAGTGCTTGAAAACGGATTGGCAAAAACCGTGGATAGCGAGCCTTGAACAAGGTTTGCCCCGCAACATCAGAGGAACGCTCTACAACGGCGGCAATGTCTTGATGTTATTGTTCTACACCGAGTTTATGAAATTCACTTTGCCCGTGTTCCTCACGTTCAACCAAGCGAAAGAAGAGGACTTGAGCATCAGCAAGGGCGCACGCTCGTTCCCCGTCTATTATTGGTTCAAGTTCGTGGTACACAAGGAGACGAAAAAGACAATCAAGTACGAGGAATACCGCAAGTTGCCCGCAACCGAGCAGGAAAATTACAAGGTCATCCCGCAGATGAAGTATTACAATGTCTTTAACATCGACCAGACCGATTTTGCAGGGAAATACCCCGAACGCTACGAGCGCATGAAAAAGGGAGAGCAGCCCGAAGACTATTCGGACGGGATGATTTACGAGGCGTTGGACGAGCTTGTCTGTCTGCAAAATTGGTATTGCCCTATCAAGGTGCAGTATTCGGACAGTGCCTACTATTCGCCCTCTTCCGACCATATCGTTTGCCCGCAGCGTGAGCAGTTCCCGCAGGGAGCGGAATATTACGGCACACTCCTGCACGAGATGGCGCACAGCACGGGAAGCCCCCAACGGTTGAACCGCACGTTCGGCAGCTTCTTCGGGGATGCGCTCTATGCCCGTGAGGAACTTGTCGCCGAACTTACCGCAGCCCTTTGCGGTGCGTTCTTCGGCTACGCAGCCGCACCGCAGGAGAACAACGCCGCCTATCTGAAACACTGGCTCACCAAGCTAAAGGAAGAACCCGCCTTTTTGGTGGAGATATTGGGGGACGTGAACAAGGCGGCGAAGATGATTGCCGACAAGGTAACCGAACCGATGAACGAACCCGCAGCAGCCTAAACGGGACAACAAAGGAACAAGAGTATCAACCAACGGGCGGAGCAATCCGCCCACTAAAACACATAAAATCATGAACGTAATCTATTTGACAGAAGAAGAATTTCAGAACAGCAAGGCACGCATGGCAGAAACGGACAAGATAGATGGTTATCTGAAACTGATACAGCCCCTTTACGAAGCGGTGAGGAAATTCCAGCCCGATGCGCTCCTTTTGTATTGCGTCAGCCCGTCAGTCGAAAACCCTTGCTTTTACCGGCTTCATGTAGGGCTTATCCGTGAGGGTGTTACGTTTGTCCTGCACCAAAGTTACAAGGACAAGAAATGTTATTTCGAGGTCGAGACCTCCATGTTTTCCGAAGCCAAAGGCAGCATCCTGCACCGACTGAAAGAGGAAAACCCCGAACCCAACCGGATAGGAGTTTTCACCAAACGGAAAATAGAGGACTGGATAACGTGGGGATTGAAAATTTACAAGGCGTTGGAAGCCGAGAACGAAGTTATCCAACGGATGAAAGCCGAGTATTTCGCCAAACTCAGCAGCGAGCCAATCGAATGGAAGGACACCGAAAGGCATACCGAGGGCAAAATCAAGCGGAACGGGCTTGTTTTCTCCTTCCATATATGCGGACGCAGCATTTACGAGAAAATCGAGTTGTCCCTGCCTTACAACAAAAGCAATTACGACACGTTCGCACGGTTGGCGGACAACCGATTTACACTGAAATAGTATGAACCACGGGCGGAGCAATCCGCCCGACAATACCCAAGAACATGAAAACGGCATTTGTTTACAAACGGATATACCGCCTAATCCTTTGGGCTTCGGTGGCTTATTTCCTTACCACCGCCACAGGGCAGCTTTTCGCCTTGTTGCTTGTCGTGGCTCTGTTTTACTTCGTGGCACGGCTTGTTTTCGCCCTTGCGTGGCGGCTGTTTGTCGGCTTCGTGTTCGTACTGATAATCATTCTTTTAATACTCTAAAATTTACCGATATGGAAACAAGGACATGGACAGAAAACGGAACACCCGTCAGCAAAGAAAAGACGGTAGCCTTTTCGGGACACCGCACCAACCGTATAGCCAAGTTCACGGCAGACCGTGAGAAACTCTTTAGGGAAGTGGCGTTCGACACGTTTGCAGCCATCGAAAGTTATTGTATCAAAAAAGGCTACGACACCTTTTTGTCGGGAATGTGCGAGGGCTTCGACCTTATCGCAGCAGAGGAAGTATTGAACCTCAAAAAGAGATACCCGCATATCCGTCTGAAATGCGTTGTTCCCTTCAAGGGACAAGCCGAACGGTACACCCAAGCCGACAAGCGGCGTTACGACACCATTTTGGCGCAAGCCGATGAAGTGGTAACCTTGCAGGACGGATATACCGAGGGCTGTTTCCTGCGCCGTAACGACTATCTTTTGGAAAACTCCGCTTTTCTGATGGTCTATTACGATACGGTAGCCATAGGCGGCACGTTCTACACCCTCAAACGGGCAGTAGAGCAGAAAAAGAAGTTCGCGAACGTGTGCTATAACCGCAGGTAGCCCCGTAAGGGCGGATTTTCCGCCCGCTACTTTCTTTCGTGAGCTGGAGCGGGGAAAGAAAGATAGCAAAGAAACCGATTTCCCGAACGGAACGGTTTGTCAAAAATCAAAAAGAACAACTATAAACAATCAACTTAAAAATAACAGATTATGAAGACAAAAGCAAATCAATCAGCAGCAGAGAAAAACATCACGATGGTAGCATTGGCAGACATTCAGCCGAGCGGTTTCAACCCACGCAAGCGTTTCGATGAAGCAGCCCTTTACGAGCTTGCCGAGAGCATCAAGCGGCAGGGCGTGTTGCAGCCCATCACCGTGCGCCCCGTTGACGGGACAGACCGTTACGGGATTGTTTTCGGGGAACGCCGTTACCGTGCGTCCGTCATTGCGGGTAGGGACGAAATTCCCGCAATCGTAACCGAGTTGTCGGACGAGGAAGCCGAGGAAATGGCGATTACCGAGAACTTGCAGCGCAAGGACGTGACACCCGTGGAGGAAGCCGCAGCCTATCAACGGCTTATCGAGAGCGGACGCCACACCGTGCAGACCTTGGCGCAACTCTTCGGAAAGAACGAGAACTACATCCGCACACGGCTGAAATTCACCGCCCTTATCCCCGAAATCGCCGCCCTTTTGGAAGCGGACGAGCTGACCATCAGCGTGGCGGCTGAAATCTGCCGATACGGGGAGGACATTCAGCGTGAGGTGTACGAAAAGCATTTGCAGGACGAGGGAACGTACAACAGTTGGCGGGGACTGAAAGCCGCCGATGTCGCAAGGCGCATCGAGCAGAACTTCACCACCGACCTGCAATACTACCGCTTCGACAAGACCGAGTGCGCCACGTGCGCACACAACACCAACAACCTGCTGCTGTTCCGTGATGGCGGGTGCGGGCATTGCGCCAACCGCACGTGCCTTGCCGAAATGAACGCATCCTACCTCATGGAGCGGGCTGTGCAAATCATGCAGACCCAGCCGGGCGTGTCGCTCTGCCGTGACCGCTACTGCACCAACGAGACGGTTGTCGAACGGCTAATCGCTTCGGGCTACGAGGTGGAGACCCTTGACAGGTACACCGCCTTTCCAAGCTGCCCGAAAGAACCCAAAGCCGAAAATTTCAACGACCCCGAACGCTACGGGGAAGCCCGCACCCGCTACGAGCAGCAATGGGCGGACTACATGGAGCAGGAGGAGGAAATCACCCGCAGGAGCGAAGCGGGGGAAATCACCGTCTATGCCAAAATCGGGCAGAAGGAGATTGACTTCTGCTATGTGGAGAACGTGACCGAAGCGCAGACAGCGGACGGAACGCCCGCACCCGCACCGCTCTCACCCGTGGAGAAATTGGAGAAGCAGGACGAGCGCAACAAGGAAATCGCACTCGAACGCACGGTGGAGGACACCAAGAAACAAATCCTCGAAGCCGACATCACGGGCGGCAAGTTCAGTGCGGACGAAGATACCATGTTGTACTTCTTCCTTCTGTCCTCGCTCCGTAAGGAACACTTCGCAGCCGTGGGGATTGCGGAAGACAAGCAGTATATCACGGACGAAGACAAGATGGGGATTATCGGCAACCTCACCGTGAGGATGAAGACCATCATCCGCAGGGACTTTCTTGTAGCCAATTTCAAGGGAGCATACGGCAACAACACCGTGGCGACCCTCTTGCTTGACTTCGCACGCAGGCACATGCCGGAGGAACTCGCCAACATCGAAAGGGAGTACAACGGGGTGTACGAGAAGCGGCATCAGCGCATCGAGGAAAAGAAAGCCGTCCTCTTGGTGCAGGAACGGGCAAGGGAGCGCAAGGTAACGCAACCCGAAGAAGAACCGCAAGCCGAAGAGATTGCAGCCTAAGGACAAAGGGCAGGGTGGAGAAATCCGCCCGCTACTTTCTTTCGTGAGCCGTAGCGAAAAAGAAAGATAGCAAAGAAACCGATTTTTCAACTTTCAAATTTTCAAACTTATGCGAACCGTACAAAGAACCTATACGCTATTCGACATTGAGGAACTGGAGGAGACAGCCCGTCAAAAAGCCTATACCGACTGGCTTGCCAAGGGAAACGATTACCTGTATGCTTCCGAGAACTGCAACACGCTCGAAGCCTTCTGCAACCTTTTCCGTATCGTCTGCACAAACTACCGTTACGATAGCTGTACATACTACTACCGTTTCTATACAGAGCAGGAGGAGGACATGGAGGGACTTTCGGGCATCCGCTTGCGGACGTTCATCTGTAATAATTTCCATTACGGGCTGTATTATCCCAAGACCTATTGGACGAAAGACTTGAAGAAGAAGCGGAACAGCCGCATTTCCCTCATTTCCTCATGCCCTCTGACGGGCTTTGTCATGGACGACATCATGTTGCAGCCCCTCATGGAATTTCTGCAACATCCCGACAATCGGAATTTCAAGGAACTCATGCGTGATTGTTTGGAAGCCTTTTTCCGTTCGTGCCGTGACGATTGCGAGTATTGCGAGAGCGAGGAATATTTCAAGGACGAGAGCCACCGCAGAAATTGGGAGTATCTGAAAGACGGTACACTATTCAATGAAACGGCATAACCTGATTTTGACCGCAACGGGGGAAATCAAGCCATAACATTCCCCCTCTATGTTTCATCGCCGCAGGTCCGGGACGGGTAGCGATCCGCCCGGACTTCTATTTTTACCCGCCCGTGGCAACCCCGACCACCCCGACATTCCGGACGCACTTCTTTTTCTTTCGGTGAGCCGGATGCGGACAAAGACAAAGAAGCAAAAAGAAACCCCTTGACCCACCGGATTTTTTAGCCAAGCTCCACACTCATTTTTTAGCAAACCTACGGGGAAAAACGGACAAGTAGCAAGGCTGAACCTGACGGTTTTGCGCACAATCTCCACACCTTCGGGTCGTATTCCACGCAAAAGCCTTGCATGAAGTCCGCTCTTTCCCCGTGCCCCAAAGCAAAAAAATAAATGTTTCACTTTTAATTTTTTGCATTATGAATACACTGTCTTTTCCTCAAATCACCGTAAGTTACAAGGACGCTGACGCATCCAAGAGAGTTAAAATCCACTCTTCCAAGGAGTCTTACGACATCCTCAAGACCTTCTACGAGGACTGTATGCAGCACCACGAGGAGTGCTGGGCGATGTACCTGAACCGGGCAGGCAAGCTGCTGGGCGTTTCGTGCATCTCACGCAGCGGGATAGACTGTACGGTGGTGGACATACGCATCGTCCTCCAGACGGCTCTCGTTTCCCATGCCTCGGGAATCATTCTCTCGCACAACCACCCGTCCGGCTCGACGGTGGCAAGCACACAGGACAACAACCTGACCAGCCAGTTGAAGAAAGGCTGCGAGGCAATCGGCATCCGCCTCTTGGACCACATCATACTGACCGAGGACACCTACCTCAGCTACACCGACGAGGGGATGCTTTAGGCACCCCCTTTTTTGTTCGCCAGCCTTTTTGCACTTCTTTTCTTTCATGAGCGGGGTGGGAAAAGAACAAGAAGCAAAAGAAACCGATGGAGAAAAGGGATTGCCGGTTGATAGAAATTTCTCTTTACTATAAATCAATGATATTCCAACTTATTTTCGTATCTTTGCAAAGTGCTGTATCGCATCGTAACAAGTAATAATCAAGTATTACCAAATGAAGACTCTTGAGCAAGTAAAGAAAATAGAATCTGTGGTATTGTACGTACTGCGTAAGTTTCCTGAAGGGGTTGATTATATCAAGCTCTTCAAGATAATTTATTTTGCCCAAAAAGAATATCTGGTCAACTATGGCAAGGTGTTATGTCCTGATACCTTTAAGGCACGCACCTTCGGTCCGGTTCCGGCATTGTCTGACAAGGTTATAAAACTTGTCGAGTTGGAGGAGGAAGATATAGACTCTTATCCCGATTTGAGGAATTTCTACAATTCTATCCGTGTACAGGATCAGATGGTTTACGCTCTGGCAGAACCGGATATGGATTATCTGTCCCGTAAGGAATGTGAATATCTGGATAAATGGTACAACTATTGCAAGGACAAGGATTCAAAAAAAGAATTGTCTCCGGAATCGCACGATGAAGCGTACACCAAGGCTTACACGAGATACAAGGATGATCCCCAGTTGGGAACTCTTACAAATATTGAAATAGCCAAAGCCGGAGGTGCCACAGAAAAGATGGTCGCCTACATCCGTGAAAAAGAACTGATGACGAATGAACTTTCTTGATGGATGGATACAAAAGAATCGACATTGGCACAACTAAAAGAGAAGCTAAGGCAGGAATCGCTTGTAAAAGGCATCGAAGACCTCCAAGTCGGTGATATTGTCTATTACGACATGGATCGTGCGGATGGCATCGTACCGTTGCCGGGATATGATACAAGGTTGAAATACGTTATTGTTGCCGGAGCAAAATCCAACTCAAAAGAAGTCTGTGCGGTACTCATAAACACAGACAATGACTATTCTTCCGCCCCGGATTGGCAAGCCGAGCAATACTGTATCAGACAAGCCGACTATCCTGAAATCCTTGAATATGATAGCTGGATTGACTGTACCGACCCCAAAGAACTGAAGGTGTCGAAAATCAAAGCTAAGGAAGCCGAGAAAAAAGGACGGCTTAATCCGCAGGATTTAGCCAATGTGATGAAACACCTTAAAGAGAACGGATTTATTGACAATCACACAAGAAAGGTCTATGGCATTGACAAATACGTGATAGAACAGTAAAATATCCGAAACAAGCCATGCCCCGTTACCGACTTATTCGTAAATCTGTAACGGGGTATTGCTTTCAGCTCCATTTCGTCCGGCTCACGCTACATCTTCAATCCCCGTTTCCGCTCCTGCCGGATCTCGGAGAAGGAGAACTTCCCCGTCTCCTTGTCGAACTTCACCGCCTTGTCCTTCTGCACGCCGTCCGGCGTTTCCATCCGTTTCACCTCCAGCGGCTTCCCGTTGTAGAAGTCCGTCATTTGCCGGTAGCTGAACTTTTCCCCCGTCAGGCTTTCCATCAGGCTGTTCAGCGTATATACGCTGTCTTGGTTATGCACGCTCTCCGGCACGAACTCCGGGTGGTTCCTCACCCAGTCCGGGTACAGCGTCTTCGCCATCAGGCAGACCTCCGGCGAGCGTTCCGCCCACGGGATCATCATCAGCGACTCCCGGCTGTGGGCGGCGCACCTGACATACACTTCGGGCGTGAGCAGGCTTTTCGGCACTCCGCCACGCCCGACGGCGGACATCCCCGACGTTTCCACCGCCACCCGCACCCGCTCCGGTGTTTGCAGGTGCACGGGCAGGACGCTGATGCATCTGCCGTCCAGCGGCAGCAGGAAGTCCGCCATTTCGCCGTTCATCACCTCCGGGCGGATAGCCACCGCCACCCCGTAGAGTTCTTCCGGGTTGTTCTCCCGGCACTCCTTCAGCACCTCCATGCACACCTCCGGGAACGGGATATGCTGGACCAGCCCCCGGTGGAAGTCGTTCCCGAATCCCGCTTCCGTTTCCAGCGCCTTCCGGCACAGTTCCGGTGTCTTCACCTCTTCGGGCACGTTCTCCAACTGCCAGCCGTCCTCTTCAACGGCGGCACGGCACACCTCCGCCGTGCGGTTGTGCCTGCATATCATCTCCAGAGGCACCTGATACATTCTTTCTTCTTGTTCCATGTTTCTGTTTTTTCTTGTTATAAACTTGCTTAAATATCCACTGACAACACACGCATCCACTTGCCGCTCTCCTTATCCGTGGTCCAACATCTTGCCCGTACACGGCAACAGTCTCCTTCCTCTATCCGTTCCAGCAGGCTTTCCCCTTTATCACATTCCGTTTCCGCCAGCAGTTTTTTATCTGCCTCCGAGAGCAACGGCTCTATGTTCACGTATTCACGCACCTCCGGGCATTGCGGCAGCGTGTCCGGCACATCAATATGTATAAAGTATTTCCGGAAATAAAATCGGATTTTTCCGCTTTTTCGTTCCATGCTCCGGGCACGATAAGATGTTGGCACCTCCGTTTTCGCCCGTTTTTCGGCATCGTACACACGGTATCTTTGCAAGGTCAGCGTGCAGCACAGTGCCCCGTCCTTACGCAGGTAAAAGCCCCGTTCCGTCACCCGGAACAGCTCGTGCTCCATGACCCGGCGCATGGTCCGGCTGTCGTCCTTCAGGTCTTCCCAGACCTCACCGGCGGGAACCGTCTCCAGCATGGCAAGTACCTTTTCTGACAGCAGGCTTTCCGGGTATATATTGTCCCCGGCTTGTGGTAGAACAATATCCGAGTGCCATTTCGAGGCATACAGGGCTTCGGAAAACTCCGGTATGTCGAGGTATAAAACCAGATCATTCCGTTCCATCCCCGCCCTCCTTGTCGTTGTCCGCATTGAAGTCGTATTCCAGCTCGACCGCCTGACCGTCCGAGTCCTCCACCCAGACGGTGAAGCTGCTCTGCTCGTCCGACAGCGGGGTGAAATAGAGCCGGAACGTCTCTTTCTCCAGCGGGTAGCGGTCATTGGGCAGCAGTGCCGTGCCGTCATCCAGTTTGAGCGTCCCTTCCCCGTCGAAGAGGAACCAGCGGATCGTGTACCGGGTGTCCTCCCAGCGTCCTTCCCGTTTCAGCTCGCACCGTATCTCCGCCGTCTCGTTCACTTTCAGCTCCTTCGGGACGGGCATCGTCTCCACCGTGAACGGGTATTTCGTCTGAATATCCAGCTTGTCATTACAGGCTGCGACCAGCACGAGGGCGGCCACGATGTAGCAGCCCGTGAATATTTTATAAATCATTGTCCTCATATATACATTATTATATTATATAGCAGTTATCGAATCATGAAGCGGATTCCCACGCCGACCTGCGTGTGGAACCGTCCGCAGTCACCGCCGAACAGCACCCGTTGGCGACCGTTTACCAGCAAGACAATCTTGTCCGTCACGTAGGCGGACAGCTCCAGCGTCAGCGCACCCCCGTAGATGAAATTGTCTTCATCCGTCAGTCGTGAGCCGTCCGGCAGCAGGCTCTCGCCCCAGTTCACCGTCTCGTACCCGGCAAGGGCGGACAGCCCCAGTGCGGCGAAGAACGTCTTCTTCCTGTCGGAAAGGAAGTTCAGGTAATAGCCGCCCTCACCTGTGAACTGGCTCACCGGATAGAGACTGCCCCGGTAGTCGTACCGCTTCTCCAAGTATTCCGCACCGATTACCCAATGGTGGGCGTTCTTCGTGTAGGTACTCACCGCTATCCCGGCGTGGTAGCCGAAGCCGTCGCCGTTTTTCCAGCGCATGTTGTCCGACAGTCCGCCCGTGAGCTGTATGCCCCTCATTCCGGGCAGGCACCGTTGGGCGTGTGCCCGGTTAAAATGCAGGCACACCCCGAAAAGCAGGATAATGAACAGTAACCTTTTCATCGCTTACTTGATTTTCAGTTCGTTAATCTGTTTTGCCGCCACGAGGTCGGCGTTCTCCACCCGGATGGTCTGGTGCCTGCCGCCGTCCTTCTCGAACAGCTCGATGACCAGCAGCTTGTCGTCCGGTATGGTGAACTGCGGGACGGCATACACCGTGCGCACGTCGCTTTTCCCCTCCGTCACCAGCACCTCGTTGTAGCTGCGCACCGGGTCGATCACCCGTTCCTGAATGGCGGTGCGCTTCGGCACTTTCTTGTCGACGATCTTGAACCGGATAAAGTCCGTCCGGAAAGCCACGTTCGACCTGTTCCTTGTTTCCGTGTGGAAATAGAACAGCCCGTTGTGCGAGTGGACGGATTTCAGGAGGAACTGCACCCCGAAGCGTTTGCAGCCCAAGTGCCGGATCTCCCGCCTGTCCTCCTTGTAGATGCTCTGCATGATCAGCTTCACTAAGAGCGGGCTTTCGCCTGCCAGTTCCCTGAAATAGATATTCATGCGGGTATGCGAAAAGTCCGTCGTGTCCCCGTTCTCCAAAAAATCCTTCATCTCGATGTTCAGCATCTCCGGCTCATGCGCATACCGGGCATTGAACGAATAGAAGCTCCCGTCCTCGCAGATAACGGAAAAGTTCGTTTCCCCCGGAAAACCCTCGGTGGTCGCCTTCACCCGGATCACGTTCTCCGCACCGTCCGCTTTCCCGGCGATAATCCAATTGCTTCCCAAGTCCACGTACCGCACCGCCGAGGGGAAGATGATATGCACCGTCTTGGCGAACGTCACCTGCACCCCGTGGGGCGTAACCATCTGCCGGTAGGGTAGCTTCCGTGTAATCCCCTGATACAGGTCGTTGCCCGCAGCCCGCTGTATCGTATCATTCACTTGTGCGTTCGCACCCGTCACCATGCCCATAAGCAGGGCGACCCATCCAAAAATCTTTTTCATTTGTCCTTTCTTTTTAATGGTTTTATAATCTGTCGATCTATTGTTGTTTGGCGTAAAGCATCAGCTCATACCCCGCTTTCAGGTGCACCTTTACCGTGCGGAACTTCTTGGCAAGGTACTGGCTGCCGCCCTGCATCAGCCCACGGGTGATGTCCATTGCTACCTGCTGTCCGGCGCTCCGTGCGAACGAGATGCTCGTTCCCAACCCGCCGCCGATGTTCGCCATCGCCTCCTTTGCCGCTTCCTGTTCCAGCGATGAAGGGACAGACAAGCCTTTCTGCCCGTCACTGTCATACACCGCCAGCTCCACGGGCAGCAAGTTCCCCCGGTATTCGATGGACGACACCACGATATCCAGCCGTTCCCCCTGTACCTTTCCCGTACCCGCAACGAGCGTGTTCTGCGGAATCACAAGGTTTCCCGCTTGCAGCGGTTCGAGCAGCCGGAGCTTCACCGTCTGTCCGTCCATAATCGTCTGATCCCCGTGGATGCACGCCCGTATTGTGTTCTTCCCCATAGCGTACCCGCTGCCTACCGCCGTGTTGAAGCCGTAGTTCCTCGGCTGGCTGTACCGCCGCATGAACTCCGCATCGCTCAGGGGCTGTTGCAGCCCCGATACCGTCCGTTCCCGTGCCGCCTGCACCGCCACGGCGGGCTGTCCCAAACCGTTGCCGTCCTGTCCGGTGGCGGGCACCTGCACGGCTACGCCGTCCCGCCCGTTCTGTCCCATGTACTTGGCGGCAAGCTCGTAGCTCTTCTCCATCAGCGCCACCTGATCGTCGATTCCGCCCGCCTGCCGTTCCCTTTCTTCCAGCTTGGCGGTCAGCTCCTCCACCTGCCTTTTCAGCTCCTCCTTTTCCCCGTCCACCTTCGGCTCCTCGTAGAACGAGCCGAGCTGACGGTTGATGTCCCGGTAGGCGGTAACGGAGGAACGGCTGCCGCCGCCCTTGTCCGAATAGTCCCTGAACGGTTCCCGTTCCGGCTCGCTGTCCGGCAGTTCCATTTCCACCCCGTCCGTATTGCTCTCTTCGGAGAAGGCGAAGTCCTCCAGCGAGCGCACCTTCTCCGCCTGCTGTTTCTCCGCCTGCGCCTGCTCGTAGGCTTTCCGCTTGTCGCCGATGATCCCGTCGTTCTCCGGCAGGGGGATGTCGGCGTTGAACGCCCCCACGGTGTCCCGGTTCACGCCCTGCTCCTCCGAAGGTGCGAATATCAGCCACATCGAGCCGAGGAACAGCAAGCCCATCAGCGGATATACCATCAGCTTCTTCCGTTGCTGCAACTGTTTCGGCGTGAGCGGCTTGGCTGTATTCTTTTCCTTTTTCCCGCCGCCCTTGTCCTCCTTCTTTCCGTTCCCCGTCTCCGGGGCTGCGGCATCCGCCACCGTCACGTGCTGCGTTGCCGTTGCTTTTTCTTGGTTCTGTTCTTCCATCATGTCAAAAATTTATGGTTGTCCTACATTCTGATTCTTCTCCCCGGAGGCTTCCGCCTGCCTGTCTCCCCGGTTTGCCGCTTGCCGGGCGGTTCCTTCCGTTCCCGTTTGAGCGATGCCGTGGGGCTTGCCCGGTTGTCCGCCCGCAGGTGCGCAGCCTTCCGTTCCCGGCTTGCCGCCTTTTCGGGGAACAGCCTCGCTTCCAGACCTGCCAGTTCTTTCGCCGCACGCTCCCGGATGGCACGGTTGTGGCGTCCGATGGCGGCTTCCGGGTAGTCCCGGGAGAGATCCCCGTTGTCTTCGCTCAGGTGGTAGTCCCATCTCAGCCGGGCGATACCGGCAAAGTCCTCCGTCAGCCCGTACTTCTCCACCGTCTCCTTCGGTACTTCCCGCTGACCGTCCCAGCCGTGGCGGGCGATCCCGTGGAGCAGCGCCCGTTCCGCCTTCACCGCTTCCAGATAGTCGCCGGGCAGTCTGCCGCCCGTCTTCCTCTCGTAAAGGGCGGCGGCTTGCCGCATCAGCTTTCCCCGCTCGTCCGCCTCCCGCAACTCGATCTGTTCCATGACGGTGTGGTTGTCGCCCCGCATCTCCTCGCTCCATTCCCGGCTCAGTTCTTCGAGCCTGCGGTAGCCTTCCGCCAGCCCGTGGCGGATGGCCACCGAGTCGTCCGGTTTCTCGCCTTTCAGGGCAAGCCTTTTCAGTGCGTCGAGGTCGCCCTCCCTCATGCAGCAGTTCAGCAGCCGGTGCGCCGCATCCCGTTCCGCCTGCGCTTCGGGGGATAACGGCTGCGGGGCGTTGCGCCTCGTGTACTCGTACTCCAGCACCTTGTATTGCGCCTCCAGACGCAGCATCGGGCTTTCCGCCGCCTCCCTCACGCTCCGGGGGATTGCCGCCCCCTCACGCATCCCGTAACGGGTCTCTTTCAGGGCGTCCATGACCGCCCGCCATTCGGGATAGCTCGTCTGGTACACGTACCGGAAGAACCTGTGTTCCAGCAGCAGCTCCGCCTGTTTCCTTGTTACCTCCGGGCAGTCCCGGTAGTCCCTGACGGACTGGAGGATTGCACCGGCATCCGCACGCCTCTTATTCAGCAGGCTCCCGAAATACGCCGCCACCTGCCTCATGTTCCGCTCCTCCTGCCGCTCCCGGCGGCGGAGCAGCCACTCACTCAACTTCTCCGCCAGTCCCATGCCGTCCGCTTTCAAAAGGGTTGATAATACTGTCATTGGGCAATTGCAGGCGCCTGATATGCTCTATCCCCAGTTCCTTCCCGTCGTTCCTGCCGATGCGGTAGATGGAGGAGACGGTCATATAGACCGACAGTGCGCCGAACGCCGCCAGCATCACGAGGATGATTGCCACACGCATGTCGGGCGAGATACGCCCGGCGAGGCGGCGGAGCTTCCCGTCCGCCCGGTCCTGCGCCTTTGTGATGAATTTCCTTATCATAGCCGTCAGCGTTTGAGGGTCTGCAAATCCTTGTTTTCCGTGATCTCGAATCCCTCGATGATGAAGCCCTGCGGGTTGTTGTCACTCCTGACCGCATCCAGCAGGCGGCAGCGGGTCACAAGGCTGCGCTCCGTAACGGAGCTTTCCCGCAGGATGATCTGCCGGGCGAATGTCCGCACGCTGTACGGGTACTTGTCGAAGTCGCACCGCAGGCTGTCTATCTCTATCATCTGGTTGATGTTCCCCGAGATTATCCGGTTGTAATACCCCTTTTCCGAGAGGTCCTTGTAGTAGTTGAAGGCGCTCTTGTCCGCCAGCAGCAGCGAGCGTTTGATATTCCCCTCGATAGCCGACTTGTCGGGCGAGAGCGTGAAGAACAGCTCGTGGAAGCGGCGCACGTGCTCCCGTGCCTCCACCGGGCGGTTCTGCCGCACGTCCTGCGAGAGCGCCAGCATCAGGCTCTTGCCGTTGTCCAGCACGTAGATCTTCTGCCGCTGCGCCTCGGCGAAGCTGTACGACTTCCACAGGGCGAAGCCCGTCACCACGGCGCACAGGCAGGCGAATACCAGCGTGAAGAGCCGTATCTGCCTGAAGCTCGTTTCGATATTTTTCAAACTTTTAAATTCCATGTTTCCGGTTTTTTATTCGTTATGACTCATTTTCTTGGGGCATCCGCCGCTACTTGATGATTTTTCCGGCGATGTTCCCCACGGCGGCGCCCGCACCCGCTGCGGCGACGTTGCCGACCCTGTTTGCGGTCTGGTTCATCGCACGGTTGGCTTGGCTCACCCCGCCCGCCATGATGATCCAGTTGGCGACCGTCGGGATGGTGAAGTACCCGAATATCCCGATGATTAAAAAAATGATGTACACCGTGTTCGAGCTGTCCGGGATGAAGGTCGGGTCGCTCATCGCCTCGATGTCACGGGTGAGCATCAGCACTTGGATGCGTGCCAGCACCGAGCTGAACAGGTCGCTCACGGGCAGCCACATGTAGATGGAGATGTACCTCGTTATCCACTGCGTGAGCGTGCTCTGGAACCCGTCATAGACCGAGAGGGCGAACGCTATCGGACCGAGGATGGAAAGGGCGATCAGGAAGAACGTCCGTATCGTGTCGATCACCAGCGCAGCCGACTGGAACAGCAGTTCGAGCAGTTCTTGGAACCACAGCCGGATGTTCCGTTTCATGTTGTATTCCGTCCGGTCGATGTACATCACTGCCATCGTCTTCAAGTCCTTGGGCGACCAGCCCAGCTCGTCGAGCTTCTTGTCGAAGTCCTCCTTGCTCGCCAGATACGCCTTCTCCGGGTCACGGCGGAACGCCTCCCTCTCCAGCGTTTCCTTCTGCTCCCGGTATCGGTTCATATCGAAGGTCTGTGATTCGAGCATCCCGTGGCAGCCCTTCACTACGGGCGAGAGCACCGCGTTGATCGTGCCGATGACGAAGGTGGGGAAGAAGAGGATGCACAGCCCGATGGCAAACGGGCGGAGCAGCGGGTACACGTCGATGGGTTCGGCACGGGCGAGCGCCTGCCACACCTTGGCGGCTACGTAGAACAGCGCACCCAGCCCGGCAATTCCCTTGGCTACACCCGTCAGCTTCTCGCAGAGCGGCATCATGTCCTGATACAATACCTGCAATATCTCGTGCAGGTTCGTGAAGTCTATCGCTAACAACATAGTCCTATATTATATTTATGTACGTGAACATTATTATATATTGCCGGTCTCACCAGTAACGGTCTTCCGCATCCCCGTAGAGAGCCACCACCCGGTCGGCGTCCTTTTTCTTCTTCGCCCGCAGGTAGCTCACCGAGATGTTCTTGTCCGTATAATACTGCACGAGGTTACGGTACTCCAGCAGCCGCTTGTAGCTCTGGTCGATGATTGCCAGCCGTTCGGCGTCCGAGAGCGACATCCCCGTCACGTTCACCACGTTCTTCAGGTCTTGCAGGATGTCCGCACTCTCGCTCAGCAGCTTGGCGTACCCGAACGAGATGGTTTCCAGCTCGTCCGGCGTGTAGTTCGGGTCGCCCAGCATCTTCTGGTAGTTGCGCACGTAGATTTCCGAGATGTCCGCCACCAGCCCGATGGACTTCTTCACCTTCACGCCGCCTTTCACCACGTCATGCACCGCCTTGAGCGCATCGTAATACTTACGCCCCTGCTCGAATATCTTCGCCGTCTCCCTGAATCCGTCCAGCGTGTGCTGTGCGGTGGCGGAGGTCTCCACCATCTCCTTAGCCGTGTTGATGATGCCCTGCGCCAGATTGCCGGGGTCGTGTACGACCCATTGGGCGTTGGCCGCACCTGCCGTCAGGCACGCCACGCCCAGAATGATTGCCTTTATCGTTCTCATGTCCTTACTGTTTTAGGGTTCCGTCACTCTTTCTCCTGTACTCTCCGCCCGGCGACAGCCGGATGCGGTCTTTCTCCCGGTCATAGTCCATCATCACGGCAAAGCCCGTCTCGATGAACAGCACCCCTTCCGTTTCCCGGACGAGGTAGGTCTCCGCTTCACTGCCGCCCTTGTGGTTCCTGTGCATGACCGTCACACGGTACTTGCCGTCCTCTTCCCAGAGGGTGAAGGGCGGCTTGCCGCCCGTGCTGACCCACTCGCCGCACATCTTTTCCAACCGTTCCGCATTTGTCTCCTTGCAGGAAATGACAAACGCCAGCGCCACTGTTACCGCCGACAGCAGCAGGATTAAATTCAATCGTTTCATCTTGATTCCGTTTTTTTAAGTTTTACAAAATTTTATTCTCTCCATTCCGTTTAGCCGTTTGTACATCCAGCCGTTTAGCCAGCCAACTGTTTAACCGTTTAACCGTTTGACCGTTTAGCCGTTTGGTCAGTCATCCGACCCTTTAGCCGTTCGTCCGGTCAATCAACCATCCGTCCGGCAGCCTGTCCGCCGCTCCCAGTCAGCACATCGGCACATTATTTATACTTCGTTTCCGCCAGCCGCTTGATGGCAAGCTCCAAATCCCCGCCCAGCTCTTCCGCCAGTGCGAACACCTCCGTCTTCTCGCTCTCCTCGGTGGTATAGGTCAGGTACTCGGCAGCCGATACCTCCGTGGCATACACCGCCGACTGCACACCGTTCAGACCGATCCACACCTCCTTGTACTTCCGTCCGGGATGGTTGGCGAGGTTGATGGAGAGTATCTGCGACTTCTCCTTGTCCGTCAGACCGAGCATCGACTGGATGCCGTCGAACTTGTTCATGTACTTCTTCTGGTCGAGCAGGATCTTGCAGTCCGAGTTGGTGATGATAGCCTCCTTCACGATGGGGGACGAGATGATGTCGTCCACCTCCTGCGTGACGACAATCGCCTCGCCGAAATATTTCCTGACAGTTTTATAGAGGTACTTCAGATATTCACTCATACTCGGCGAGGAAAGGGCTTTCCAAGCCTCCTCGCAGATCAGCATCTTCCGCACCCCTTTCAGGCGGCGCAGCTTGTTGATGAAGGCTTCCATGATGATGATCGTAACCACGGGGAACAGTTCGGCGTTATCTTTTATACTGTCAATTTCAAATACGATGAACCGCTTGTGCAGCAGGTCGATGTTCTCGTTCGAGTTCAGCAGGAAGTCGTAGCGACCGCCCTTGTAATACTGCCTGAGCGTGGTCAGGAAGTTGTCGATGTTGAAGTCCTTCCGGCTCACCTTGATGTCCCTTGCAGCCAGCTCCTTCCGGTAATCGTTCAGCATGTACTCGTAGAAGGTGTCGAACGAGGGGACGATGTCCCGGTTCTGCTGTATCCGGCGGATGTACGCCGACACCGCACTGCCCAGCTCGCCGCTCTCCGTCTTCGTGATTTTCTCGTCCTCGCCCTTCCACAGCGCCAGCAGCAGCGTCTTGATGCTGTCCTTCTTCTCCACGCTGAACTTGTAGTCGTCCGTGAAGAAGGGGTTGAAGCTGATGGGCTTCTCCTCCGTGTACGTGTAGTAAATCCCGTCCTCGCCCTTGGTCTTGCGGTGGATCAGCTCGCACAGCCCTTGGTACGAGTTGCCCGTGTCGATCAGCACGATGTGGCTGTTTTGCTCGTAATACTGGCGCACGAGGTGGTTCATGAAGAACGACTTGCCGCTTCCGCTCGGACCGAGGACAAACTTGTTGCGGTTCGAGATCACCCCTTTCTTCATCGGCAGGTCGCTGATGTCCAGATGCAGCGGTCTGCCCGTCATCCTGTCCGCCATCTTGATGCCGAAGGGCGAGAGCGAGTCCTTGTAGTTCGTCTCTTCGGTGAAGAAGCACAGGGCTTGTGGGATGAACGTGTAGAAGCTCTCCTCGAAGGGGAAGTCCCCCTCGTTCCCCGGTATCGCCGCCCAAAAGAGCGTGGGCACGTCCACCGTGTTGTGCCTCGGCTTGCACTCCATCAGGGCGAGCTGGCTGCCTACCTCGTTCTTGATGCGCCTGAGTTCCTCCCGGTCGTCGCTCCACGCCATCACGTTGCAGTGGCAGCGTACCGAGGTCAGCCCTTTCGAGTGCGCCTCGTTCAGGTATTCCTCGATCCATGCCTTGTTGATCTGGTTGGAGCGGGAGTAGCGGGAGAGCGAGTGCATGTTCCGGGCGGTCTGCTCGAAGCGTTTCAGGTTCTCCCCGTGGTCGTCGATGAAGATGTACTGGTTGTAGCAGTGGTTGCAGTCCAGCAGCAAGCCCACCGGGGCGGCGAACGACAGCCGGCAGTCCGAGCGGTCGGTCGAGAGCCGCTCGTAACGGCTGTCCGTCGCCACCTTGCCCGGCAGGTCTTCCGTGTCCGAGAGGGTGTGCAGGCAGAGGATGTCGTCGCCGATGCGCATCTCCTCCGGGTTCAACTGGATGTCCTTCAGCACCGTCGTGTCGTGCTGCGAGAGCGAGAGGTACTTCTCCACGATGCCCGCTGACCGTTCCGTCCCGGTGATCTCGTCCGTCGTGAGGCGGCGCAGCGTAACCAGCCCGCTGTCGTTCATGATCTTCTCGAATTGACCGACCGCTTCGAGGAACCTCGTAACCGTCTCCCGGTCCTCGATCTCCTTGGGGACAAGCCTGCCCTTGCAGAGGGTGGAGAACGTGCTTTCCTGACGGCTCCGTGCCTTCGTCGTCTTGGTAAGGAACAGGTAGCAGAAGTGGTTCAGGAACGGGCGTTCGTTGAAGTGCCTCTCAAAGCTCCGGCTCAGGAAGCTAAGGTCGTCCCTGTCCGTTTCCGGCCGGTACTTCTCCTCGATGAAGAAGTCCTGCTTGTGCACGATGGAATACTCCGGCAGCACCTTCACCGCCTTGTGCCAAGCCGAGTGGATCGCCTCGTACTCGCTCCCCGTGACGGAGAACAGTTCCGGCAGTTCCACCCTGAAGGCGACCGTCACGTCCGCCTCCTTGCTCACGATGCAGCCGTTCTCCACCGCCAGCAGCGGGAACTTGCTTTCGAGCGTCGCCGCTTTCATTACGTTTTTCATTCTTGCCAGTGTTTAAAGATAAATAATCGGGGGATTTTCAGGCGGTTCACCACGTACCTCGGATGCCTCCTGCGGGCGGCTGCCTTCATCAGCCCGTGCGTGCCGTACCGGGCGTTCAGCCGGAAGGTCAGCCATACCAGCAGTGTAGCCGCAGCCACGCCGAAGCCGATGCACACCCACTGGTTCACGCCCGCCATGTACAGGATGACGAACACCACGAACACGGCGAGCAGACCGCCGCAGAAGATGAAGAGGTACTGGCTTTCCAGCCCCTTGAACTCCACGTTCCTGCCGATCCCCTTGTTGATTTCCATGTCCATAGTCCGCTGTTTTACAGGAAGAACGAACGCAGGATGGTGGCGGCTACAATCAGGAAGATGCAGGCTCCGAACCAGCTCGCCGCCGTCTTCGACGTGTCGGGGTCGCCGGAGCTGAACTTCCCATATACTTTCACCCCTCCGATCAAGCCGACCACCGCACCGATGGCGTAAATCAGTTTCGTCCCCGGTTCAAAATACGAGGTAACCATCTGCGTGGCTTCCGTGATGCCCGCCTGCCCGTTTCCCTGCGCCATTGCGCCCACGGCAGCCAGTATGCAGGCCGCCGTGAATAAGATTCTCTTTTGTCTCATTTGTCTTTAAAATTTTAATTAAACATTATGGTTGTCCATCAGCCGGGCGACACGCTCACGTGCGCCCTCGAACTCGTCCAGCATCGCCTCCCAGATGTCCGACCCCATCACGGACGGCAGCACTTCACGGGCTTCCCGCTCCGCCTTTTCGTCCGCATTGTCCGACACCAGTACCCGGCGCACCTTTTTCAGGTCATCGAAAGAGTACCCCGTGGCGAAGTCGGGGTTGCCGTCCGGGTAATAAGCCTCTAATTCCTCTTCCTCCTCCAGTTCCCGGATCTCCTCCGGCGTGGGTTCATAGTCCGTCTCCTCCTCGTCCTCCTCCGGCTCGATGTCGGAGTAGTCCGCCCCGTCGTCCTCCGCTGCGGGTTCGTCCACGGCCCCGGCTGCCGCTTCCTCCCCGTCCTCCGCTCCGAAGGGCAGGTAGGTGCTTTCTCCCATGACCGTGTACGGCTCGCCCGGTTGCCCCGGTTCCTTTCCCGTTCCGTCCGTGTCTTCGTCCGTCTCCGCTGTCCCGAATATCCCGGTGATGTCCTGCCGGTAGTATTTCCACAGCACGACAAGGTAATAGAGCAGCAGGACGGTGAGCGATAATTTCAGTATCATGCCGTTTCCTCCTTCCTTTTTAAAAGAGGTTCTCCAGTTTCCCGGCGTATGCCGCCTCGATCTCCTCCCGGTATTGCTCGAAGTGCTGCGCCAGCACGTTGTCGATGTATGCCGAGAGCGACACCTTGCCGCCCGTCAGCATCACCGAGATTTTGGCGATGCGCTCGTGGTACTCACGGCGCACATAGACCGGCTTGCCGTAGCGGGCGGGGATGTCCATGCCTTTGAGGAAGGTCGTCTCATAGTCCGCCTGCCTTCCCTTGCGCCGTCTTGTGTCCGCCGCCTTCCCTTCCTGCGCCTTCTCCACCGGCACGGCGGTTTCCTCCTTTCCGGTTCCCGGTTCTCCCGTCCCTGCCGCCTCGCCCGCCATCATCCGCATCAGCAGCTCCTCGTCGATGGGCTTCTCATTCCGCTGCTTCTTCATAGCCTTCCAGTTTGAGGATGGTCGCTATCTCACGGGTCAGTTCGGGGATGCCGCTGCCTGCCAGCATCCGCCTGTCGGGAGCCAGCAGCGTGGAGCGGAACACCGTCCGTCCCGTGCCGTCCGCCTCCTTGCGGAAGCGTTTCGTGTCGGGGATGCGGGTTTGCAGCATCGGCAGCCCCATGTCGGCGACCACCTGCCCGTACTTCTCGTACAGCCCGCTCGTTTCCCGCTTGTCCACTTGGTTCCAGAAAAGGTAAAGCCCCTTCAAGCGGCTCGTCTCCTTGCCCAGCATCATCCGTTGCAGCACGTCGAGGAAGGAGAGCGTGCTTTCCAGCACCGCCTTGTCCGCACTCACTGGGGCGAAGATGTAGTCCATCTGTGCGATCGTGCGCAGGATGCCCGCCGAGTTCACCGTGCCCGGCAGGTCGAAGAAGAGCAGGTCGTAGCAGCCTTCCGCCGCCAGCTCCCTTGCCGTGTCGGGGGCTTGCTCCACCCGGCACTTGCGCACCGGATAGGCGGCACGCCCCGGCTGCCGCATCTGTTCGTAAGCCGCCCGTTTCAGGTATTCGTTCTCCAGTACCGCCCGGCTGTCCCGTTCCCGCATCTCGTACAGGCTGTACTGCGGGAAGTCGCAGTCGATCACCGCCAGCGGACACCCCAAGCGGTAGTGCAGGTAGCCCGCCACCAGCACCGTGATAGCCGTCTTGCCGCTGCCGCCTTTCTGTGTGGCGAAAGCCACGTTCAATGTCTGTCTGTCCATATCGTCATTCTGTTGGTTATTCATCCGGCTGCCCGTGCAGCCGTTTCTCTGTTCACTCAATCGGTCAGCTTTTCAGCCACTCTGCCGTCCGTTCATCCGTTCAGGCATCCGGTCATACATTCAGCCCGGCATCCATCCAATCATCCGACTGCCCGCTTGTCCGGCTGTCCAGCCGTTTGACCGTTTAGTCATTTAGCCGTTTGGCTGTTTAGCCAATCATCCGTCCGTTTGTCCGGCAAGACCGTCAGCCGTTCGGCTGTCCGGTTGTTTCCTTGTCTATCCGGACAGTCGTTTCACCGCTTCCACGGCGCAAAGGAATATCAAAATACCGATAGTTTATCCGTTTGATTATCAACGTGTCGTGCATTGTCTTTCCACCCGTAGGTTTGTCGCATCCGGGTATGGTGTCCGGACGGGGAAAGGGCTGTTACTTTGCAGGCGGAAACCAAAATGAAGTAAGAATGAAAAAGAGCGGCAATCGCCCGAGGGAGTGCCCCGGCACTCCGCAGCAGGCAAGGGCATCCCCAATCTGTCCGGCAGGACGGATTTTATTTTCAAACGAAAATGGCAAGTTGTGTGCTGCGGCACTCGAAATGAATTTCGTGCCTCACCACCACCTTGCCCCCTCGATGTGGCATCCCCCTCCGGAGTCGGGGGCTGCTCACGGGGGAGAGCCGTAGGCATACGGCGTTTTCAGACCATGTTTCACTTAAAATTTTACAGGATGATGGACAATCAGAAGAAGTATGCGGGCAACCACGGGCGAAAGCCCAAGCCCGACAAGATGCGCCACCGCTACGTGTTCCGTCTGGACGACGGGGACAACGCCCGTTTCCTCGCGCTTTTCGACGAGTCGGGCAAGGCGACCAAGGCGGAGTTTATCGTTTCCGCACTTTTCGGCAGGGAGATTAAGGTCATTAAACTGGATAAGGGGACGCAGGATTTCTACATGCGCCTGACCACTTTCCACTCGCAGTTCCGTGCCATAGGCACGAACTACAACCAATGCGTGCGTGCGCTCAAATCCAATTTCTCGGAGAAGAAAGCCCTCGCTTTCCTCTACAAGCTGGAGCGGCACACCCTCGAACTGGTCGAGTTGAGCAAGCGGATTTCCGCACTGGTGGAGGAGTTCCAAAGCAAATACCCCGTCCGATGATAGCCAAGATCTCGCACGGCAGCAGCCTGTACGGGGTGCTTGCCTACAACCAGTTGAAGGTGGACGAACGGCACGCCGACGTGCTTTTCACCAGCCGGATTATCGAGCCGCAGGGCGATAACCCCTACACGATAGGGCATCTTTCCCGCTCGTTCAGTGATTACCTCACAGCCAATCGCAAGACCGAGAAGCCCGTCCTGCACATCTCCCTCAATCCCGACCCGAAGGATTGCTTGAGCGAAGAGCGGTTTGTCAGCTTGGCGGAGGAGTATATGCGGCGCATGGGCTTCGGCGACCAGCCCTATATCGTCTATCGCCACAACGACATCGGGCGGGAGCACCTGCACATCGTCTCCGTCCGGGTGGACGAAACCGGGCGGGCGATTTCCGACAGCTACGAGCACGGGCGTTCGATGAAGGTCTGCCGGGAGCTGGAACGGCAGTTCGATCTTGTCCCGGCTACGCCCAAGCAGTGGAAGGAGGGGCTGCCCTTGTCGCCCGTCGGTTACGGGGACGGCAACCTCAAGGGGCAGTTGGCAGGAGTCATCCGCCCGCTCGCCCGGGAGTGGCGTTTCCGTACACTGGGCGAATACCGTGCCGTCCTTTCCCTTTACGGCATCACGGTGGACGAGGTGAAGGGGGAATACGGCGGGCGGGAGTATCACGGCTTGACCTATTCGGCAACCGACAGGGAGGGCAACAAGGTCGGCAAGCCCTTCAAGTCCTCCGTGTTCGGCAAGGAGGCGGGCGTCGCAGCCCTCGAAAGGCGGATGCACAACGCTGCCGCATGGGAAAAGACCCACAGGGAGGTCGCCGCCGCCACCGCCGGAAAGGTTGCCGCCGCCATGCAGACCGCAGGGCATGACCGGGCGCAGTTCGAGCGGGAACTCATGCGGCAGGGTATCGGCGTGGTATTCCGTCAGAATGAAGCCGGGCGCATCTATGGGGCGACCTTCATCGACCATGCCGCCAAAGCCGTCTTCAACGGCTCCCGTCTGGGCAAGGAGTTCTCCGCAGGCGTGTTCAACGACCTTTTCACCGGGCAGGAAGGCATTCACCTGCCGCAACCCTCCGCCGGAGTGGAACATCCCACCCGGCAGCAGGAGCATACGGGCGCATCCCAATGGGACGGACACGATACCGGCTATCGTCCCGACCACAAGGACGGCAGCACCCAAAACGTGGCGGCCGCCTTCAACCTCTTTGCCCCCGTACCCGGCGGAGCCTCCGGCGACCAGCCCGTACCGCCCCGAAAAAGGAAGAAAAAACGCAAATATGGAAGGCAACAGTAACAATGCCCAATGCCCATCCGCATGGCACACCGACCTCATTTTCGCAGCGTAAAGCGGAACGCAGCGATTTTCGGATAAGGACAAAAAGCTGTTTGAGCGTAGCGAGTTCTTTTTGTCCCCGAAAATTGCGAAGTGGAGTAGCGAGAAAATGCAGTCTTGACTTTTTCTTTTTGGTATCTTTTTCTTTTGTATCAAGACAAAAGAAAAAGTACATATACATAATAAAACGAAGTTTTATCATTAATTTTCAACGAATTATGCAAAACGAAGACGATTTGCGTGGACTCGCCAAAGTCATGGAGTTCATGCGTGCGATAAGCATTTTATTTGTAGTCATCAATATTTACTGGTTCTGTTACCAGTCTGTCCGGGAGTGGGGCATCGACATCGGCGTTGTCGATAGGATATTGCTCGGCTTCCAGCGTACCGCCGGGCTGTTCTCCAGTATCCTCTGGACGAAGCTCTTCGCCGTGCTGTTCCTCGCCCTTAGCTGCCTCGGCACAAAGGGCGTGAAGGAGCAGAAAATCACGTGGCGCAGGATCATCCTTTGCGGCGTGTCCGGCTTGCTGCTCTTTTTCGGCAACGGGTGGCTGCTCGCCCTTCCTCTGTCGCTTCCGGCGGGCACCGTGCTGTATATCGCCACCCTTACCGCCGGGTATATCTGCCTGCTCATGGCGGGGCTGTGGATGTCCCGCCTGCTGAAGACCGACCTGCTCGAAGACGTGTTCAACGTCGAGAACGAATCCTTCATGCAGGAGACCGAGCTGAAGGAGAACGAGTATTCCGTCAACCTCCGCACCCGCTTCTGGTTCCGGGGCAGGGCGTATGACGGATGGATCAACCTTGTCAATCCCTTCCGTGCGACGATGGTCTTGGGCACGCCCGGTTCGGGCAAGTCCTATGCAATTATCAATCAGTACATCAAACAGACCATCGAGAAGGGCTATTCGCTTTTCCTGTATGATTTCAAGTACCCCGACCTCTCCGAGATAGCTTACAACCACCTGCTCGCCCATTTGGACGGCTACAAGGTCAAGCCCAAGTTCTACGTGATAAACTTCGACAACCCGAGGGAGAGCCACCGCTGCAACCCCATCCACCCCGACTTCATGACCGACATATCCGATGCCTACGAGAGTGCCTACACGATTATGTTAAATTTGAACCGAACGTGGGTGTGACCTGTAAAGTCACGTAATTGATTGTTAGACAGTGATATTAATTGCATGATTTAACCCGCTGTTCCGTCAGCGGTAGCCTACTATAAGGTGCATCTCCAGTGATGGGTTGTGCCAAGCTTATAGGACAAAGTACACTTTCCGAAAGGACAAGACTGAACCGTGAGGGAATGTCAAGGACGGTTAGTATCATACCGTTGAGTGGCGAGGCTGGATAGCATGGTTAACGTAAGTGAACTGACTTTAGCCGTCGTAAGGTTTGAAGGAGCGCAAGATACTTTAGCTCTCACCAAAAGGTAAGCAGTCGGATAACCCTTGCCCATGTTGGGGTTACACGGACACAGCACTGCCGGCGGACTTGGCAGAACCTAAACTATCCGTTTGTCAATTACGTGGAACAGGGCAAGCCTGTATCTCTCTCGTAAGAATGCGAGTAAGCGAACCGCAAGGCAAGCCGAATGGGGTGCAGGTATGAGATAACGGAAAAAGCGAATGCCACCCTGTAATGGGGTGGATACGGATTGAATCAACATCACGGGTTGTTATTGGTGACATCATCCGACACGAAAGTGGGCAGACTTCCGTATATGGTAACTCTTTACAAGATAACTTTTAGAACTTTCAAAAGGAGGAAAGCAAATGAACGAAACTAAAACATCGTGTGCGCCTGCTGATAGTAGGAATCTAACTTGGGACGGCATGGACTGGTCCAAGTGTGAAGCCTATGTCCGAAAGCTACAAGCGCGTATTGTAAAGGCTCAAAAGGAAGGCAGACATAACAAGGTGAAAGCCTTGCAGTGGATGCTGACCCACTCTTTTTACGCCAAGGCATTGGCGGTAAAGAGGGTTACTTCCAACAAAGGGAAGAAAACGTCTGGAGTAGATAAACAGCTTTGGGATTCTCCCAAGCGCAAGTACAAAGCAATCGGTGAACTGAAACGTCGTGGTTACAATCCGCAGCCGCTTCGTAGGGTTCACATCAAGAAAAAGAACGGTAAACTCCGACCGTTGGGAATACCGACAATGAAAGACAGGGCGATGCAGGCATTATATCTCATGGCATTGGAACCGATAGCCGAAACGACAGGCGACCGCTTTTCTTATGGTTTCCGCAAGAAACGCAGGACAATGGACGCTATCCGTCAGATTGATACGGTTCTAAACCGCCAGCATTCCCCCGAATGGATTTTGGAGGGAGACATTAAAGGCTGCTTCGACCATATCAGCCACGACTGGCTTCTTAATCATATCCCTATGGATAAGACGATACTCAGAAAATGGCTGAAATGTGGAGCTGTATTCAATGGCAAACTATTCCCGACAGAAGAGGGTACACCACAAGGAGGTATCATATCACCGACACTTGCAAATATAGCACTTGACGGACTTCAACCACTCTTGGCTGAAAGATTCAAAAGATTATGGCGCAACAATAAGACATTCCACTACAAGGTAAACCTTATTCGTTATGCGGATGACTTTATAATCACAGGTCGAGATAAGGAGCTATTGGAAAACGAAGTCAAACCTATCGTGATAGAATTTCTCAAAGAAAGAGGGCTGACCTTATCCGAAGAGAAAACTACCATTACGAACATATACGACGGTTTTGATTTCTTAGGTTTCAATGTGAGGAAGTTTGGCAAAAGGCTATACACATCCCCGTCCAAAGATGCACAGAAACGCTTCAGGGCAAAAATCGGTGACATCGTTAAAGGACATAAAATGTGTAAGCAGGAATCGCTGATACGAATGCTTAATCCTGTAATCACAGGTTGGGGCAACTATTACCGATATGGTGCATCAACCGATGCTTTTCATGGTTGTGACAATCACATTTACAATCTCACGAAGAAATGGGCTTTACGTCGCCATCCAAAGAAACGCAAGTCTTGGGTTGCAGACAAATATTGGCATGAAATTCGGGGGCGTAAATGGACGTTTGCATGGAAATATGAAACCAAGAGCAAGAAAGTGAACTACCTGACCCTTAAAAGGTTGTCGGATATACATTATACCCCGTACAAGCAAATCAAAGGTGAGGCAAACCCTTTCGACCCGGAATACGATGATTATTTCTTTCAGCGAAAGGAGCAACAAATGCTGGAATCTCTCAAGGGACGTAAGTCTCTCTTATATTTATGGAACAAGCAGAACCGGATTTGTCCGTTATGCGGCAAGGAAATAGATTGTACAAAAGCATGGAACGTCAACGAAATATCTGTTGGTGGTTCGATTGTACGGCAACTTGTCCACAACAACTGCTACAAGCGAAATAAACGAAAATGTTGAAAGTATGAGCCGATTTCTAACAACAAATAGAAATATTGAGTTGCTTGAGCCGTATGAGGGGAAACTCTCATGTACGGTTCTTAGGGGAGAAGGGGGCAGCAATGCCCTTGACTTACCCGATATTTCCAAGCAGGGCGACTTTTTCGTAGAATCGCCTATCATTCTGTTAGCCAGTATTATATGGTATCTCAAAATCTACAAGAACGGCAAGTATTGCACTTTCCCCCATGCCATCGAGTTCCTGAACCGCAAGTACGCCGACATTTTTCCCATCCTCACCTCGTACCCGGAGCTGGAGAACTACCTTTCTCCCTTCATGGACGCATGGGAATCCTCAGCGGTGGAGCAGTTGCAGGGGCAGATAGCCAGTGCCAAGATACCGCTTTCCCGCATGATTTCCCCGGCGCTCTACTGGGTGATGACGGCGGACGATTTCACCCTCGACATCAACAATCCCGAAGAGCCTAAAGTGCTCGTAGTCGGTAACAATCCCGACAGGCAGGGCATTTACGGGGCGGCGTTGGGACTGTACAACTCCCGCATCGTGAAGCTCATCAACAAGAAGAAACGGCTCAAATCCGCCGTGATTATCGACGAGCTGCCCACCATCTACATGCGTGGGCTGGATAACCTGATTGCCACCGCCCGAAGCAACAAGGTAGCCGTCATGCTCGGCTTTCAGGATTTTAGCCAGTTGAAGCGTGATTACGGGGACAAAGAGTCCGCTGTGATTTGCAATACGGTCGGCAATGTCTTTGCTGGTCAGGTAGTTGCCGAAACCGCCAAGACACTGTCCGAGCGTTTCGGCAAGGTCTTGCAGAAACGGCAGAACATGACCATCAACCGGAACGAAACCTCCGTCTCCATCAACACCCAGATGGACAGCCTTATCCCGGCGAGCAAGATTTCCACCCTCACACAGGGTATGTTCGTCGGGGCGGTAGCCGACAATTTCGACGAGCGTATCGAGCAGAAGATTTTCCATGCCGAGATTGTCGTGGACAACGAGCAGGTCAAGCGGGAGACCGCCCGCTACGTGAAGATTCCGCAGATCATCGACTTCACCGACAAGGACGGCAACGACACCATGCAGCAGCAGATCGACGCCAACTACTACCGCATCAAGAACGAGGTCAGGCAGATTGTCGCCGACGAAATCGAGCGCATCAAGGCAGACCCGGAGCTGTCGCATCTGATTAAGGACAAGTGAGGATAAAAATACCCGTCGGCAAAAGCCGGCGAGGTATTTTTTATTTTGCGTGGTGTTTTTCGGTATGAAGTAATGATTAAGTGAGCAAAATACATTATTTTTGTAATGATATGGATAAGGACAATCGCAAATACCGGATCTGCTTCATCGACTATATGTGGTATGTAGCCGAGATATGGCACGAAAGGGAGCATAACAACCTTAACGGGCGTATGCTGTTGTTCTTTTGCTGGCTCTTTGCCATACTCGTACCGCTTGGAACACCGTTGATGTTTCGCTATTTCAGTTGGATTGTTGCTTTTGTTGTATGGATGATGCTCTGCTTTCTTCCCGACTTGTTCTGCCAGCTCCGCTACACAGCCGGGCGGCGTGAAGCGCTCCGTGAATATTACGGAAAGATGAAACATCCCGGCAGGAAGCTCGCCAAAATAGTCCTTATCGCTATCGCCTTGACCGTGGTGAATTTCGCACTGATGTTTCACTTCGGATTTATACATTGGGCATGATAAACGGCAAGAGAATAAGCATCGGTTCTATCATACCTTAATATAAATATAAATCATAATCAATAGACAGATAGTTATAAATACCCCTAACCAAAAACGGAAAGTAGTAGGACCTAATTCTTCGAGTAACTTGTTCCATCCATAAGAACCGTTCCCCTTATACGTCCACTTCCAATTGAATATAAGCCCGATGAGCCAAATTGACAATAAAAATATACCAATTAAATGACCTACTTTAGGATTTGATTGAATATATTGGGCTAAATTTGATAGTAGCCCTTCAAAATTCTGATATATGTTGCTCAGCCATTCCATTTACTTATAATATTATATTTATACAGAAATACTTATGGGAATCTTTAGATACAGTCACCGTTTTTTAATGTTCTGTGGCTAACCAATCTTGTTTAGGGAGTTGAGCCATTTGTCAATAGCATCCAATCTGTCATTCTGTTTAATGGTATCTTCATTTCTACATAATTTGATTTGCCGAATAACGGAGTTCTGCATAATTGAATCGGATTTGAAAAGCAATTCTAAAACGGCTTCATAACACTTGGAATATTTGGACAATTCATCCAATATATTTGTGTCTTTTAGAATATACAAGTTGAAATTGTACACAAATGACTTGTAACTGAAAATCTCCGACTGTAATGCTGCCATATCAAGATAAGTATAAAACAATTCCTTATCGTGCTGATACAGCCACATATAATCAGATGGGTTCAGGTTGTAGTGCAATAAAGTTTCCGAACGAACAAATGGAAGCCCCGTATTTGAGCCTACCAGATAACGGTATGTCTCATTGACTATTGACTCAACTATTTCAATGGATTCTGATTGTTTGTCCGATTCCCGTATTTCTGTAAATGTATCGGCAATAAGAACTTCCACATCCTGCGATTTGTAATATATACCGTTTTTTTGCCAGCGGAATCTACGGATATATTCTTCAGAAGTCGGACAACAGAATAGTAAAGTGTTTAACAATCGGTTCAGATATATTCGCTTATCTGGAATATGACAACGGTGTAACCCTATTATGGAGCCATAAGCGTATAGCTTTCCAAACTCGTTTTCCTCCGAATTTGAATTTTTAGGCATGTAATACAACCGCACGATATTGTCAATGAAATAATACATATCAAGATATTTCAATGTATCAGCCGATTCTCCATATTTGTTAAGTAAATGCCGCTCCAGTTTCTTGCCATACCATAAGTAGCCATCGGGATTTATTTGAAACAACTGATGAAACTTAGGTCTTGATAATGAAAAGTTCTTGTTTCTACTTTTCATTCGTTCCAGTAAGGCGACAATAATTCTATTCGTTATATCCATAGCTGTAATATTTATTGGCTAACCGACCTTTCAGGGGAGATTAATCCGTATGTTATGGTAATTTATTCATATTGTTCACATTCTTGTTCTATATCAGATTTTACCTCTTGAACTTTACGAATAATACCTTTTCCTTGTGTTAAAGGGAATACAGCCAACATAACACTGTCTTTCTCTAACTTAGGCAGCAATTTTTCCATGAAGTCATCAAGAGGAATTGGAGTTGGCTGATAATTATCCCATTTACACAATTCAGCAAATTCCTTTTCACTCCATATTGGAAACAATACTTGTTCTTCACTTCCCATTAAAGCCCATCCTTCTGCATCCTTTAAGCCCCAGACTTCTTCAAAATCTGCAACTTTACGGATGAAGTAATCATATCTTTCCGATGCCGTCAGATTTATCACATTATCAATTTTACTATTTCTCATATTTTTATTCTTTTACTTCTACCATAATGTTCGGCAACGTTCCGCTTATTCAGTCGGTCTGCTGTTTGTTATCAATGCCTTACCGATTATAAAGTTGATTTAGCATTTTGAAATAATCATTTCCAAACCGTTCAACATAATCATCCATTACGCCGTATATGTTGTTTTTACTATCAACAAGCAAGACCATATATCCATGTTCGTATTCCCCAAAAGGACAAATATCCGAAACATGGAGTAGTTCACAAAATTGGTCGTAGAATAAGTAATGCGGATTATCGTTTAATGTTTTCTTTAGATTAAAATGCACATCCACTTTTGGAAACTGAAATTCCTGATTGTAGAAATAAATAAGGAAATCTATCAACTTTGAAGTCGGTTGGTAGTTTGCTTTAGAATAAATTGCCACAAGCTCATTCGGGCTTATGATTACCCGATTTTCCCAGTGGCAATTCGTTTTAAGATATTGTTTCAGTTCCATACTACTTTTATTTTTTATTTTGCACATTGATAATGTCCAGTGGATAATCGACCTTTAAGGGAAATTTATCCGTTTGTTAGTCGCTTTATTCTGCAATATAAGTTTCCAAATATTGAATACCGTTGTAACTGTCTAATTCATTCACAAATTTTTCAGGTGTTTCATATGAATCATAATTTTTCTTCTTAATAAAGATTTTTTGATTCCTTTTGTTGTCCTTGAAACCATTGGGTATATAGCACACAATACAATTTGATGGCTTTATGTGGTATTCATCAATATCGGACTCAATATACCAGTCAAGGACAAGTTTGTTATCAATCATCATTCTAACAAGATTAAAAGGATTTTCGGGTTCATCCTTAATTTCCACAGTTAGAAATTCTGGATAGTAATACTTTATATTAACGTCTTTACAGAACTGACAGCGATGTTCCGGATTGGGACGTTTCTTTGTACGACCTTCTTCGTAATCTCGTATTTCTTTCATGTACTCATCTTGATTGAAATACTCCATAAATTCTTCCCGACTTTTAGCGGTTGTGCCAATCCAAATCATATATTCTAATCCAGCATTAGACCCTTGCATTCCTTCAGGCGACAGTTCAAACTCAAACGTACCAAGATAAGTCATGGTTGTGGTATTCTCTGCCTTCTTAGGAGATATACCCTCACGACAATTATAGCAGATAACAGCATTTGCCATTGTAATATTTTTATCAGCCATCGACAGACTTATCTTTTGGGTATCAGCAGGAATAAGGTTAAGTAATCCTGCCAAGCCGTCAGATGTGAATTTCATAATAAGAAAATCCTCATCATAGCTCATTACACCAAGCTCCTTACAGAACTGGCAACGAAGTTCCTTATTGTCTTCATCGTAATCTTTCCACCATTGACGGAAAGCCGATTGATCCATATATTTCTCAAAGTCAGCTTCGGAATCGAATTGACCGACCCATATCATTATCTTACTCATTTTCTTTTTTTATTTTTCAAGCGACTAACATGTAATTATCAGCGGTTTTCGCTGTTATTTTCTTATTTAACTATCTCATTATCACTTTCAAGAATATCATCCAATGGAGTGCGGATGCTGCTCTTGAAAGTGTCGGATATATGCACGTACATTTCCGTCGTTTTCAGTTGGTTGTGCCCCAACAGCTCTTTCACGATTTTCAAGTCCGTGCCTTGCTCGATCAGATGCGTGGCGAACGAGTGCCGCAACAGGTGGGGGTACACCCGCTTGGTTATTCCGGCTTCCTTCGCCGCCTCTTTCAGCTTCTTCGACACGATGCTCTCCGTGAACGGTTCGCCCTTGTACCGCTCGAACAGCCATTCCTGCGGCTTGTACAGCTTGGCGTACTCGGTCAGCTTCCTGACAAGGGGCTTCGACAGCAGCGTGTAGCGGTCTTTCCTCCCTTTGCCCTGCCGTACCCGTATCAGCGAACGGCTCACGTTGATGTCGTGTGGCTTCAAGTCCAGCAGCTCGCTGATTCTCAACCCGGCGGAGTAGAGCAGAGAGAACATGCAGAACAGCCGGATGTCCGGACCGGTTGCGTCAAGGATGGATTTTATCTCCTCCTTGCTCAGCACGTCGGGCAGCGTCCGTTCCCGTTTGGCTCGCTTTACCTCGTAACATTTCCGTTCCAATCCCAGCACCTTCTCGAAATAAAACTTGATCGAGTTGATGCGCAGGTTCTGCTGGCACGACGAGATCCCCCGTGTGTCAATCAGGTGTACGATGTAGGCGTTGATTTCTTCCAGTCGGATGTAGCGGAGATTTCTTCCCGCAAAGTATTGCTGGAACTCCTTGAAGTAAGTGGTGTACGCACGGACGGTATGCTCGCTGTACCGCAGTTGCCGCAGCGTCTCGGCATAGCCGGGCGGGATGGCGGGGCTGGTTTTTCCGCTCTTCTTGGGCTGGGTGTTTTTCAGGGCGGAGTAGTCAATATACGCCGTTTCCACATGGCGGTCGAAAAAGCCGGACAGGTCGAACCCTTCTTCCGGCAGGTAGGCTCTGTCCTCCTCGAACCGCACGCCCTTCTCTTTCGACAACGACAGCCGGATGGCATCGTCCTCGTCGAACTCCACTTCCACGTATTTCTGCCCGTCACGGATGGCAGGTGAAAGTTTTATTCTCGGTTTGCTCTGATAGACTTTCATACGCATCTCATGGGTGGCAACGACAAAGCGTGTTTCCCGTTACCGGATTTTCAATCAGGCACGGCATGACCGCACCTATATTTAGGTTCCAAATATAACGAAAACAACGGATTGTCCTCGTTTTCGGGATAGAAAAATGTGTGGACGACATGGATTTTTTTGTATTTTTCACAGGAAAGGGCGGCGACAAACCTGCGAACCGGACGACAAGTGCGGACAGCCCGCACCGGACTTGCAGGTTTCCCGTCTGCTTCCCTTTATATTTACGCCCGGTTTCGTTTGAGAACCAATAGTATTCACCATTTAAATTTACCAGATTATGGACGAACGACCGGACAGTAGCCAACAGTTAATGGACATCCTGCTCGTCATGGACGAGAAAGGCACGCTCCAAGCCGTCAGCGGAGTAAAGGACGGCGAGTTACAGACCAAGAACCCCTTGGAGGACAACAACGACCTCCTGCGGGTGGATCGCCACGGCGATATGTTTTCAAATTTCTTTTCCAACCTCTGGAACCAGTTGAAAGACCCGACCCGTTTCCACTTCTTCCGTGTGCCGGAAGAGGAGGTGCAGCGGGTAGCCGCCGATTTTCGGCAACGGGAGAGCCAGTCCGTCAAGACGGGCGAACCGCTCCTCGCACAGTACGAGGTGCAGCCGCCCGTGCAGGCACAGCAGCAGACCCAAGCCGGGCAGCAGCAACAGCCCGAAGGTGTGCCGCAGCAGTCCGCCGGGCAGACCGAACAGAACCCGCAGTACAAGTACCGCCCGGAGGACATCGACTGGAACAGCCTCGCCGCACTCGGCGTGCAGCGGGAGCAGATTGAGGGCAACGGGATGCTTGACCAGATGCTCCGGGGCTTCCAGACCGACAAGACCGTCCGGGTGCATTTCCACTTCGACGGCATCTCGCACAGTAACGACAGCCAGCTTTCGCTCAAGCCCGGCACGGACGGCAGGCTGACCGTGTGCAGCCACGGCATCCTCGACCCGGAGAAGATGCAGAAGCAGTTCTTCGGCTACGACATCACCGACTCCGACAAGCAGGTGCTCCGGCAGACGGGCAACATGGGACACCCGGCGACCGTCACCAACCGGGCGGGCGAACAGGTCGAAGCTCTTGTCAGCCGCAACCTCAAGACCAACGAGCTGGTCGCCTTCCCGCTCTCCAAGGTCAATATCCCGGCGGAGAAGAACGGGCATACCTTCACCCCGGACGAGATAGCCCGGCTCAAACAGGGCGAGGCGGTGGTCTGCCGGTTCCTTTCCAGAGCCAAGGAGGGGGAGCAGCCCAAAGTTTACCCGGCTCCCGTGCAGTTCAGCGCAGCCAAGATGCAGCTCGAATTTCTCTTCGGCGACCGGGGCAGGCTGGCGATGGATGCGTACAAGGCGAACCTGAAACAGACCGCCAATCAGGAGGTGCCGAAGACTTTCCGCAAGCAGGAGCTTACCGAGAAGTCCCGCCTCGAACTCGAAGCCGGGGGAACGGTCAAGGTCTCCGGTCTGGTGGACAAGAAAGGAAAAGCCTACCAAGGCTACATCACATGGAAGCCCGGCGAGAAGCCCGCCTTCATGTTCCCCAAGGACTACAATGCGGCGCTCGAAGAGGGGCGTGTCAAGCCCGCCGTGGAGAACGAGGTGCAGGTGGCGGTCAATTCCGAGGGCAAGACCGTCGAGACAACCCGCAACCTGAAAGAAGCCCTGCAATCCGCACAGCAGCGACCCACCGGGGAACAGAAACAGCAGCAGGAGCGCAGGCAGGAGCAGAAAGAGGACCGGAAACAGGCACAGAAGCAGGAGCAGCCCGACAAGCCCAAGCGCAGCCGGGGTGTCCGCCGCTGATTTCCCCCGCCATTCTGTAAATGAATTACCCGGTTATCCCGTCCGAGCGGCGGGATAACTTTTGTCAAACCGTTAAATTTTAAAGAAATATGATTACAGCAGTCATCGCTGAAAAACCTTCCGTAGCGAAGGATATAGCAAACGTGTTGAATGTCCGGGAGCGGCACGATGGCTACCTCTCAGGTAACGGCTACCTCGTTACCTGGGCGTTCGGCCATCTCGTCCAGCTCGCCATGCCCGAAGCATACGGCTATGCGGGCTTCCGGCGTGAGAACCTGCCCATTCTGCCGCAGGAGTTCAAGTACATCCCCCGCCAGATACGGGAGGGCAAGGAGTACAAGCCCGACCCCGGCGTGCTCAAACAGTTGAAGGTCATCAAAGAGGTTTTCGACCGTTCCGACCGTATCGTCGTGGCGACCGATGCCGGGCGTGAGGGCGAAGCCATTCATCGGTACATCTACAATTACCTTGGCTGCCGCAAACCCTGCCTGCGCCTCTGGATCTCCTCGCTGACCGACCGTGCCATCCGGGAAGGGCTGGACAACCTCAAGCCCGGCAGCGACTACGACAACCTCTACCGTGCCGCCGAAGCCCGTGCCATCGCCGACTGGGAGATTGGGCTGAACGCCACCCAAGCTCTCAGCATCGCCGCCGGGCAGGGTATCTACTCCCTCGGACGGGTGCAGACGCCCACCTTGATGATGATCTGCTCCCGTTATCTGGAGAACAGGGATTTTACCCCGCAGACCTATTTCCGGCTGAAGGTTACGGCGGAAAAGGACGGCACGCCCTTCGCCGCCATCTCCGAATTGCGTTACGAAACCCTTCCGGCGGCAAACGCCGCCCTCGCCGCTGTAACCGCAACGGGGACGGTGGAGGTTGCCGACGTGCAGCGCAGGGAGGTGAGCCAAGAGCCTCCCTTCCTCTATGACCTGACCGCCTTGCAGAAAGAGGCGAACGGCAGGTACGGCTTCTCGGCGGACAAGACCCTCTCCGTCGCCCAGTCGCTTTACGAGAAGAAGGTGTTGAGCTACCCCCGTACCGGCTCCCGCTACCTCTCGGACGATGTGTTCGACGAGATACCCGACCGCATCGCCCTGCTGGAGCGGTACCCGGCTTTCGCCGCCCATGCCGCCGCCCTGAAAGGGGCTTCGCTCAACCGCCGCAGCGTGGACGCTGGGAAAGTTACCGACCACCATGCGCTCATCATCACCGAGTGTCTGCCCGGCGAGCTGTCCGCCGACGAGCGCACGGTGTACGACATGGTAGCCGCCCGCCTGCTCGAAGCCTTCTCCGCCCGTTGCCTCAAGGACGTTACCACCGTCTCCTTCACGGCGGGGAACAGCGTGTTCACCGCCAAGGGAACGGTCGTCAGGTCTGCCGGATGGCGTGCCGTGCGTGGCGAGCGGGACGAGGACGACGAGGGAACAGCCGCTTTGCCGCCCTTGCAGCCCGGCGAGTCTTTTCCCCTGCAATCGGCGGAGTGCGTGGAGAAACAGACCAAGCCCCGTCCCCTGCACACCGAGAGCAGCCTGCTTTCGGCGATGGAGCATTGCGGCAGGGAGTTGCAGGACGACGAGCTGCGGGACAGCCTGAAAGGAAACGGTATCGGCACGCCCGCCACCCGTGCCTCCATCATCGAGACCCTCTTTGCCCGTAACTACGTGCGCCGGGAGAAGAAGAGCCTCGTGCCGACCGACAAGGGGCTTGCCGTGTATCAGATAGTGAAGGACAAGCGCATCGCCGATGTCGAGATGACCGGGCAGTGGGAGACCGCCCTCGCCAAGATCGAGATCGGGGAGATGAATCCCGACACCTTCCGCAAGGGCATCGAGATCTATGCCGCCCAGATTACCGAAGAACTCCTGCAAGTGCAGGTATCGGTGGCGGACGGCGGACATATCCCGTGCCCCAAGTGCCGTTCCGGTCGCATCCTCCTTTACCCGAAGGTCGCCAAGTGCAGCAACGTCGATTGTGGGCTTACCGTCTTCCGTGGCAAGGGGGAGAAGCAACTCACCGACAGCCAGATTACCGACCTTGTAACCAAAGGCAAAACATCCCTTATCAAAGGCTTCAGGAGCAGGGAGGGCAAGCCCTTCGATGCGTACCTCACCTTCGACAAGGACTTCCGCACCGTGTACGGGTTCCCGCCCCGCACGGACAAGCCCAAAGGAAAGGAGCGCAGGCGATGAACGGCATCGGTTGGATCACCGTGGCGGAAGCCGCCCGGCTCTGCGGTACGGACGAGCTGCGCATCACCCTCTGGATGAACGGCAACCACATCGCCTACGCCCGTTTCGACGGCATCCTGATGATCGACGGCGCATCCCTTGCCGCCCTGTTCAGCCGCAACCGGGTCGCCACCATCTACGAGGACGTGGCACAGCAGCGGGGTAAGCCCGGCAGACCGGGCAGGCTCCGCCGCCTGCTCGACACCCCGCTCGACGCCTTCGGCTTGTCGCAGCGCATCGTCCGGGCGTGCCGGGAGCTGGGTGTCTTCACCGTGGAGCACCTGCTCGTCCACCTCCGCCGCTTCCGCTTCTCCCGCCTGTACTGTGTCCGCAACTTCGGCAGCGGATCGGCAGCCGAGACCCTCCGGCGGCTCCGGCAGGACGGCTTGACAGACGGCGGCAGCCCACGGGATTTCAAGGTCTTGTACCCGTAAAGGCTTTTAAGCACAATTGTTAAAAAACAACCATGTAGTTCACTTGTAAATTAATAATATAGTTAATAATATACTGATCTACATTGTAATATAAATAAAATGTATAACTTTGCAGACCAATTTGAATGTAATGGCGACTAAAAAATACTCTCTGGCTATTGAGAAAATAGATGAAGTGGCAAAAGAATTTGTTGCTGCCCGCCCTGCTTATACGCTTCACATAAAGGAATGTAACCAAGGAAAGCAAAAGCAGATAGAGATTATCAATATAAAAAATCAGGAAAAAAGCACATTAAATTGTTTTATTACTGGTGGACAAGTTTCTCATAATATACAAGGCAAGAATGGAACTTTGAATGGAATTTGCAAGGATTGTTGGGAGTATATTGTAAAACAGACTGCGATACCGGATATGGATCAAAAATGCTTCAAATTGAAAGGTGTAAGGAGCGATGATTTTGATACATTGATTTCAGCGGTAAAAGAATATAATAATGTCGTTGTTTCCGAAGTAAACACGGATAAGAATCCGAACATCCGGAACCAATATCATCTGAAAGGGAAATACGATGCCAAGGTTTCTGTTATCTTTTATAATAACGGAACATTAATGGTACAAGGATGTATCACATCATTTTATGTGGAATTTATAACCGAAGTGTTGCAAGCTATATCTTCCATTCCTTCCGAAGCTATAGAAGAAGTGTTTGCTATCCAAGCACGTGCCGGCTATGCATTAGACAACGACCTTAGCAAGTATATTGGAAACAGAGAGCATATTGATGGAAGTGTGATAGAAAACTTTATCAATACTTCAATCAATTTGGCTAACTCTGCGGTTAAGGTGGATGATTATGGATGTTATACATTTGGCATTTTGAAAGCGTTAGATGCGGTATTGCGCACTCGTCTTTTGGAAGATGCGCCTGATTTTGACGAATACGGGACATATTTTCAGAAAAATAATAGTGGGGCGTATTGCTTTAAAAGTGGTATCGGAACGTATGACAACAATCTGCATTTGAAGCAGGCTTTGGAACGAGGATATTCATTCTTCAATCAACATAGGCACTCGACATTCCATGTGGACAGTTTTAATGTGGAAACAAGTAGAACCCTTGAATACGATGAAGCCGTAAACATTATTAAGGACTGCCTTGTTATTATTAATAATATATGTAATAATTGGTAAAATGGAAAATAAAGAATTTCAAATAATCCCCTTGCAAGGACGGAGCTTGTTAGTGGTTATTTTATCGTCAGAAATGACGAACTACTACTGGAAAGAGCTTCAGACTGAATTGGCAAATCTCAACATTGCCGATGCAGAGGTCTATTTTGATTTTCTGTACCGCAATGGATTAAAAAATAGATTCTTTAAGTCTAAACTTAAAGGGATGATGTTAATTTCCAATTCATTGAGAAAATGTGAAGCTCCCAAAGAATATATCAAGGTTGCCGATACTTTTTTTGCTTCACATTCTAAATGGATTGACAGTAGTGTATTGTCTTCTTTCCAAAAAATCTTTTATAAAAAGAGAATTATTGACACTCAGTCATTGCCAACGGCATTGTAATGTTTGTCAGTTACATATTATATAACAAAGGTGCATCAATGATGCACCTTTGTTATTTTATACCTCAAATTTAGGCAACGGTATTACCTAAATTTAATATTCTTTTGTCTTTCAAAGAATTTACCTTATCTTTGCACCAATAGAACCCGCCAAGCCTCTTGATAATGCTCAAATAGGCGGGTCGTTTTTTTTTATAATCCGTCGCCCTTTCCTAAATGACCTGAGCCGCTTTTCAGCAGCTTTTTACATTTCATGGGCACACCCTTCCGTACACCGTCCGGATTTTCCCGTCTTCCAATACCTTGCTCGATCGCACGACCCATATCCTGCCGTCATTCAGCCCGCACTCCAGTGCCTTCTCACCGCCGCCGACCAGTACCGGCACGGTTGTCACCACGATTTCGTCCGCCAGCCCGTTATCCAAGAGCAAAGCCCCGGTTTCCGCTCCGTAAGCCGTTACCGTACCTTCGCCGTCCGCTTTTATTCTCCGCAGTTCCGCTGCCGCATCCCCTGTAACAAACTGCACCCGTTCCTTCTCCGTCAGGTCAATACAGCCGCCCGTCACGACCAAAGTCTCTTTTGCCGTGAGCGGCCAGCCCAGATGGTTCAGGTAAATGCGCAGGTAGGTTTCTTCGTCGATCAGCACGCAGCAGGAGGCATCCGTCGCCGCATCGAAATGCTTGTCCGCTCCGACCGTACAACCGTCAAGGGACTGGTACACGTGCAAGGTAATCTGTTTCATGTCAATGAGTTTTTAAGGATTATGTCCGCCTTGCACCCAAAAGAACAGCGTGAACTCACGCTATTCCTAATACGAAGGTACTGGCATACCCGACAAACAAGAATAGGCAAGCCCACGCCGTATAAGCATACAGCATGCGCATTGCGCCATCCGTCTTGTTTGTCAAAAAAGTGCCAGTTTTTCGTATAAGACGTTCAGCGAACGTACAATATGTATATCAACCCCGCCTGCTTCCAAGCCGGGTATGAATCTTCTATGTTACGACAGCGACCGTGCCCGAAAGCACCGTCCTCTGCCTTTGTATGGCAAAGATAACGAAAGGCGAGAGCAATGCCGAGCCGCATCCTATCTTCGCATCGCAAAGATAGTGAAACTTCCCGAATAACAAAACAATAGCCCCGCCTAATCTCACGATCCGGCAGGGCTTCATCCACCTAAAGCACCGTCAGAAAAATGTCATTCTCACGGGAACAGCCCCCTTTTCCTGCGCCTTTCCGCTTTCCGGGCTTCCTTCTCCTTGCGTTTCGCAGCCCGTTCCTCCACTTCGGCGAAACGGGTGCGGATGAACTCGTGCACGTCCTTCGTGCGGTAGAACACCTTGCCGCTGATGGTGAAGTACGGCAGCACCCCGATGGCACGGTAGCGTTGCAGCGTGCGGATGCCCACCTTCAGCAGCAGGCACAGGTCTTGGTTGTCCAGCACCTCCTCGCCGTCGAGCGTGTTGTTCTTCTTCAGCACCCTTTCCAGCAATTTCTCCGTCCGGTCGAAGCGTTCCATGATGCGCTCCATCCAGCCCTCAAACTCTTCCCTGTCCGTGTACATAGCAGTCGCCCTCCTTTTCGATGATTTCCTTTTCCCGCATATAGCGGATGTAGCCTTTCGCCGTCCGTTCCTTCACTTCCAGCATCTCCTGTATCAGCTCGCACAGTTCGATGTAGCCGTACTTCTCCTGCCGGGCGAACGCCTCCCGTGCCATCTCCGCCAGCTCCTTCTCCTTGCGCTTCTCTTTCTCCGCCCTCGGCTTCTCGCCCACATAGACGGGCATCCCGGCCTGCTTGTCCCATCTGAACTGCATCAGGGGGATGTCCAGCGGGCTGCCGTCCCTGACCTTCAACGCCTTCACCACCGACACCTCCGGGTTCTCGTCCTTCTCGATGGAGAGGATGGCGGCGGACTTGCGTTGCAGCTCGCTGCCGAGGTGCCCCCTCAGTTTCAGACCGTTCGGTACGAAATGCACCACGGCGGCTATGCACGTGCGGTAGATTCCCGCCAGCCGGTAGATCTCGTCAATCAGCGCCACGCTCTCCGCCTCGTCGTTGGCGCAGCGGATCAGGTCAGCCACCCCGTCGATGACGACTAAATGGATGCCCCCGTGCAGGTAGTGGTACTTGTCCATGCTCTGCACGATGGCGGTCAGCCGCTCGCTTCTCGACATTCCTGTCAGGCAATATACGTGTAGGTACTCCGGCATCCGCTCACGCCCGGCACGGCGCAGCAGCCGCCCCGTGTTCTTGTAGAGCTGTTGCTCGCTCTGTTCCGTGTCGTACAGCAGTACCGCACGCCCCTTGCGGTTCGGCTCCACCCGCACCCCCAAGAGGTCGGCGTCCGTCTCCCTCTCCATGATCGCCCCGGCGACCAATGCGGCGGTGTAGTTGCTCTTGCCCGTCCCTTCGCCGCCCGTGATGCAGAGGATGTTCTCCTCCGAGCCTAACGGCACCTCCCCGGCGGTAACGATGGCGACAGCCTGTTCGGGTGGGTGGTCGTAGTCGATCTCGCACGATTTTAGCACCGCCATCGTGTCCCCGTACAGCGTGTCGAGTAGCTTCAGGAACAGCCCCATCAGCTCCTCCCTCGTGTGCCCGGCTTTGAAGTAGTCCGTCACGTCCTTCTCCGCCTTCGTCCCCGGCAGCGGCAGCACCAGCCGTTTCACCCCGTACTCCGACAGTTGCGCACGGTGCTTCTCCGAGCACTCCAGCCCCGTCTTGTCCGTATCGTACAGCAGCACGATGTGCTTGAAGCGATAGACCAGCTTGCGCACGGTCTTCGCCGGGATGACCGAGGTCTCCGAGTTGAAGCAGATGGCATGGAAGCCGTGCGCCGCCAGCGTCAGCACATCCTTCTCGCCGCCCGTGAGGAAGAGCAGGTCGCCCTTCGAGGGCAGTTGTTCCAGCCCGAAACAGTAGTTGTCGCCCGTGTGTCCGCCATAGACGAAGCGCACCTCCGACATCGGGCGATAGACCTTCACGCCCCATTTCCCCTTGTAGCCGAACATCGGTTCCGCCGGGGTGGAACTGAAGCCGAACGACTTGCCTTCCCTCGTCTCGCCCCGGTACTCGGCGAGCGATACCGCCCCGTAACGGTGCAACAGCTCCTCCGTGATGCCCGATGCGCCCCAGTAGGCAAGCTCCGCATCCGTAAACGGCTTTTCCGTCGTCCGGTAGGGCTTCGGTTCGGGACGGTCAAAGGGCGCAGCCGCCTCTTCCGTGTACCCGTCCGGCTTTCCCGTGCCGTTCCCGTTTGCCCTGACGGATATTCCTTCACCGCTCCGGTTCTCCCTTGTCCCATTCTCCCTTGCGCCCGGCACGAGCCGCAGGGTACGGCAGCCGCCGTCCGGAACGGCTGTATCTTCCGGGCTGTCATTCTCCAGACCGAGACACAGCTCCCGGTCGATGGTGTGCAGCACCTCCACGAAGTCGGCGGCGTTCCGGCAGTCCAGCCCTTTCAGCTTCGCCACGAGGAAGAAACAGTCGCCCGAATAGTCCCCGTTGCCGAAGTCCTTCATCCGGTACGTACCGCTCCGGCGGTCGTAATACACGTTGCACGAAGCCTTGCTGTCGGCGTACAGCGGGTTCAGGAAGTTCCTGCCCACCCGCCACTTCACGGGCAGGTAGTGGCGGAACACGTCCAGCCCGTTACTGGTTCTTGCCAGTATCTCTTCCTTTTTTACCATAGCTGCCGTTTTTTCGGTTATGCAGGGGATGTTCCGCTATCATCCGGTCGATCTTGGCGGCGGGTGTCTCCACCATCCACCGCTCTCGCAGGCTCTCGACCGCCTGCCGGGGATAGCGTATCTGCCGCCCGATCATGGAATAGGGAATGATATGCTTCTGCCGGTAGCGTTGCAGGGTGCGGTGGCTGATGTCCAGCATCTCGCACACCTCCTTGTGCGTCATCCACTTCGGGTCGGCTTTCCGTCCCTTGGCAGCAGGGCTTTCCGCTTCCTCTTTCCGTTTGCGCTCCGTTTCCTCCCGGTTCCGGGATTCCTCCACGTAGGCGGTTATCTTCTCGATCTTCTCCACGAGCAGGCGGTAGGCGTTGCTCTCGATGGTCATTATTTCCATTGTCGTACTCTTTTTTAGGTTTCTGCCGCAAATGTCGCCCGATTCGCCGGTTTTTCCTGCCACCATACCGGCACCTTGGCAAAGATTTTTTTCTGATGCGCATTTTTCCATCCTCTTTTTTCACCCTCGCCGCCCTTCCGTCCGCCTTTCCGGGCAACAAAAAGGCGGAAAAGACTGAAAAAGGCAAGGAAAGAGTAGGAATAACATAAAAACAAGGCGGAAAGGAACTTACATCGAAGCAAAAAGAGCAAAAAGAGAGCGTCCGAAAGGCTCTTTTCTGCCCTCCGGACGATCTCTTTTCATCTCCTGCCGCCTCTGCCGCCCCGTTGCCAACTTGCTGCCAACTTGCTGCCGACTTGCCGATCACCTGCTGTCCATGTCCCGCATCTTTTTCAGCAGTTTCTCCTTCATCTCGTCCAAGAACGCCGTCGGGTTCTGCTGTCCCCGCAGCCTGCCGAAAGCATGGTACACGTTACCCAGATCCACATGGAAGGTCTTCTCGAACAGCGCAGCCAGCTCGCCGATCTCGGCGTTGCCGTTGTCCACGCTTCCGGCGGCATGGATGCCGTAAACAAGCTGTATGGCGGCGATTTTCGTGTCCGTCCAGCGGTGTTCCTTCCCCGGCACGGCTTCCGTACCGTCCCCTCGTGCCGCACGCTCTATCCGGCGGCTCAGATAGACCAGCAGCATCTCCACCGAGATCAGGCGTGCCGCCAGTATGTCGTAGCCCGTGGAGAACTCCGCTTCCTCGTCCAGCACGAAGCTGCCGCTTTCGGGGCTGAGTTCGCCCTTCGCCCGCAGGAAATAGTAATCGTCCCGGTATGTCGCCCCGCTGTGGTAATACTGGTAGAAGGGCAGGTAGCGTTCCATCATCCGCTCGGCACGTTCCATCGCCCTGCGGTAGTACGTTTCGGCTACCCGCAGGCAGCCGGGACAGCCGCTCTCTATCTGATATACCCGGTAATAGTACAGCAACCTGCCCGTCAGGGCGGGCTTGTAGTATTTGAAATAACGGATTTCCTCCTCGTTCCCGCTGAACGGACGGGCGAGCGCATACGCTTTCAGCTCACGGTTCTTGGCTTTCAGGTACGAAACCATCTCCCGGCAGGTGGCGACCGTTTCCTTTCCCTCCATACCGGCGGCAGCGGCAGCCATGCGCCGCTCCGTCTCCTGCAACAATGTATTGAAATATTCTTCCATCATGATTCTGTCTCGGGTTGTTTATAAGGAAGCAAAGTTAGCGGGGTGTCGGGAAACGGGCGTTCTGAATTCTCACCGCCGTGTTCGGATTGTCCGCCAATCGGCTGCGGGCGGTCAGCCCCTCACTTCTGAACCGGAAAAGGATGCCGGACGGGACGGGCGCACCGGGCGATTTCACGGATTTCGGCAGGAGTAGCCTTCAGGTGCTTCTTGCAGAAGTCCCACAGGTAGCTCGGAGTGGCGAAGCCGCACGTGTCGGCAATCTCTTGGAAGGGCATGTCCGTGTCCGCCAGCAGGGAGACCACGTGCACCTTCCGCTGTTCCGTCAGCCAGCGGTGCGGAGTCGTGTTCAGCTCCTCCCTGAACCGCCGTCCCAGCGTATTGACCGACATGGCACATTCCCGTGCCAGCTCCTCCACGTTTTTCACCTTGGGCAGAGCCAGTGCGACCTCTTCCCGGAAAGAGCAGCCCCGCAGGTGCGGCAGGTACTTTTCCACTTCCTGCAAGTCCGCCTTGCCGAACATCGGGGGTATGCCCTTGCGGTACTCGGACTCCCGTTCACGGCGGAAGCGGAACAGCAGTCCCGCCAGACGGTTGCAGAGCACGTTCAGGTGCGGGTATTCGTCGTAGGCGTTGATGCTTGCCTGCATCCGGCAGAGGAACAGGAATCCTCCGCAGTCCTTCTCCCGGAAATACGCCTCCGCCGTATCCAGCAGGAAGTCCGCCGAGCTGCCGTGCCGGTGGTAGGCGACCAGTATCAGCAATCCGGCTTCTTCCTGCACACGGCAGGAAAGGACGGGGCGGTGTTCCCTGAGCAGCTCTACCAGCCGGACCATCCGCCCGTGATCCCGTGCGAGCCGTTCCGCCGCAATCCATGTTACCGGGCGCTCCGCATCCGTTTGCGGCAATACCGTCCGCACCTTTGCCATCCACTCCCGCCATCCCTCCCGGATGGCTTCATTCATTAGAATTTGTGTAAGATTCTCTTTCATTCTGTTTCAATTTTAATGTTAATTACATAAATCTTACACGAAATTACAAATTGTCTGCAACAAGCACCCTTCCGGTGCTTTGCATCGGTTACGGTATGTCCTTGCGCTGCGGATTCGGATTTTGCTCCATAGGTTCGGATATTCGGTCGTGAAAAACAGAAAGGCTGTGCCGGTTCCACCCCCAGAACGGCGTGAGACAGTAAGCAGGGGGGAGCCGGAAGAAGGTCATTCGCCGGTCGGTGAGTATGTCTTGCCGGTTGGTGAGTATGTCTTGCCGGTTGGTGAGTGCGTCTTTTCAACGGGATATTTGCCGTCCCGTATCTCCTGCAACCTTTCGATCAGCGGTTGCTCCTTGGAATGGTTCTTTTGTTCGGCTATGATGAAGAAGGATGCGAAGCTGCCGGTAATATACAGCCAGAACAGGCATTGACCGAGCAGTTTCCGGTATTCGCCCATTGTCTCGTACTTCGCCTGCATCGCTTTCAGCTTCGCAGGACGGTAATACAGCTTTCTGGCAATCCAGATAAAAGGGGCGAGCATCGCTGCGGCGAACAGGTAGGCAACCGGGTTGAACCTGCTCCATTCCACTTTGTCCGTCAGGGAAGAGAACCAGCCCGTCAGCATATCCCATCCCCATGCCTCGAACAAAAGATGGAGAGCCGTCAGGTTAAGAAACCACAGGATTGCCATCGTCCACGTGGCATTGGAGATAACCGCCTTGTCTTTCCTTGCACGTTTGTTCTTGCTCCAGAAGTAATACATCCAGTATGCCGCTTCCTTGAACATAGCTTCCTCCTTTCCTTGTTTTCCGCTTGCTTATCCCGTTACGAAGAACAGCAGCAGAGCGCATCCCGTTGCGGCGGCAACGATCAGCCCCAGCCAGAAACGGTAACTCCTTTCACCCAGCGTACCCAGCCAGAAATTCCCTTCCCAACTTCCCGGACGGGAGTACGTCCACCGCCATCCGCAGACAATCCCCACAAGCCACAGCAGCAGGATTCCCGCCACGATCAGGTAGCCGTACCTCGGATGCTCCTGCAACCACTCCGGCAGACCCTCCATAAACTCGCTTATCTTATCGAACCATTCCATAACAATAACAGAAAAAGCCAAATTCATACCTTACGGACGAACCGTTATACATCAAAGCAAAAATAGTGAAAAGTCCAATCACTCAAAAAGTTTCACCGCAAAAATCTTTCCCGTGTGGAAGAAAATCATTTTATTTGCATCTATATAGCCGCAAACGTATGAAGAAAGCCTCCCCACATAAAAGAACCGGTCGGCCGAAGCTCCCCGGATTCTTCGACCACTTCTTTTATTGGATGTGGCGCAGTTGTCGGCACGGCTTCCCTGACCGTAGTTTTGTGGTCATCAGCGTAGTCCAGTTCGCCTGCCTTCTGTTTCCGGTCGCCGTTGTTTTACAGTTCTTGGACTCTCCGTCTGTCCGCTTTCTCTATGAGACAGACAACCGCCTTACCCTTTTCCCGCTGATACTACCGTTCCCCATACTGCTTTGGAGGAATATGCGCATCTATACCGAAGAGCGTTACCGCATGATGCACGACTTTTACGGGGCGTTCCATGTATCGGTGCGGCAACGCTATCGCCTCCGTTTCCTTGTCTGCACGGTGCTTGCAGTCCTTGCCATCCTGCTTGAAATATGGCTGTTCACCCTTTATCATGACCGTTGCACGGCCATATCCTCCGGCAACAGCCATCCCGCAAGCCTTTATGTCCCATACAGGTATGACAATGGCAACGATTCCGTGCAGGAAGGCGTTTACCGCATCGTCGATGAAAAAGGGCGTATCGGATATGCGGACGAGCATGGCAATACCCTCATAGAGCCACGCTTCGCTTTTGGCTTTCCTTTCGAGAACGGGAAGGCGAAAGTAACCGACACGGGAGAACAGCAAGAAGTTCCCGATTCGGATGGGGAATACCACTATTGGGAAAGCGATGATTGGTATTACATCGACCGGAAAGGGCAAAGGATTGAATAAAAGCCCCAAGACTGCCCTAAATCCGACATTCCAGCCACCCACCTGCCAAACCCTTGCAGGGCAAGCACGAAGCCGCCAAGCCCTATCGGAACACCCCGTTCATCCCACCTTTCCCCCGAAACAAACATAAAAATTCAAAACCTGTTCATTTACAACAACTTAAAAGATTTTCGGTGCAAGCCGCAAAACAGCTCTGTGTGGCTGGTGCAAGGTGCAGCTATATATATAAATATAGCTGCACCTTGCACCACAGAAATACACACTGAAAATCAGCACTTTACACCTCGGGTAAAACCACTGGTGCAACCTCGTTTCTTGCACCGCCTCCTGCTTTTATGCCTTTCCTGTAATCCGGTAATCCCGAAAAATAAAAAATCCCCCGAAACATTTCCCTTTTTCGGTCAAAATCCCTATATTTGCATCAGTTCCAAGAGCAAAGCGAAGCAATGCAGCGAAACCCGCACAGCTACCAAATCGCTACCGGCTACCGAACTTTCTACTCTTTAAGTCTTATCTACCAACCGATTACAAAAAAACGATTGTTTTTTGCTGAAAATATACTTTGTGTGATTATTATTTAATTCTATATTCCACGATGAAGGAGGATGGCAGAAATAGTCATTTGCAGTATAAGAAGTGGTAAACTGATGGATGGGTTTAGGAACTTATTGTCAATACATTACATTTACAGCGTTGTTACATCCTTATGTAAAAGACGTTACATGCCGGGGAAAGACTCTTTACACACCGGGGTAAAGGCCGTTACACACCGGGGTAAAGGCCGTTACATATCGGGGTAAAGGTAGTTACATCCTGGGGTAAATGTCTTTTCCTGATTTAGCTAGACGCTTTTTCTTTTTATAACCGATATCAGTAGACGGTTCTTGGAATGTTGTACTGGTTCAGTAGTCACTTCTTCCCAAGCCCTGCTGATATAGTAGACACAGCAAAGTGAGTTGTCCTGATTCTGTTGACAGTCATCCTGCTGCATTTGCAGAGCCCGTGCTTGCTTGTCCGGCAAGACTGGGTGCCCCTAAAAGAGGCATTCTGTCTTTGTCAGGTGCGCTGTCCTGCGCCTTCGCCCGGACTTGCTGTCCGGCTTTGCAAAGATATTGCATCCTTCTTTTTATTGCTACTTGTGGAAGGATATTTTTTCTTCTTCCACATTTTCTTCTGTATTCCCTTCTCCAGATGCGCCACAGCAGGTATTTTATACCCGATACTCATATGCGGTCTGCGATGGTTATAGAAATGTATGTAGCGAGCTATGACATTTCTTGCATGCCCGATTTCGTTGAACCGGCCTCGAGGATGGCTGCTTTCCGCCTTAATAATCCCGTTGATACGTTCCGCAACGGCATTGTCGGTGGGTTTGTAGTCTTCCGTCATACTGATGGCAATGCCATGTTTCTGAAGAAGTGCCACGTATGGGTCGCAACAGTATTGTACGCCACGGTCCGAGTGATGTATCAGGCCCGTAAGATTTTCATCTCCTGTCATTTCAACAGCCTGCTCTATAGCCTGTTGCAATGCATTGATGGTTGCCGATACCCGTAAGGTGTCGGCAAGCACCCATCCCACTATCTTATGGGAGTAGGCATCCGTAATCAGATGCAGATAACAGACTTCACCATTGGCAAGTGGTATATAAGTAATGTCGCTGACCCACAACTGGTTGGCTGAAGTCAAGGTCAGTCCTTTGATTAGGTTCTTCCACTTGTGGTAGCGATGGTTGGAGTTCGTCGTATGCCGGGTCTTGCGGGCAGGAAGCATCAAGCGGTGTTGCCGGAGCAATGCATAAAAGCTGTCCCGCCCAGGCATGAACCCGGCTCCAAAAAGCACGGTGAGCATAATCCACAGTTTGTAACAGCCTATACCCGGATCTTCGATACGGATATCACGGACAGCATCCAGCATGAGACGTTCCCTATGTATCTGACTCTCAATGTCAGCCTTTGACTGGTAGTAGGCTTGACGACAATGGCCAAACAGACGGCAGGCCAACGCAACTTTCAGGTTGCGCTGACTGACCAGTTCCGTTACGATTTGGCCCCAGATTTTTTTCTGATAGGGATGTTGAAGAGTTCTTCAGCACGCGTAATCATCAACTCACGGGCTTCTGTTTCCAGCTTGGAGAAAGACAGAGCTTTCTCCAGCTCTTTAATGCGCTTTTTTAATTGGGCATTTTCATCTTTGTAGGCTTCCTTGCTGCGATTGGACATATCTGGTGATTCTTGTTCAGAAGGCAAAGATAGCTCTTCTGCTAAATTTGAATACTTTTTAATCCAACTATTTAGCAAGGCAGGGCAACAAATGCCATGTGCCCGGCAAAAGGCATGCTTACTCATACCTGATTGGTAGTAAGAGTGAAGAAAAAACAGTTTTTCATCTTCACGATAAAGCTTTCGTTTTGAAGTCATAATAGTAACACATTTATTAGTTTGTAAATGTGTCTACCTATATCAGGATAAGACAAAATGGAGTTCCCCACTGAGGTAAATAAGTTATCCTGCTGGAGTGAATAGGTTATCCTGCTGGAGTGAATGAAGTGATATAGGCTTATCTGATGTCCGCCCCCCACATTAGTTTATTGCGAAGGGTATCAAAGAAAATATGGTTGAACCGTTTCACTACCTTTATGCTATAGTCGGCACGTGAGATGTGCAACCGGGTCGTTTCTTTGCAGGACTCGCTACGGCCGTCGATGGCAACCAAGAAGTTGTGGCTGCGGCTTTCCACATCAAGTGTAATTTCCCAGTCGTCACAAATGACGATGGGACGGACGTTGAGGCTGTGTGGAGCCACCGGGGTGATGGCGATGGTTTTACTGTGGGGCACAATGACCGGACCGCCGACGCTGAGTGAGTAGGCGGTGGAACCGGTAGGTGTGGAGATAACCAGGCCGTCAGCTTGATAAGTGGTCAACGGAGCGCCATTGATGGCGGCGTGGATACTGATCATGGACGAACTGTCCCGCTTCAATACGGCTATCTCATTGAGGGCGTAAGGGGATTGCATCAAGCGTTCATCGTCGCACCTCAGTTGCAGTACACTACGCTCTTCCACCTTATAGTGATTATTGTAGATTTCATCGAAGGTCTCTTCCATCTCTTCCGGTGAGATGTCGGCAAGGAAACCCAGCCGGCCGGTATTGATGCCCAATATGGGGATATTCTTCTTTCCTACACGGCTGGCTGCTTTTAGGAAAGTGCCGTCGCCACCGATGCTGATAACCATGTCGGCACAGAAATCATCTCCGTCAAACAATTCGGCGTCAGGTATGTTTAAATGTAAATCGGCAGTCAGGAAGTGATGGAATTCCCGGCAGATGCAGAGCTGTGCATTATGCTGTCCGAGCAACCGGAAGAGGTTTTCTGCATGCGAGGATTTCTTTGCTTGGTAGGTATTTCCGAATATGGCAAATTTCATAATCAATTCTGTTGGATTGAAGTGCAAAGATGCTATTTTTTTCTCAGAATGCTGCCAATATATAACTATTATTTGTACTTTTGTCCCAAACTATAAACCGAATTATGACTAGATTAAGCGTTAATATAAATAAGGTGGCAACGCTGCGCAATGCCCGTGGAGGTGATGTCCCGAATGTTGTGAAGGTAGCGCTGGATTGTGAAGACTTTGGTGCTGATGGCATTACGGTGCATCCCCGTCCTGACGAGAGGCATATCCGCCGTAAGGATGTATATGATTTGCGGCCGTTGCTGCGGACAGAGTTCAATATCGAGGGGTATCCTGCACCCGAATTTATGGATTTGGTCTTGAAGGTGAAACCGCATCAGGTAACTTTGGTGCCCGACAGCCCTACACAGCTGACTTCAAACGCAGGCTGGGATACCAAGACCCATTTTGACTTCTTGAACGAAGTGTTGGATGAGTTCAACAATGCTGGTATCCGTACTTCCGTATTTGTTTCCACCGATGCCGAAATGATAGAATATGCTGCCAAAGCCGGTGCCGACCGCGTGGAGCTATATACGGAACCTTATGCTACGGCTTATCCCAAAGGACGGGAAGCGGCTGTAGCTCCTTTTGTCGAGGCTGCCAAGGTGGCCCGCAGCTTAGGCCTGGGGCTGAATGCCGGACATGACCTGAGCCTGGTGAATCTGAATTATTTTTATCAAAACATTCCGTGGCTGGACGAGGTGTCCATCGGGCATGCGCTGATTAGTGACGCGCTGTATCTGGGATTGGAGCGTACGGTCAAGGAATATAAAAACTGTCTTCGCTGATGAATGTAATGTTGTTATTGGCCCAAGTGGCTCCGGCACTGACTGACTCTATTGCAGGTGCCAATCCGGTACTGACACAAGTAAACGCTTCCGACGAAATGAACTTATGGAGCATGGCCGTCAAGGGCGGCTGGATTATGGTTGTCCTGGGCTTGATGTCCGTACTTTGCTTTTACATCTTGTTCGAACGCAACTATGTTATCCGGAAGGCGGGGAAAGAAGACCCCCAGTTCATGGATAAGATAAAGGATTATATTTTGGGTGGGGAATTGAAAGCTGCCATTGCTTATTGTCGCAGTGTGGATACTCCCTCGGCCCGTATGATTGAAAAGGGTATCAGCCGTTTGGGACGCCCGGTGAACGATGTGCAGGCTGCCATCGAGAATGTGGGTAATATTGAGGTTGCCAAACTGGAGAAGGGAATGACGATTATGGCCACGATTTCCGGTGGCGCTCCTATGCTAGGCTTCCTTGGCACGGTGACGGGTATGGTACGTGCATTTTGGCAAATGGCAAATGCCGGAAATAATATTGATATAACGTTGCTTTCCGGTGGTATTTATGAGGCGATGATTACTACGGTGGGCGGTTTGATAGTCGGTATCATAGCTATGTTTGCCTACAATTACCTGGTGACATTGATAGATGGCGTGGTCAACAAGATGGAAGCCAAGACAATGGCATTCATGGATTTGTTGAACGAACCGGCGAAATGATTAATTAAAGAATTAAGAATTAAAACTTAAAGGCGTGTTAAAACGTAGAGCTAAAATATCACCCAATTTCAGTATGGCGTCCATGACGGACCTGATTTTCCTGCTGCTGATTTTCTTTATGATAACATCTACCATGGTATCGCCCAATGCTATCAAGGTACTGCTGCCGCAGGGAAAGCAACAGACTTCTGCAAAGCCTTTGACAAGAGTCATCATAGATAAGAATCTGAATTATTATGCTGCTTTTGGCAATGACAAGGAACTGTCTCTGACGCTTGAAGAATTGACTCCTTTCCTACAATCGTGTGCGGAGAGGGAGCCTGAAATGTATATAGCTTTGTATGCTGACGAAACAGTGCCTTACCGGGAAATCGTGAAGGTGCTGAACATTGCAAACGAGAATAAATTCAAGATGGTGCTGGCTACACGACCACCGGAAAACTAAATCGTACATTGTACATGGCTAAATTGTAAATGCAATGGTGAATCGGAAGAAGAAAGGAAAATATATAGGTATGGCAGGTGCACTTGTGGTGCATGTTGCCATTATTGCCCTTCTGATACTGGTAGGATTCACACCGCCGGAACCCTCGGAAGAAGGCGGTGTACCCGTTATGCTGGGAGAGGTGCCCGATGCACTGGGCGCTGCCGACCCTTCTTTAGTAAAGGTGGATGTCATGCCGGAGGAAACCGCTCCTCAGGTGCAGGAAACGGTGGAGCAGGACATCATTACGCAGGAAACTGAAGAAACCGTTGCCATAAAGCCCAAAGCCGAACCCAAGAAAAAGGAGGAGGTGAAGAAACCGGAAAAGACGGAAGCCGAAAAAGCGGAAGAGGCCCGCAAACTGGCAGCGGCAAAAGCCGAACGGGAACGTAAGGAAGCCGAGGAAGCTGCCCGTAAACGGGTAGCTGGCGCTTTTGGCAAAGGTGCCCAAATGGGTAGTAAAGGCGATACGGAAGGCGAAGGTATTCAAGGAAGTCCTACGGGAAATGCTCCGTCCGGAGCCACTTCGGGTACGGGAGGCTACGGCTCGTTTAATTTGGGCGGACGTTCTCTTGGTGAGGGCGGATTGCCGCGGCCGGTATATAATGTGCAGGATGAAGGTAGGGTTGTGGTGACCATCACAGTGAACCCTGCCGGACATGTGATAGCAACCAGCATCAACCGCCAGACCAATACCGTCAATCCCGCATTGCGGAAAGCGGCAGAGGATGCTGCCAAGAAAGCCCGTTTCAATGCGGTAAGCGGCTTGAACAATCAGACGGGAACAATAACGTATTATTTTAATCTAAAATAAGAGGAGGAACAATTATGGGTACAGTTTATGTTTTTTTTGCCGACGGATTTGAAGAAATAGAAGCTTTTACTTCTGTGGATGTGATGAGACGCGCCGGACTGAACGTAGAAATGGTGACGGTAACCCCTGATGAAATAGTGACGGGAGCACACGATGTTCCGGTCTTGTGCGATAAGAATGTAGTGAACTGCGACTTCTTTGATGCAGAGCTTGTATTATTGCCTGGCGGTATGCCGGGTGCGTCCACTTTGGAGAAGTGTGGAGAACTGCGTAATCTGGTACTGCGTTTTGCCCAAGAGCAGAAACCGATTGCTGCTATTTGTGCGGCTCCTATGGTATTGGGTAAGCTGGGATTGCTGAAAGGCAAGAAGGCTACTTGCTATCCCGGCTTTGAACAGTATTTGGAAGGTGCCGAATGTACGGGTGCTCCGGTAGAAAGAGACGGCAATATCATCACTGGTAAAGGACCGGGCGCTGCCATGGAGTTTGCATTGGCCGTAGTGGAGCTGTTGCAAGGCAAAGAGAAGGTGCAGGAACTGAAAGAAGCTATGTGCGTAACGGATTTATGATTTAAAATCATAAATCATAAATCATAAATCATAAATGGTTCAGTATGCTCTGATTGTTGCCGGTGGCAAGGGCTTGCGCATGGGGACCGAACTCCCCAAACAGTTTCTCCCGATAGGGGGGAAACCTGTTTTGATGCGCACTCTGGAGGCGTTTTATGACTACAATGCTGAGATACGGATAATATTGGTGCTTCCCCACAGCCAGCAGGATTACTGGAGGCAGCTGTGCAGGGAGTACTGTTTTTCATTGCCGCATGCCATTGCAGATGGAGGGGAGACGCGGTTCCACTCCGTAAAGAACGGTTTGGCTTTGGTCAAGACACCTGCTTTGGTCGGTGTGCACGATGGGGTACGTCCATTCGTAGCCCGGGAAGTGATTGCACGCTGTTATGACTTGGCTGCCGGGAAAAAGGCTGTGGTTCCGGTAATAGGTGTGGTGGAGACCGTTCGCCGTATGGGAGGGAAAGGCAGTGTGACTGTCGGCAGGGATGATTATAGATTGGTGCAGACTCCCCAGGTTTTTGATGCGGAACTGCTGAAAGCGGCATACGAGCAGCCCTATACACCCCATTTTACCGATGATGCTTCTGTGGTGGAAGCATTGGGCGTATCTGTCTTTTTGACGCCGGGAAACCGGGAAAACATTAAAATAACCACTCCTTTTGATTTAAAAATAGCCACAGCTCTGATAGGTTCATGTTCGATTTAGCCACGCGTGACATAAAATATTTGTCGGGCGTCGGGCCGCAGCGTGCTTCGGTGCTCAATAAGGAATTGGGCATTTACTCCTTGCACGATTTGCTATATTACTTTCCATATAAATATGTAGACCGCAGTCGGATTTATTATATTCAGGAGATTGATGGGACGATGCCCTATATTCAGCTGAAAGGTGAAATACTAAGTTTTGAGACGGCTGGAGAAGGGCGCCAGCGCAGGCTGATAGCTCATTTCTCGGACGGTACGGGGGTAGTGGACCTGGTTTGGTTCCAGGGCATCAAATATTTGGTAGGGAAGTATAAAGTGCATCAGGAATATATTGTGTTCGGAAAACCGACCTTCTTCAATGGTAGAATAAATATGGCTCATCCGGATATAGACTCTGCTTCGGATTTGAAATTGTCGTCCATGGGGTTACAACCTTATTATAATACGACTGAAAAGATGAAACGGAGTTCTCTCAATTCGCATGCCATCGAGAAGATGATGAATACGGTGGTGCAGCAGTTGCGTGAGCCGTTGCCCGAGACCCTTTCTCCCGCTATACTTGCCGAGCATCATCTGATGCCGTTGACGGAAGCTTTGGTCAATATACACTTTCCCGCTAATCCGGATTTATTGCGTAAGGCACAGTATCGCCTGAAGTTTGAGGAGCTTTTTTACGTACAGTTGAATATCCTGAGGTATGCAAAAGACCGTCAGCGGAAATATCGCGGTTATATTTTTGAAAGGGTGGGCGAAGTGTTTAATACTTTCTACTCCCGTAATCTTCCTTTTGAACTGACCAATGCACAGAAGCGGGTATTGAAGGAAATCCGTAAGGATGTAGGCTCAGGAAAGCAGATGAACCGCTTGCTGCAAGGGGATGTGGGAAGTGGAAAGACGCTTGTCGCACTGATGAGTATGTTGATGGCGCTCGATAATGGCTTTCAGGCATGCATGATGGCACCTACCGAGATTTTGGCAAACCAGCACTATGAAACCATCCGTGAGCTGCTGTATGGAATGGAGGTACGTGTGGAACTGTTGACCGGTTCTGTTAAGGGCAAGCGGCGCGAAGCTATCCTTGCCGGTTTGTTGACGGGAGACATACATATACTGATAGGTACCCATGCCGTCATTGAAGATACGGTGAATTTTGCTTCGCTCGGTTTGGTTGTGATTGACGAGCAGCATCGTTTCGGTGTGGCCCAACGGGCACGGTTGTGGACAAAGAATGTGCAGCCTCCCCATGTATTGGTGATGACGGCAACCCCGATTCCCCGTACATTGGCAATGACGCTTTATGGCGATTTGGATGTGTCTGTCATCGATGAATTGCCTCCCGGACGTAAACCGATTGTCACTCTTCATCAGTTTGATAGCCGTCGGATAAGCTTGTATCAGTCCATGCACAAGCAGATTGCCGAAGGCCGGCAGGTCTATATTGTCTACCCGCTGATTAAGGAAAGCGAAAAGATTGACTTGAAGAATCTTGAAGAAGGGTATCTGCATGTTTGTGAAGAGTTTCCCGAGTGTAGGGTTTGCAAGGTACATGGAAAGATGAAACCTGCTGAAAAGGATGCTCAGATGCAATTGTTCGTATCCGGCGAGGCACAGATAATGGTGGCTACCACCGTGATTGAGGTAGGTGTAAATGTGCCCAATGCTTCGGTGATGGTGATTGAGAACGCCGAGCGTTTCGGGCTGTCCCAGCTTCATCAGCTTCGGGGACGTGTAGGACGTGGAGCTGACCAGTCCTATTGTATCCTGGTTACCGGCTACAAGTTGGCGGAGGATACAAGGAAGCGTTTGGAGATAATGGTGCGGACTAATGACGGCTTTGAAATAGCGGAAGCAGACTTGAAACTGCGTGGTCCTGGAGATTTGGAAGGGACACAGCAGAGCGGCATTGCTTTCGATCTGAAGATTGCCGATATAGCCCGTGACGGACAACTGCTGCAATATGTCCGTGAAGTAGCGCAAACGGTGGTGGATGCAGATCCACATGGCATGTTGCCTGAGAACGAGGTCTTGTGGCGACAACTGAAAGCGTTGAGAAAAACGAACGTTAATTGGGCTGCCATTAGCTGAAAAAACGGTTAAACATGCACTTTTATTGCATTTTATGTTGTAAAACATGTTTGCTTGTAAATCTCCTATCTATAGGGGATTAAGACATCTTTGCGAGCTTTACAGTTTCCTCCTCTTCGAAAAAATAGTTAATGACTGATGTCGTTTTTCAGAGAGAAATGTTACCTTTGGGAGAATTTTTGAAAATCAATCTGGATATTCGCGTAGAACAAGTGGTGTTTGATTTGCCGAGATGCTTGCAACGGATATCAAAATGAATGACGAAACGGATGAATTTTAATTGGATAAAAACTGCTTTATTGGCTGCGACGGCAATGGTTAGCTTGAATTCTTTCTCGCAAGACCTGATTGCCCGCCAGGCCCCCATCGACAGAAAACTTAAGAGTGTAGATTCACTGGCTTTGCAAAAACAGATACGTGCGGAACAATCATTGTATCCGGGTTTGGATTTGTATCCCAACTGGAATAACGAATTCGTACAAGCCTATGGCAATGCGATTGTGCCTGAGAGCTATACATTTGATTTGACCGGTTTTTGTATGCCTACTCCCAATACCCGTATCACAGATGTATTCGGTTACCGTCCCCGGAGAAGAAGAGCTCATTATGGTTTGGATATCAAGGTGTATGTAGGCGATACAATCCGTGCGGCTTTTGATGGAAAAGTACGCGTTGTCAAGAATCAAGGTCGTCGTGGATACGGCAAATACGTCGTTATTCGTCACGACAATGGCTTGGAAACAGTTTACGGACACTTGTCTAAACAATTAGTTGATACAAACCAGTTGGTAAAAGCCGGCGAACCGATTGCATTGGGAGGAAATACCGGACGTTCTACCGGTTCACACCTTCACTTTGAAACCCGTTTCTTGGGTATTCCCATCAATCCTGCGCTTATGTTTGATTTTGAAAAGCAGGATATCGTAGCTGATTCCTATACTTTCCATAAGACAAAAGGCTCTTCCGGTACGGCGCGTAGCATGGCATCGGGTGAAGGTCTGTTCTATAAGGTAAAGAAGGGAGACACATTGGGACGGATTGCAGCACGTCAGGGAACCTCCATCGACAAGCTTTGCAAACTGAACAGAATTACGCGTAAAACAATCCTGAGACCGGGACAAGTATTGCGCTGCTCATAAAAACGTAAACAATCTCTATAGAAGAGGGTACTTTAATAGATTTTAGAGTGCCCTCTTTTTCTTTTTCTTTAATTATTCCTATCTTTGCAGCGCACTGTGAAAAAAGGAAATGAAAGATACCAAGCAACAATTTGAACATGTCATTGCGGTTTGCCGTGACTTGTTCTCTAAGAAACTTCATGATTACGGTCCGGCGTGGCGCATTCTTCGTCCGTCTTCCGTAACAGATCAGATATTCATCAAAGCCAACCGTATCAGAAGTATTGAAACGAAAGGGGTGACTTTGGTAGACGAAGGCATCCGTTCTGAATTCATAGCTATTGTCAACTATGGAATTGTAGGGCTGATACAGTTGGAACTTGGTTATGCCGAAGCTGCCGATATGACCAATGAAGAGGCATTGGTGCTGTATGACAAATATGCCAAAACCTCTTTGGAGTTGATGCTTGCCAAAAATCATGATTATGATGAGGCTTGGCGTAGTATGCGTATCAGTTCGTATACGGATTTGATATTGATGAAGATTTACCGGACAAAGCAGATTGAAAGCTTGTCCGGGGAGACTTTGGTTTCGGAAGGTATTGATGCCAATTATATGGATATGATTAACTATTCCGTATTCGGCTTAATTAAGATTGAATTTGGAGATTGACAAGAAACATATTGTCGGGAAAGTTTGGGTGAACCTCTGCCGTTTTCTGCTGGGGGCTTTGTTCATATTTTCCGGATTTGTGAAAGCTGTTGATCCGTTGGGTTTCTTCTATAAAATTCAAGATTACCTGACGGCTTTCGGCATGATTTCCTGGTTTCCTTCTTATGCGCCCTTGCTGGTAGGGATAGCGTTGTCTGCCATAGAGTTCAGTGTAGGTGTTTTCTTGTTTTTGGGTATACGCCGGAAGGTGGCATCTGTATTGGCATTATTGCTGATGGTTGTAATGACTCCGCTAACACTTTATCTGGCTTTGGCGAATCCGGTATCCGACTGCGGATGCTTCGGTGATGCGTGGATATTGACCAATTGGCAGACTTTCGGCAAGAACGTAGTATTGTTGGTGGCGGCAGTATCTGTATTCAAGTGGCAGGATTTACTGGTGCGTTTCATTACTCCGAAGATGGAGTGGATGATTTCCATGTATACGTTTCTATTTGTGTTTGCGTTGTCCTTCTATTGCCTGGAGAATTTGCCGATACTTGATTTCCGACCTTACAGAATTGGAGCGAATATCAAGGCGGGCATGGAAATTCCGGAAGGTGCTAAACCAAGTGTGTTTGAAAGCCGGTTCATTTTGGAAAAAGGAGGAAAGCGTCAGGAATTTACATTGGACAACTATCCGGACAGTACATGGACGTTTGTAGAATCGCGTACGATACTGAAGGAAAAAGGTTATGAACCTCCCATTCATGATTTTTCCATGATGAGTCTGGATACATGGGAAGATATAACGGACAGCGTACTGTCGGATAAAGGATATACGTTTCTGCTGGTTGCCCATCGGATAGAAGGAGCGGACGACAGTAACATCGACCTTATCAATGAAATATACGATTACAGTGTGGAGCATGGTTATGGCTTTTATGCCTTGACTTCATCTCCGGAAGACGAGATAGAATTGTGGCGTGACAAGACTGGAGCGGAATACCCTTTCTGCCAGACAGATGATATTACGCTGAAGACCATTATCCGTTCAAATCCCGGTTTGCTGTTGGTAAAGGACGGAACAATTTTGAATAAGTGGAGTGACAACCGGCTGCCTGATGAATATGTGCTGACCGATAGCCTGGACAAGTTGGAATTGGGCAAGCAGAAGCAGGAAAGTGACTTACAAACAATAGGCTATGTGTTGCTGTGGTTCATCCTTCCTCTGATGATGGTGCTTTGTGTCGATATTTTAGTCGTAAGGCGCCGGGAGAAACAACGCCTCAGACAACAATAGTATCAAATAGTAAATAGTAAATTGTCAAATAGTAAATACATTAACCCTTTTAATAATAAAACAAAATGAGAAAAAACATTGTTGCAGGAAACTGGAAAATGAACAAAACCCTCCAAGAGGGTATTGCTCTTGCAAAAGAACTGAATGAAACATTGGCTAACGAAAAGCCTAACTGTGATGTAATCATCTGTACTCCGTTTATCCACCTGGCATCTGTTACTCCTTTGGTAGACGCTGCCAAGATTGGTGTAGGTGCAGAAAACTGTGCAGACAAGGAGTCAGGCGCATATACCGGCGAAGTATCAGCTGCTATGGTTGCTTCTACTGGTGCAAAATATGTCATTCTGGGTCACTCTGAACGTCGTGCTTACTATGGTGAAACAGTTGCTATTCTGGAAGAAAAAGTAAAATTGGCTTTGGCTAACGGTCTGACTCCGATTTTCTGTATCGGTGAGGTATTGGAAGAACGTGAAGCAAACAAGCAGAATGAAGTGGTAGCCGCTCAGCTGGCTTCTGTATTCTCTTTGTCTGCCGAAGATTTCTCTAAGATTATTTTGGCTTACGAGCCGGTTTGGGCTATCGGTACCGGTAAGACTGCTACTGCAGAACAAGCACAGGAAATCCACGCTTTCATCCGTTCCTTGATTGCTGAAAAGTATGGTAAGGAAATTGCTGACAACTGCTCTATCCTTTATGGTGGCAGCTGTAAGCCTTCTAATGCAAAGGAACTGTTTGCCAACCCGGATGTTGACGGCGGTCTGATTGGTGGTGCTGCCTTGAAGGTTTCTGACTTCAAGGGTATCATCGATGCCTTTAATTAAATAGTTGAAAGCTGAAAGTTGAAAATGGATTGCATGTCGTATCTGCATAACTGTTTTCCATTTTCAGCTTTCCATTTTCCGTTATATAAAGATATTGACTCATGAAAAAGCTTGGTTTACTTTTAGTTGCATGTTTCGCTTTTGCAACGATTTCTGTAGCGCAGAATAATATTGTGAAAAGCCTGGAACGTAATGTGCCGGGACAAGGCAAGGTGACTATCCATCAAGATGCACGCATTGCGGCATTGATAGGTTCGGAGTATGTTCCTGCCGGTTCGGATGAGCAGAAAGTGATTAAAAGTTCGGGTTACCGCATACAAGTTTATGCAGGGAATAATACCCGTCAGGCCAAGAACGAAGCTTATGCGGTAGCTACCCGCATCAAGGAACATTTTCCCGAACTTACAGTTTATACCTCTTTCAATCCCCCTCGTTGGCTGTGCCGTGCAGGAGATTTCCGCAGTATCGAAGAAGCGGATGCCATGATGCGTCAGTTGCGGGCTACTGGTGTATTCAAGGAAGTTTCTATCGTGAAAGAGCAGATAAACATCCCCTTATAAAGAATTATCATGTTAGGAAAAGAAGAAATTGTATCTCCTTCATTAGATGAATTGAAGGAACATTATCACCGCATCCTTACTCTGTTGGGTGAAGATGCCGGACGTGAAGGTTTGCAGAAGACACCTGAACGGGTGGCGAAGGCCATGTTGTCGTTGACGAAAGGGTATCATATGGACCCGCACGAGGTACTCCGTTCGGCCAAATTTCAAGAGGAATACAGTCAGATGGTGATTGTGAAAGACATTGACTTCTTCTCGCTTTGCGAACATCACATGCTTCCCTTCTACGGAAAGGCACATGTGGCATATATTCCTAACGGCTACATTACCGGACTGAGCAAGATAGCCCGCGTAGTGGATATTTTCTCTCACCGCCTGCAAGTGCAGGAACGTATGACTCTCCAAATAAAAGAGTGTATTCAGGAGACGCTGAATCCGCTGGGGGTTATGGTTGTTGTGGAAGCCAAACACATGTGCATGCAGATGCGCGGAGTAGAGAAACAGAACTCCATTACCACTACATCCGATTTTACCGGAGCATTCAACCAAGCGAAGACTCGCGAGGAATTTATGAATTTAATCAGGCATAATTCTTGACGGAGAACTCCCCGAATTGAATTTAAAAATTCAGGATGACTCTGTCTCCCAGCCGCTTTGCCATGATGCTTTTTACTTTGTTCAATTCGTTGTAGCGCTCCATGATGCTGTTACACTGGGTTTCATCATTGGCTATGGCAGGGTTCTGTAACGCAAATAGGGTATGCTTCAATTCTTCGCAGACGATGGCATATTTGAAGTTTATCATTAACCGTGGAATTAGCTCATAGAGGCGTTCTTCGTCCGTTACCATTTGTTCTATCTGTGATTTCCTTAACTGATAGCGGTTGCTGATAAGCTCCACACTCAGCTTGCTGATGACGGGGTCGGGATGCGCCACAAAATACCGTTCGGCGGTAAAACCCTCATTGTGGATACGTTCGGCAGCCTCTGTCAGGATTTGCCGGTGAAGCGGATTGTGGAAGGCAAGTTCGTCTTCTTTTAAATCATTGACTATATATTCAGTTACAGTGATAGGGGTTTCCTGCCCCTCTTCATTGGTGACATTGCACATCACCCGCTCACCATAGAGCACTACCATCTTCAGAATAAGTCGTTCGTATTTATAGAACTCCTGGCCCTCCTTGCCCTCCTGCGGGATGAAGGATACATATTCTTCCTCGGGTGGAAAAGGTGGAGGTGTTTCGGAAGGGAGACCGGCAGGCAGTGATTGGGACGGATAGCCAGCTTGTTGTGCGTCGGGGTTGGTAGCTGCAGTATGACTGCCATTGACCCCCGTTTCTGCATTGGCTCTTGCGGCATTGGCCGACCGACGCTCACGTTCTGCTCGCTCAGCTTGTTGCTCGGCTTGCTTTTCGCGACGCTTGGCAACCTCAGAAACCAGCAGTTTATCTTCTACGTGCAATAATTGGGCGCACTCCTTGATATAGACATCACGCACAATGGCTTCGGGAATGATGGAAATGCTCTGCACAAGGTTTCCGATAAGCTCGGCACGCTTGATGGGGTCTTTTCCAGCATCTTCCAGCAACAGATTGGTTTTGAAGCGGATAAAGTCCGTTTCATTCTCTTGTATGAAGGCCTGGAACTCCGTCGCATTGTGTTTGCGTGCAAAGGAGTCCGGGTCGTCACCATCGGGCAGGAGGCAGACTTTGACGTTCATGCCTTCTTCCAGCAACATATCAATACCTCGGATAGAGGCCTTTATACCGGCAGCGTCACCGTCGTAGAGCACTGTCATATTGTTGGTGAAACGATGAATCATCCGGATTTGTCCGGATGTCAATGCTGTGCCCGAAGAGGCAACCACATTCTCTATGCCCGATTGGTGCATGGAAATGACGTCTGTATAACCTTCGACCAGAAAACAACGGTCTTGTTTCACAATGGCTTGTTTGGCAAAATATATGCCGTACAGTTCATTGCTTTTATGGTAAATCTCCGATTCAGGCGAGTTGACGTACTTCACCTTGACGCCTTTGGTGGCGCCGGCAAGCACACGTCCCCCAAAAGCCACCACCTTGCCGGAGAGAGTGTGTACCGGAAAGATGACGCGCCCCCAGAAGCGGTCTCGCAGTCGGTGGTCGTCCGTCTCGTAGCAGAGGCCGGTCTTGACAAGATAATCCTTTTTATAGCCTTTCTTCAAAGCTTCCTGGGCAAGGGCATCGTGGCTCTCGGTACAATAGCCCAACTGGAACTTCTCGATGATGTCATCCCGGAAGCCGCGGCTGCGGAAATAGGCCATGCCGATACTCCGTCCGTCTACGTGGTTCTTTAGGATATTCTGGAAGTAGTCACGGGCAAAGTTGTTCACAATGAAGAGGCTTTCCCGTTCACCCTGTGCTATCTTCTCCTCGCTGGATAGTTCGCGTTCTTTGATTTCAATGCCGTATTTTTTTGCGAGATATTTCAGCGCCTCGGGATAAGACATCTGTTCGTGCTCCATGATGAAATGCACTGCATTTCCTCCTTTTCCGCAGGCAAAACACTTGCAGAGCCCTTTGGCGGGGGATACATAGAAGGAAGGGGTTTTGTCATCGTGGAAAGGGCACAGACCTACATAGTTCACACCGCGTTTGCGCAGGGTGACAAAGTCTGATACGACATCGTATATCTGTGCGGCATCAAGTATGCGGTCTATGGTGGGTTGGTCTATCATTGTCTCTTTTCTAACTTGTGCAAAAGTACATGATATTTCTTGGATAATCAAAAAATATCATATAGGAAAGAGCAGACCGGAACTCTACATCATCATAAAATTCCCGTGGATTGTATAGTCGAGTTTTTCTTTCAATCTTTGTATGTCAACCGGCTTGGACATATATCCGTTAAAGCCATTCTGCATAATCTTTTCTTTGTCCGAAGCAAAGGAGTATGCCGTTACTGCAATGATAGGTACCGTTTTGGATACTTTACGTATTTCGCGAGTAGCTTCATATCCATCCATTTTAGGCATATTGATGTCCATGATGACCACATGCGGATGAAACTTCTGATGGAGTTCCACGGCTTCCTCCCCATCCCAAGCATGAACCAACTCATAATCTTTCTGTAGGATAGACTTGAACAGCATATAGTTGCTTTCGTTGTCCTCTGCTATCAGGATTATAGGCTTTTCCTTGCTTCTCTCGTTCAGAAGAGGCATTAAAGTTAGATTATTTTCCTTTTGGGCCTCTTTCGGTTTATAAGGTATTGTAAACCAGAAAGTACTTCCTTTACCTTCTCCTTCGGATTCTACTCCGATGCGTCCTTTCATTTTTGTGACAATGTTTTTGCATATTGAGAGCCCTAATCCCGTTCCTTGTATAAAGGTGTTTACTTTGGTAAACCGTTCAAATATTTTCTTCTGATTCTCTAGTGATATGCCTATGCCCGTATCTTTTACGTAGAAATAGAGTTCTTCTCCACGGATTTTGTATCCAAACATAATCTCACCTTTCTCTGTGAATTTTGCAGCGTTGACCAGCAGGTTGATGAGGACTTGAGAGAGACGGTTATGTTCTGTCTGTACATAACAAACTGGTACTTCAGGAACGAATTGTAGGGCAACACCTGTTTGCAGTCTGCCTCGTACAGTGTTTTCCACATCTTTTGCCAACTGATTTAAGTCGACATTCTGATAATTGAATTCCAGTGTATTTGCTTCTATTTTTGAAAGATCCAGGATGTTACTTACCAGTTGCAATAGCAACTGGTTGTTGGTTTCTATGATACTGATGAACTCTTTGCGTTCGGTTTCGTTTTCGGTTGCAGTCAGCAGGCTGGAGAATCCTACGATGGCATTCAAGGGGGTACGTATCTCGTGGCTCATATTGGCTAGAAATGCAGATTTCAGCCGGTCGGATTCTTGGGCTTTTTCTCGTGCTCGGATAAGCGCTTCTTCTTGCCTCTTGCGTTCTGTTATCAGTAAAAGGGAGCCGACAAGCGATATTGGATAGCCGTTCTTGTCGCGCTGGTCAATTACTGCGTTGGTTTCCATCCAATCTGTTATTTTTCGCCCTTCTACTTCGGTGATGATACGATATTCTTCTTTGATATGCTGCAACTTGCCTGAAATGAGATTTTCATGTACATGGTGCATACGTTCGAAGTCTTCCGGGTGTATCTTTCGGAAATATTCTGACGCCTTGATAATATCTACTTGGACTGTAGAGTTCTTCTCCTTTGTAAAGTTCATGTGGTCTAATATCTTTTGTGCTTCGCAATAAATCAGACCCTCCTTTAAATCCCAGCGCCATGGTATGATGCGTGCTATGCCCAATGTCATTTCCAGTTTTTTATTAATCTCTCGCAATGTGTTTTCGGCATCTTTGCGCGCTGTAATATCTACGGCAAAGACATCCAAAGTGTGTTTTTGGGATGCCGGGCAAAGAATGAATTCGTAAAAGCTGTTTGTTTGTTTGAAGTAATGAGTAAATGTTACCGTTTGCTTTTCTTGGAATACCATTTCCATGAAATGTGTCAGGTGCTCTATTTGGGAGAAGGCATTTTTCTGTGAACCATCGGTAGTTGGCGTAAACTGGTCGTTGAAAATAATATTGCCGCATCGATAGCTCATATCTGCTATCTGTCCCGTTTTGTCGAAGAAAACCTCTATTTGAGTATAAGATATCGGCATATTACGTAAAAGGGTATCATGGGCACTTAGCAAGGTGATTTTCTTTTGCTGGAACCGGTAAATGACTAAAGCTATGATAAGTAGTGAGAGTATCAACACTACTCCGCAAATAATCCACCATTGATACTTCTGCCAGAATGTAAGCGGTTTATTGATGAATACCGAGTCTTTAGGACAGAGTGTGGTGTCCAGACCGTCCATCTGCAGTTGCTGGTAGTTGATGAAGGGATAGGATTTCTTGCTATATGTAAATGGGATATTCCGTGCATCCTCTCCTGCAAATATCTGTTTGAGGGCTGAAGAAAGCGCGTTTTGCACTTCCATGCGGTCATAGAAATATCCTCCCGCAAACCCCTCTTTACCCACATAGGCATTCCTTAATGCAAATACGGGTTGAGGCGATGATGCAACTAACTGAAAGTCTCCACTGATGAGTGTAGGAAAACCGAGTAGATTCTTACGCTCGTAAAACCATGTGGAAAATAGCATACCCGTCTCCGGTTCATCATTTAGCAGATATGCCTGTAATTCGTTTTGGTTTCTTTCATTACCTATTAAGCGTTCATAGTGGAGGTTTGGATACTTTGACGTTATATAGGCATGAATAAGCCGGTCCAAGTCTTGGTTATGATAGAGTTCATCTGCTGCGAATACAATCGTTTTCATTTTTGGCAGCATCTGTACCATCATGTCGATGGTCTCTTTGTACATATACGGCGTTTCGATAAAAGTAAAGTTGTATTGCGGCTGCAGGTCAACCAGAGGAGATGTGATGGCATTGGAAATGTGTATAGGACGTCCGGTGAAATAATATTCCCGTGGAGCATACGTGTCTTCGTTGCCGATCAATACTATTGGAATATTTCCCCACTCACTCAAAATACGTTCCCTTAAAGTAAAAGCCATGTTGCCGAGAAGTACAAGATAATCGGGTTTCTTATCCTGGAAACGTTCGAAAATGCCATTCTCCATCCGGATATACAATGAGTCATTACGAATGAACGTCCCGTTCATGTGTACTACATCGGCTGTGATGTCCTCTATAGGAGATGTTTGCAGCAGGATGGGAGTTATAAGTTCTTGGCTCCAGGGTGCGCTTTCATTGTACGAGTTTATAATAAGTAATCTGCGGTGTTTGCCGACTATGGTTGCTGTGGCAAAAGCCGAACTTAAATATAAAAAAAGGAAACATAAATTGATTATGCATCTTTTATCTAGAAAAATTTTCATAACCTGATTTTTCAAGTAGTATATTGTCTAATGGCAATTTAATTGCCACGTGTTATTTATACAAAAATAATACAAATGCATTTTAATCGTAAAATATAGTTGCTAAAATTAAAAATAATTAACGGCGTCTTTTTATTCTATACACTGGAAGTTTAATGTAATTATTATTTTATATATCTGTTTTGTGTTGTCTAGCAAGTGAGTACAAGGGTGAGAGGAGATAGAAAAGGAAGTTGGCAGATTGTAATAAAAAGATAAAAAGGATATTTTCATCTTGAAAAAAGTGATATTTTTGCACCCGCTTTTGAAAATGGTACCGGAGACATTTTTTTGTCTTTTAGTGTCAACTGTTAGGATTTCCGGTGATTCATGCACCTCTTCAAAGGGCTACTTCGACGGATAGCCTGAGGTGGTGACTGTCTTTTTCATCCGGGGTGTTTAGTTGGGATAAAAGTGTGTACCTTGGCATCGAGGCACACACTTGTTGATTGTTTATCTAATCTTTTCCCTGATTTTAGTCAGATACTTCTTCATGCCTTCTGCATCCTTATTGCTGATGATTTCCAGCAGGTTCTTCAGTTCCAGGCGGATGTTCTCCACTTGTGAGGGGGTGCGCGGATTGAAGAGAATTTCCTGGAGCAGGTAGTCGTCTTCACTCAGCAGGCCTTTGGCAATGGCCATGTGCTTTTTGAAGGTGGTGCCCGGAGCTTCCTGGTGTTTCATTACCGCTGCAAACACGAAAGTGGATACAAACGGAATGGATAAGGAGTATGCCACAGTCTCATCATGCTCGTCGAAGGTATATTCAAAGATGTTCAGCTTCATGGTCTGGTAGAGGTCCTTGAAGAAGATTTTCCCCAAGTGGTCGCCTTCGCTGATGATGATGGCATTCTCCGTATTCAGATTGTTGAGGCTGGCAAAAGTGGGACCGAACATAGGATGCGTCGACACGTAGCGGAAGCCGCTTTCATCGTAGAATTTCTTCAATCCGGTCTTTACCGAAGCGATGTCGCTGATAATGCAGTCTTTGGGCAGTACCGGCAGCACTTGGCGGAAAGCGTCCAGCGTGTATTTCACCGTAACGGCATTGATGACCAGCTCCGGCTCGAAGTCCTTGATTTCTTCCAGTGTGGTGAAGCGGTAGGTGTTGTAGACAAAACGCAGTTGGTGCGGATTGACGTCGAACACAGCCGTCTCGTGCTGGAAACTCAGGATGTCTGTGAAGAAAGAGCCCATTTTCCCGGCTCCAAGTATTAATATTCTCATGATGTTTAATGTGCCAATTACTTATTTATAATTTCCATCTGCTGTCTTACACTCTCTTCGTGTATCGCCTCAAATACCTTTTTGATGAATTCAGCATCCATGCCACACAATGCGCCTTGCGAGCCGCGTTTCTCGAGGATTTCGTTGTAGCGTCCGGTTTGCAGGATGGTCATGTCATGCTCTTTTTTGTATGTACCGATTTCACGTGCCACACGCATCCGTTTGGCCAGCTCCTGAATAAGATTGTTGTCGCATTCGTCTATCTGCTTGCGCAATTCGCTGAGGTTCTCGGTGCTTTGTGTTTCCTTGCGGATGACCAGCAGGTTGAGGATGTAATCCAGCACATCCGGGGTGACTTGCTGGGCTGCATCGCTCCAGGCACAGTCCGGGTTGCAGTGGCTCTCGATAATCAGTCCGTTGAAGCCCAAATCCATAGCTTGCTGGCAGAGTGGAGCAACCAGTTCGCGCTTTCCACCTATGTGGCTGGGGTCACAGATAATAGGAAGGTTGGGAATTCGGCGGCGCAGCTCAATGGGGATATGCCATTGGGGCAAGTTACGGTAGAGCTTTTTGTCATAGCTGCTGAATCCGCGATGGATGGCACCCAGACGTTTCAAGCCTGCATTGTTGATACGTTCCAAAGCTCCAATCCACAGCTCCAGGTCAGGATTTACCGGATTCTTCACCAGTACCGGGATATCTACGCCTTTCAGTGCATCGGCAATTTCCTGTACGGCGAAAGGATTGGCGGTGGTACGTGCACCTACCCAAAGAAGGTCAATTCCAGCCTTCAGGCATTCGTATACATGTTTGGCGGTAGCTACTTCTGTTGAAACGTACATGCCGGTTTCTTTCTTTACCTCCTTCAGCCATGCAAGGCCGTCTACGCCTACTCCTTCGAAGCCGCCCGGTTTGGTGCGCGGTTTCCAGATGCCGGCACGGAATAGCTTGAGGCCTTTGTCTGCCAATTGTTTGGCGGTGCTCATTACTTGTTCTTCGGTTTCGGCACTGCAGGGGCCGGCTATTACCATAGGGCGTTTGTCTTCAACACCAGGTAATGTGATAGGTTCTAATTCGAGTTCCATATTCTTTATTTGTTTAATAATATTCTTTAATTATGCTTTTTCTTCCTTGTGACGTTTCCTCCTTTTCAGAAGACTTTCTGAGCAAGGTCCCGGAGATTTAGTAAAACGTCGGAGAAGATTTACTAAATCGTTCCTCCCGTTTTAGTAAATCTCCGGTGGAGTTTTAGTAAACGGGATTCCGGCTTTAGGGTGTTCATCTCTTACTTGTAAGCATTTATTTCATGTCCTTGATACGCTTCAATGCTTCTGCCAGTTTATTGTCCTTACAGCAGAGGGAGATGCGGATATACCGTTTCCCGTTACTTCCGAAGATAAACCCGGGAGTAATGAACACTCTGGCTTTATGCAGCACGTGTTCAGTCAGTTCTTCCACGTCTGTACAGCTGTCGGGGATTTTGCCCCAGAGGAACATGCCTACCTGGTTTTCGTCGTAGGTGCAACCCAAGGTATGCATAATTTCTCCTGCCAACTGACGGCGGTTGCGGTAATTCGCGTTGTTGCCGTCATACCAGTCTTGCTCTGCTTCCAGGGCAGTGGCGGCTGCCAGTTGCATGGCACGGAACATACCGCTGTCGATGTTGCTTTTTACTTTCAATATCCATTGCACGAAGTCGGCATTCGAGGCAAGCATGCCGATACGCCAGCCCGGCATGTTGTGGCTTTTGCTCATGGAATTGAATTCTATGCAGCACTCTTTGGCACCCGGAATGCTGAGGATGCTGATAGGATGTTCGTTCAGGATGAAACTGTAGGGGTTGTCGTTTACGATGACGATGTCCTTGCGGCGTGCGAAGTCCACCAGTTTCCGGTACAGTTCCGGTGTTGCGTTCGCCCCGGTGGGCATATTGGGATAGTTGGTCCACATCAGTTTTACACGGCTCATGTCCATCCGTTCCAGTTCGTCGAAGTCGGGCATCCAGCCGTTTTCTTCTTTCAAGTTATAGTTCACGACCTCGGCACCCAGAATCTTGCTTAATGAAGTATAGGTGGGATAGCCGGGATTGGGAACCAATACTTGTTCACCGGGGTTGACAAAGGCCAGCGTCACGTGCAGGATGCCTTCTTTGGAGCCGATGAGCGGTTGTATCTCTGTGTTGGGATTCAATGCTACACCGTACCATTTTTGGTACCAGTCCGCAAAACCGCGGCGCAGTTCGGGGATACCTACGTAGGGCATGTAACCATGTCCGTCCGGATTGCAGGCAGCTTCGCAAAGTGTCCGGATTGTCTTTTCGGAAGGCGGCATGTCGGGGCTTCCGATTCCCAGGCTGATGACATCCATTCCTTCGGCATTCATTTGTGCCACTTCTTTCAGCTTCTTCGAGAAGTAGTATTCGCTTACGCTTGCCAGGCGGTCGGCAGGCTTTATTCTACACGTTTGATTTTCCATCTTCATATTCTCCTAATATTTTCAGCTCTTTGGTCAGCGGTGTGATGGCCGCAATGGATTGTTTATATCTCAGTACATTGTCGAAGACGACATCTACGTAAAACTGGTATTCCCATTCACGCCCGATGATGGGCAGTGATTGTATCTTGGTCAGGTTGATGCGGTAGAAAGACAAAATAGACAATACTTGGGAAAGGCTTCCTTCAGTATGGGGAAGTGTGAATACCATGCTTGCCTTGTTGACGTCCTTGCTGCGATGCCGGTTCAGTTCATCTACTTGCCAAGGGTCGGCTACGACCAGGAAACGGGTGAAGTTATGTTTGTTGGTTTCGATACCTTCCTGCAGGACCTTCATGCCATAACGCTCTGCAGCAGCTTTGGAGCAGATAGCTGCATGGCCTTTCAGATGTTCCTGTTGGATGATTTCGGCACTGCGGGCGGTATCTTCGCCTTCCACCACTTTGATTCCGGGGTGTTGTCCCAGGAATTCACGGCATTGCATCAGGGCGATAGGGTGGGAGTTGACTTCGGTAATATCATCCCAGTCTTCATCGGGCAGGCAGACAAAACTATGGGAAATACGCAGCTTGTACTCGCCGACAATCTGTGCGCCACTTTGGCGTAATAGCTCATTGTTATGCAGCAAACTACCTGCAATGGTGTTTTCTATCGCCAGCATTCCTATGGTCTGACTGTCTTTTTTGATGGCACCGAACACGTCTTCAAAGTTGGCGCAACAGATTAACTCTATTTCTTCTCCTTCGAAGTACTTGTGTGCGGCGATGTCGTGATACGAGCCTAATGTTCCTTGAATGGCTACCTTTTTCATTATTTTTATTTTCTTGGTTATGCTATAAAAAAAATCCCGCTTCCATACGATGGAGCGGGATTCTGTATATTTACTTGTTTCTCTATTCAGTCCTTAAGCATCACTGTCACTTGATACATACAAACTCCCGCTCTACTTTCTGGCTAAAGTAAAAGTAAAAAAAGAAGTAATATGCATAAGTAAATGACTTCATACTTGTATTCTCTGTTTTTGAATTACGTGACAAAAGTAATGCTTTTCTTTTATATACAAACAAAAAACAATGTTTTTTTTAGGGATAGTAGCAATTTAACTTATTTCCCTTTAACTTGTACAATGACTTGAACCGGACGATGGTCGGATGAAATGGTGTCTTCTATGACTTTCCGGTATTGTACGTCAAACCGATACCCATTCTTGGAATAGCCGTAGATGTAGTCTATACATCGGTTGGGACGGTCTGCCGGGAAAGTATAAGAGGTTGTGTCATTGAGGGTGGCAAAATGTTTTGCCAATTCCAGCTGGGGAACGCTTGCTGGTGCAGAGTTCATGTCGCCTGCCATAAAGATGGGCTTATCGACGTTTTGCAAGGCTTTTTCTATCAATGGTACGGCAAGGAGCTGGTCTTCTGGAGTGAGGGACTGGTGTGTGGCACAAAATACATAATCTTTAAATTCTGCAATAATGAGGGTACGTTTTTCTTCCCGTCCGGGCATTGGAATGATTTTGTATTTTATGGGTATCTCTCTGGAGAGGATTCCGATGCCGTAGCTTCCACCCTGAAAAGGAATGGCTGCTGCATAAGTCCCGTGCATTCCGGTCAGTTTTTCTAGTTCTCCGAGAGCATGGATTCCTTTGTTGCGCACCGTTACACTGTCAAGTTCCTGCAGGGCGACTATGTCCGGAGAAGTTTGACTGATAACATTGGCAATGCGCCGGTAATTGTACTCCTTGTCCATACCTATGCAATTATGTACGTTATAGGACAATATGTTCACTTGCTGTGCATGGGCAGGTGCGAACATCAGTACAAAAAGTACTGATAGAAATAAATTTCGTTTCATTGGCGGCAATAATTGAATTTGTCATAATCCCAGGATATTACCGGTACTTCCCCCCGGTTGGTTACCATATTGTCCGTTAAAGTTCTGTATCTCTTTAGGATTGAGTTCCAGTCCTTTCTTCATGTCTTCTGCAGAACCTTCCTTGTCGCCGTTCAGCAACTTGGCACGTCCGCGCTCATGATAGGCCTCTGCGAAATTAGGGTTCAGTTCTGTGGCTTCCGTAAAGAGCTCGATGGCTTCTGCCAGTTTGTTTTGGGTGATGTAAAGCTGTCCTAAGTAGAGGAAGGCTTGTTCGTTGAAGGGATTCAACTCCGTCACTTTCTGATAGCTGCTTTCTGCTTTTTCTTTGTCTCCCGTAGCTTCTTCTATCTTTCCGCGGAGCAAGATGGCACTTTCGTCTTCCGGGTCTTGTGCCAGAATGGTGTCTATGTCTTCCATCGCTTCCTTGTATTGCTGCATTTGGACCAGGGCTTCGGCACGGAGCAGACGTGCTTCGATGAAATCATCTTTCAGTACGATGGCTTTCGTAAGATGGGCGATGCACATGATGCCGTCCCCTTGCCCATTGTCTGCTTTGCCGAGCAGGTAATGTGCCATGGCGTTGCCCTCTTCTATTTCGATAGCCTTCTTTGCCGCTCCTGCCATGGCGGGATAGTCTTCCTGCATGTAGCATACGTTGGCAAGACTGAGGTAGGTGGAGATATGTTCCGGCTCTATTTCGGTCATGCGTTCCAGTAGTTTGTGCGCCTCGTCCAGTTCGCTGGTCTGGGTGTAGACTTGGGCGAGATATCCCATGGTCTCGAAGTCTTCCTGAATGGCAAGGGCTTCAGTGAAGCATTTGATGGCGTAGTCTGTACGGCCCATGCGTTGTGCGCGCATACCGTCATACTTGAATATCTCAAAATTCTTCTGTTCGTTTTTTTGTTTCTCATTTGCCGGACTGTCTGACTTGCCGGAGAAAAAAGATTTAAAGAATCCCATAGGTGATTAAAATTAAAGAATTAAAAATTAAAAAGGAAAAGGAGGGGCATGGCTGATAGGAGATGTTCCTCTCAGCGGCAGGACATTCTTTTCCAACGGCAAAAGTAATGAATTATTTTTTGATTTGAAGCATTCCGTTGACAGCAATTACCTTGCCTTCGTCCAACAATCCATGTAACACATCGATGAGCATGTTTTTATCGTCTGCTATCTGTTCTGCCAAAGTGGCTGGAGTTTGTCGTTTATCAGATAGGGCTTGAAGAATCTTTTCAGAAAGTTCCTTTTCCGAAAGGTGGCCGGAAGGTTTCTTGTTCTTCAAATTGATGCAAGTGTCGCACTGCCCGCAGTTATGCTCGTTCTTCTCTCCGAAGTAGTGTAGCAGCATTCGACTACGGCACACGGTATCGCTGCTCACGTAATCCAGCATGGCACTTATGCGTTTCTCATACCGCTCTTTGCGTTCCTCGTACACGGCGGGAGAGATTTGCAGGTGGCGCATTTCAACCCTCTCTCGCGTGTATATTATATATGGTGTCTTTTTGCGGGGGATGTAACTGACGATACGTAGCTTGGCTAGGTGGATGAGCTGTTCATACACTTGCCGGCGTGTGAGTCCAGTGCGTATGGCCAGTGAATCTTCATTGATGAAAGCATGGTCTGTGAAGACCCCGGTATAGGAGCGGAGAATGGTTTGGATGAGTTTGTCCATATCTTCGCCGAGCTCTCTCAGTTTATAAAGTTCGTCTCGACGGATAGTGAACAGTAGCCGGGATGCATTGTCTTGTTCGTCTGTATATTCCAAGTATCCCGCTTGTGTCAGAATCTTCAAGGCACTGTCCACGGGAACGGGGAAGTACTTGAACTTTCGGCAAAAGTCTTCTATATTGAACTCGCGTACACAGCCTTGTCCATCTCCCATTGCCATCTGGTAATAGTATTGAAGATGCTCATATACTTCCTTTATATATTCTTTTTCAGGAAAGGTGTCGGGAATGCGTTTGTGCAGTGTTGCCTTATCCGACTTGGCGTAAAGGACGACCGCGTAGGCTTTTTGTCCGTCCCTTCCGGCACGTCCTGCTTCCTGGAAGTAGGCTTCTATGGAATCGGGCAGATCCATGTGGATGACAATCCGTACATCCGGTTTGTCGATACCCATACCGAATGCATTGGTGGCGACCATGACACGGCTTTCTCCTGTTTGCCAGCGTTGTTGGCGGATGTCTTTGGTGGCGTCATCCAGTCCGGCATGGTAGAAATCGGCGGTGATGTCTTCGTTGTGCAGCAGTTCGGTAATTTCCTTGGTACGGCGACGGTTGCGCACATAGATGATGGCGCTTCCGGGCATACGGCGCAGGATGTGCAACAGCTCTCCCGTCTTGTTTTCCGTTTTACGGACGATATAGGCGAGATTTTTGCGCTCGAAACTCATGCAGAACACATTTTCCTCACGGAAATGCAGACGGGCCTGGATATCTTTCACTACTTCCGGAGTGGCAGTGGCTGTCAGTGCCAGCACGGGTACACCGGGTAGCAGTGTGCGTATCTCGGCTATCTTCAGATAGGCAGGACGGAAGTCGTAGCCCCATTGCGATATGCAGTGGCTTTCGTCTACCGTAATCATACTGATTTTCATCTTCTGCAGTTTGGTGCGGAAGATTTCAGTATCGAGCCTTTCGGGGGAGATATAGAGGAACTTGAAATTGCCGAATATACAGTTCTCCAGTGTGACGATGATTTCCTGCCTGCTCATGCCTGAGTAGATGGCAAGCGCCTTGATTCCCCGCTTTTTCAGGTTTTGTACCTGGTCTTTCATGAGGGCAATCAACGGAGTGATGACCAGGCAAAGTCCTTCTTTAGCAAGTGCCGGAACTTGGAAAGTGATGGATTTTCCTCCTCCCGTGGGCATTAGTCCCAAAGTGTCCCGTCCCTCGGTAATGCTGTTGATGATATCTTCCTGGATTCCCCGGAAGGTATCGTATCCCCAGTATTGCTTCAGAAGCCTCACCCCCAATCCCTCCCCCATAGGGAGGGGAGTTTTGAAGTTACTACTGCTGCTCATGGTCTTATTGAACTTTCTTGCTACTTCTTATCGTTGAATTGATATTCTTTCCTTCTCTATGCTAATAGTAGTGATTACTAATCTTATAGCATCAACCAATTTTCATCATTTCCTTAATATAAGGAGACTATTCTTATTCCCCTCCCTGTGGGGGAGGGGTTAGGGGAGAGGCTTTCAGTTCGGCTTTATGTCTTCAATCTGCAACTGCACTTCACCCCTCTTATGGGTATTCTCTTCAATGGAATAGCAGATGTCGAAGGAACGTTTGGTCTTGATGAAGCGTACGTGGGAACTTTGCCCGAAAGCGATGCCGTTCATTACATTGTTCGATTTATTATCCACCAGTTCTAGCTTGATATGTTCCTGGTCGCGGCCTACGACTTTGCTGGTACCATAATCATAGACATTGTGCGTACAGAAAATGGGTTTGGCATTGTCCGGTCCGAATGGATTGAATTTCTTCAAGTCGCTGAAGAATTTCGGAGTGATGTCTCTGAAATCAATCTCGGCATTGATGTCGATGACGGCGCATGTCTGTTCCGGCAGGATATTTTGTGATACGAACTCTTCGAAGCGTTCGATAAAGGCCGGTACATTTTCCACCTTCATGGAAAGACCGGCGGCGTAGGTATGACCTCCGAAGTTTTCCAGAAGGTCGCGGCAGTATTCAATGGCTTTGTAGACATCGAATCCGGAGACGGAACGGGCAGAACCGGTTGCCATGTCATCCGTACGTGTCAGTACTACTGCCGGCCGGTAATAGATTTCCGTCAGCCGGGAGGCTACGATGCCGATGACGCCTTTATGCCAGTCTTCATTGTACAATACGATGGAACGTCGGTCGGCAAGTCCGTCCAGGTCAGCTACAATCTTGTTGGCCTCCTCGGTCATGGTCTTGTCCAAGTCCTTGCGTGTCTCGTTGTATTGGTTGATTTGTCCGGCTTTCTCCAGGGCAAGAGAGAAATCTTTTTCAGTAAGCAAGTCAACAGCTTCTTTCCCGTTCTGGATACGTCCGGAGGCGTTGATGCGGGGACCTATTTTGAATACAATGTCACTGACGGTGATGTCCTTGTCCGTCAGTCCGCAGACATCAATGATTGCTTTCAGGCCTACGCTGGGATTACTGTTCAACTGCTTCAAACCGTGGTAGGCGAGAATGCGGTTTTCACCCATAATGGGGACAATATCCGATGCGATACTGACGGCGCAGAGGTCCAGTAAAGGGATAAGGTGATGGAACTCGATACCGTTGTTGAGGGCAAATGCCTGCATGAACTTAAAGCCTACACCGCATCCGGACAGATGTTCATAAGGATAGGTGTTGTCTTCCCGTTTGGCATTCAGAATGGCTACAGCAGGGGGCAGTACATCATCGGGGACATGATGGTCGCAGATGATGAAATCAATGCCTTTCTCCTTGGCGTATGTGATTTCTTCGACGGCTTTGATACCGCAGTCCAATACAATAATCAAACCTACACCACTCTCTGCGGCATAGTCTACTCCTTGGATTGAAACTCCATACCCCTCATTGTAACGGTCGGGGATATAGTAGTCGATGTTCGAATAGAACTGTTGAATAAACTTGTAGACCAATGCCACAGCCGTGGTACCGTCTACGTCATAATCTCCATAAACAAGAATGCGCTCTTTCTTTCCCATTGCCTTGTTCAGGCGCTCTACGGCTATATCCATATCCTTCATCAGGAATGGGTCGTATAAGTCCGGTAGTTGGGGGCGGAAAAACTTCCGGGCATCCGCTGCCGTTGTTATTCCCCGCTCCACCAGCAATTTTCCCAATATTGGGCTAATTCCCAATTCTTGGGCCAGTTGTTGGCTTGCTTCTGCCTGTTCGGGTGTAATGGGTTGATAATTCCATTTGTGAGTCATTTTATATATTATTTTTTCTTTTTCTATCTCAAGATGTTGGGGGAGTAGAGGGGGGCAATACGTGCACTTTTCTCCAACAAGGTGTAAAGGTATGAAAAACTCTTGAAACGGAGGTGAATTCTGCGGAAAAACTTTATAAGTATATGTATTCTCCACTAAAAAACTTTATTTTTGTATCCATTAAAAAATATCGCTATGCTTGTTTTTATCTCTTGTGCAAAGACCATGGCAGCGCGCTGCTCTGTTGTCGTGCCCGAAGTCACAGTCCCGAAATTCGAAACGGAGGCTGTGCGGAATGCGTTGGAAATGTCGCAGTATTCAGTATCCGAATTGGAAAGGCTTCTTCGGGTGAATACCAAAATTGCTGCCGAGAACCGTTTGCGTTTTCATGATTTCTGTTCGGAGGAGAATCGTTCGATGCCAGCCGTTTGCGCCTACACGGGAGCTGTTTTTAAACGCATTCTTCCGAAAGATTTTTCAGCGGAGGATTTTCGTTATGCGCAAGAACATCTGCGTATCACTTCTTTTCTTTATGGGTTGCTTCGCCCGCTGGACGGTATCAAACCCTATCGTTTGGAAGGAGATGTCCGTTTGCCCGAAAAAGGTGGAATATCCATGTTTGATTATTGGAAGCCTTTGTTGACGGATTACTTCATAGAGGAAATTAAAAACTGTGGCGGTGTTCTCATTAATTTGGCAAGTGCTGAAATGAAAGATTTGTTCGACTGGAAGCGGGTGGAGCAAGAGGTGCGTGTTATTACGCCCGAGTTTCAAGTTTGGAAGGCCGGACAGCCGAAGACTGTCGTTATCTATGCCAAGATGTGTCGCGGAGAGATGACGCGTTTTATTGTCAAGAACCGTCTGGAGTGTCCTGAGGAGTTGAAATCCTTTTCTTGGGAGGGCTTCGTCTGGGATGAGATACGCAGTACGGAGAATGTATGGCATTTTTCGTTAGGTACATTTATGTAATGAAAAGGTACATTACGTTTGGCTCAGATGTTACTATATGTTGCTTTCGATGTTTGCGCAAAATGAAGAACTAAATACGCAATTTAGGATGAGGGAAAAGAATGAACCCTCTACATTTGCATGCAGTAAACTTAAAAGCAATATACTATGAAGAGAAACAGATTAAGAACAGTTGTTGTATTAGCTTTGACCATATTTCTATTGAATGCTCCGGTTTGTGCTACAGCTTCCAGATTGCAGGATACTTGTGCGGAGGCGCGGGATGAGGTTGCACTGCGGCCTGAGTGGATGAGGATTCTCCATGATACGCTTCCTATATGTAAGATTTCTATTCCTGGTTCACACGATAGCGGTAGTATCAAAGGAGGGCATATGTTGAAAACACAAGCAACAGATATTCCCGCTCAATTACGGCAAGGCATCCGTGCTTTCGATATCCGTTTGGAAAAGAAGGGTAATAAACTGGGGGTGTTTCACAGTCATGCCTTTCAGGATATATATTGGGAAGATGATGTTTTACCTGCTTTTATACACTTTCTGCAAACATATCCTTCTGAGACTTTGATTGTTTCCTTGAAAAAGGAAGGGGGAGAATTGCGGGATTATGCTTCTCTGCTGTCCGTTTCTTTAAGCAGCCCTGAGTATCAAAGTTATTTCGTGATGGACTTTCGCCCTGAACTGACGCTGAAAGATTGCCGTGGAAAGATTCTTTTCCTGCATAGGGATCATGCTATGGATAATTATCCTGGAGCAGCATGTGTAGGTTGGGAGGATGACAGTACTTGCCTGCTCACTCTTCGCAATAAAGATGGTAAGGAAGGAGTGGCTTTGCTCGAAGATGAATATCAATATGAATCGGGTGAGGAGGCCGGGAAGAAGGTAGGGGTTTGTGTCCGTAATATTGAAGGGATGTCTGCTGAGCCGGTTTCCTCACGTCGGTGGGGAATTACTTTTGTAAGTGCGACGGGGCTGCCCTTGGGAACCCCTAAAGTCTTTGCTGATAAGGTGAACAAGCCTATTGCTGACTATTTAAAACAAAAGAATAGCCGGAATTGCGGTATTGTTTTTATCGATTTTGTCAGTGAACCTGGAGGAAAAGATTTGGTGGAATATTTGATTGACAGTAATGTTTGCGCAAAATGAAGATTTATATGCGCAATTGGGAATACTGAAAAAAAAGCATTTTCTTAATTTTGCACATGTTGAACACCTTAATGTTATATACTATGAAACTGTCAATAGATTTAGGAGGAACCAATATTCGAATAGCCCAAGTGGAAAAAGGGAACTGCTTGAATAAAGTGTCGGTTCCATGTTTAGCTCAGCAAGATGCTTCTACTGTGCTAAACCAGCTTTCCCAGCTTATTCGGAATATGATGAATGAGCAGGTAGATGGTATCGGTATCGGTGTCCCTTCAATTGTTGATCCGGAGAAAGGAATTGTATATAATGTAGCAAATATATCTTCTTGGAAAGAAATACACTTGAAGGAGATTTTGGAGAACGAATTCAAGGTGGCAGTTGCCATTAATAATGATTCCAACTGTTTCACTTTGGGGGAGAGCCTATACGGCGAAGGAAAATCTTATACCAACATGGTAGGCGTTACTATTGGGACCGGAATTGGAGCTGGCGTTGTCATTGGCCGTCGTTTGTATGGTGGGCAATATATGGGAGCCGGTGAGATAGGCTCATTTCCTTATTTGGACTCTGATTTTGAACACTATTGCAGTAGTTTCTTGTTTAAACGTTATGGCACTACCGGTGCGGTAGTAGCTGAAAAAGCCCAGCAAGGAGAACAAGCTGCATTGGAGATTTGGAAAGAGTTTGGGAGGCATTTGGGTAATCTTATAAAGGCAATTCTTTTTGCCTATGCTCCCCAGGCTATTGTTTTAGGAGGCGGTATTGTATCGGCTTTTCCTTTCTTTAAAAATGCTATGGAACAAACAATGCAAAGTTTTCCCTACAAGATTATATCGGATAATGTGAGTGTGGTGGCTTCGCATCAAAAGGATTCCAGTTTATTGGGTGCTGCCGCTCTTCTTGAGTAATAATCCCTATACGGTTTGATTGAAAATAATAAATATTTTGCAGTTATATTATTTTACGCATAAATAAGGACTGTTAGAGAATTGTTCCTTTTGTAATAACTATGTAATTCTGCTTTCTGACCTTTGTGGCGGAATTATAATTTTCTATATTATAAACTTTAAATTTTGAATGCATGAAACAAGTAAATCTTAGAATCTATCGAACGATTCTGACCCTATTGTTGGGACTGTTCTTGTCGGCAGGTGCTTATGCACAGCAGATTTCTGTGAAAGGAACAGTAAAGGATCAGACTGGCGAACCTGTGATTGGTGCCAATGTGTTAGTAAAGGGGACGACTAATGGAGTGATTACGGACGTTGACGGAAACTTTAATGTTTCGGCCGATAAAAACGGCGTATTGGTAATCAGTTTTGTCGGCTATGTGACTCAGGAAGTACCAGTGGCAGAAAAACAAATGGTAATTGTGCTTAAAGAGGATACAGAACTTCTGGATGAGGTTGTTGTATTAGGGTATGGTGCGAATACACGTAAGCAGGACTTGTCTGCTTCAGTGGGTGTAGTAAGTAATACTGAAGAATTGGCTGCTCGCCCGGTAACTTCTACCGAAGGCATGCTGCAGGGACAGCTGGCAGGTGTTACCATTACGGCCGATGGTGGCGACCCAACTTCTTCTCCTAACATTGTGATTCGTGGTCAAGGCTCACAAGATGGAGACAATGTACTTTGGGTTGTGGACGGTGTTCCCGGTGCACCTATCTCATCCATGAATGATATTGAAAGTATCGTTGTTTTGAAGGATGCTGCTTCTGCTGCTATCTATGGCGCACAGTCTGGTGCAGGTGGTGTTGTGTTGGTAACTACCAAAAAAGCGAAACAAGGTGCTCCTTCGTTGACTTATGACGGCACTTTTGGTATTCGTCAGGCTACCAATTTGATAGAACCACTGAATGCGGAGCAGCAGATTGAGATGCGTAAGATATCTCATCAAAATGCAGGACTTTCGCTTCCAGTCGGTTGGGATGTTACCAAAAATCCATGGATAGGTACGACTCGTACTGATTGGATGGATGAGATTTTCCGCACTGCCTTCTACCAACGTCATAACGTAGCGTTGAATGTAGGTTCTGATAATTTTTCAAATCGTATATCTTTTGCTTACGATAATGATGAAGGTGTTTTGATTAATACTTTCAAGAAGAATCTTACATTACGTTATAATGGTAAAATGCAGCTGAACAAGTGGGTGAGCGTCAGTGAGGATTTTGTATGGCAGAACACTACCCAACGTTCCAAAGCTACGGATAACGATGCTTATACAGGACCTATCCTTTCGGCTATCTACATGCCGGCAAGTGCCACTGTCTATAATCCGTTGGACGGAAGTTATGGTGGTGTGACTACGGAAGATCCTGCCTATATTGAAAAATATGGTTCGAATTTCTCTGATATCCACGGGGATGCTGTAAATCCGGTACGTCTATTGGAAGCAGAGAATTTGTATGACAAGATAAGTGACATATGGAGCACTACCAGCTTGGAGATAGCTAATGTACTTCCTGGATTGAAGTTTACGAGTCGTTTTACTTATAATATGAAGACTAATCATTACAAGAAGTTCAATCCTATTCGTGATGAAGTAGGTAAACCGGCTTTGTCGAATAATCTTCAAGAAACTACTTACCGTAGAGATGCTTGGAAGACGGAAAATACCCTGACTTATGATAAGACATTCGGTGAACATACGGTTGGTGCCTTGTTCTCGACTACGGCAGATCATTCTGAAACGCGTGGACTGGAAGTGACGGGTAAGGATTTTGCGGATGAATCGGAATTTTTACAATACATGGCGTATGCAGGATCAGTGACAGCATCTGACTATTTGACTGGACCTGATGCCAATGTGTCGTTGATTGCCCGTTTGGCTTATTCTTATAATGACCGTTATTTTGCTACTGCATCTTGGCGTCGTGATTATGCTGGACGTTTGCCTAAGGAAAATAACTATGGTGATTTCCCTGCAGTGACCCTTGGATGGAAAATATCTAATGAAAAATTCTTTAAGAAGAGTGATTTTATCAGTTTGCTGAAATTGCGTGCTTCTTGGGGGCGTGTAGGTAATTTGAGCTCTATAGGGCTTAATTATAAGTCTGCTTTGTTGAAGAAAAGCTCGTGGACAGAACAAGCACAATATGGTCCTGAGGCAAATAATATCTGGAATACTTTGATTTACAACGGCTCTGCGTTAAATCCTGATTTGACCTGGGAAACTTCAGAACAGACTGACTTGGGCTTGGATGTTGAGATGTTTAAAAACCGTTTGTCGGTATCATTAGACTATTTTGATAAACGTACTTTCAATTTGATTCAGACACAATCAATGGGGTGGCCTTCTACTATGGGACTCGATGCCATGTTAATCAATCAAGGTGAAGTGCGTAACCGTGGCTTTGAGATTCAAGCTAATTGGAGCGATAAGATTAACAAAAACCTTTCTTATTTCGTATCGGGTAACTTCTCGTATTTAAAGAACTGGGTATCAGATATAGGTGTGAAGGATGCGGATGGCAATCCGGGTTTGTGGCCTAATGATAAAAGGTTCCGTAGCATCCCTTATATGATGCAGAGTACGGAAGGGGAACCTCTGAATTCCTTCTACTTGATTAAGACAGATGGTTTGTTCCAAAGTGATGCAGAAGTTGCCGAGTGGAATGCTAAACATGGAACATATGTGACCAATGATAATGGTGAAAAAGAGTGGGTAGGTATTCAGCCGAATGCCAAGGCTGGTGACTTGAAGTTTGTGGATCATAATGGCGATGGTAAAATTACGGATGCAGACCGTCAGTATATGGGTAGTGCGACTCCGAAGACGACTTTTGCCTTTACATTGGGAATGACGTGGAAAAAACTTTCTTTCAGTGCCATGTTCCAGGGAGTAGGTGGAGCAAAAGCTTTATATGTAGGAAAGTACATGCTGTTGAGTGATGTAGAAGGAAACTTTAACCGTTCCAGCGGGATATTGAATGCTTGGAGTCCTACAAATACCGGTTCTGATATTCCTCGTTTGTCAAAGAATGACCCGAATGGAAACTTTACGACTGCATCTGATTGGTATTTGGAGAATGCTTCTTATCTGCGTTTGAAGAATGTAACCCTTTCTTATGATTTAAGCGATGTATTCCGCAAGTGGTCTCATTTGAATGACCGTAACAGCCGTTTGTCTGTGTACTTCAGTGGTGAAAATCTTGCTACTATCACTGGATATTCTGGTATGGATCCTGAATGTGGTGGCTGGGATGCTTTGAAATATCCGGTATCTCGCGTATTATCTGTTGGTGTAAAATTGACTTACTAATAATTAATAGAGAAGAATGATTATGAAAAAAAATATATTATTTTTTGCGATGTCTGCCACATTGCTTATGAGTTCTTGCAGTGACTTCCTTGATGTGCAACCAGAGGGAGATGCTACTACAACGACTTATTTTACCAATGACCTGCAGGCTATTGATGCTGTAGATGCATTGTATGAAAGATTTCATCAGGAAGCTGTATATGGACGCGAACTGTTTTGGGAACAAGGTGCCGCGTGCGACGTTGTGTGGGGAAAGACCCGTGATTTTCCAACACTTGCTACATTGAAATATACAGGAGACGAATCCCCTTTGCGTACTATTTTTGATACTATGTACAAAGTGATGGCACGTTCCAACTGGGTAATACAAGAGTTGCTTAAGAAAGGGAAAAGCACCACTTTGAGTGATATTGAAAAGAGAAGTCTCGGTGAAGCTTACTTCACTCGTGGATGGGCTCATTTCTTGATTGCTTATCGTTACGGTCTTGATACACAAGGGGTACCTTTTGTCCGTTATGAAGATTTTGAAGGTGGCTATGACAATTCTATTCCTCCTCAGCAAGCTTCGGTCATCGATAATTATAAATTGATTATCTCGGATATGGACAAGGCAATAGAGTATTTGCCCCGTTTTGAAGAGTATGGAGATAATGATAGAGGACGCGCGCACGATGCGGCTGCAGTAGCTTTTAAAGCTAAAGTTTATGCTTATTGGGCAACTTGGGATGCTACACAATGGGGAAATGTAATCAGTATGGTCAATGAACTGGAAACTGCTTACGGACGTGATTTAGCCGGTACTTATGAAGAGTTGTTCTCTTCTGATTTCTCTAAATGGTGGAATAAAGAGTATATTTGGACTATTCCTGGAAATGGTGGCTCTCAAGGTGGCGGTTCGGAGTTTCCGGGAGTTGTCCTTGAGAACAAAGGCTGGGGACAATATAATGGCTGGGGACAGAACAAGCCGTCTTATGATATTTACGAAGAGATGTTGAAAGACGGAGCTGGTAATGACCGTTTGGTTCGTACGGTTTTAGAGTATGGTCAGGAATTTCAATTCTTGGGTGAATCCCGTGCTTTTTATTCAAGCTCGGATATTGAATCCGGTTTTATGATTAATAAATACATGGATCCCTTTAAGTATGAAGATGCAGCCAATAAGGGGTATATCAATACAAACGGAGACTGGCCGACGGTACGTATTAATTTTCCGGTTATCCGTTTTGCAGAAATGTTACTTTTCCGTGCGGAAGCTTATTTGATGACTAATAAAGCGGACTTGGCTACGGCTGATTTGAATCGCATTCGTAAACGTGCCAATGTTGCATTATTGACGGGCACTGCTACTATGGCTGACCTATATCATGAACGCCGTTGTGAATTGGCATTTGAGTTTACAGACCATTTATATGATTTGAAACGCTGGTATCGCTCAGGCAATACTGAAATAAAGGCTTTGGCTGCTGCCGAATTGAATGCCCGTCCGCGCGTACGTCATTATGCCAACCGCCAGGACCCTGCTTCCACATTCGTTGTAGGTGAGTATGAGGATTATACGGATAAGATTGCTTATCAGGATTACATGATCGTATTCCCTTATCCTTCGGTTCAGATTACCAAATCTGATGGTAAATTAAAACAGAATCCTCATTATGATTGATATTTTCTCTGAAAGAGATAAAATATAAAAAAAGACCTCATTGCCATTGGTCTAATCTGCAGGGGTTGGTATTTTCGGGTATTGATCCTTGCAGATATTTCTTCTTTTTCTTTCATTTGCAAAGGCTATTCATAAAATCATTTTAATATACGGAGAGACGGCATTCCCGACAGTCTGCAGCGCTCTTCAAATATACAGTCTGATGAAATTAAAAACTCTTATATGTGCAACTACTGCCTTTTGGGCTTGCTGCTCTTGTACATCCGGTGAACTATCTCCCGTAGACTATGTAGACCCTTTTATAGGTACCGGCTTTCATGGGCATACTTATCCGGGGGCAACCGTTCCGTTCGGGGCGGTACAGTTAAGTCCTGACACGCGTGCCGGAAACTGGGATGCTTGTTCGGGGTATCATTATAATGATACGACTCTAAAAGGTTTTTCACACACACATTTAAGTGGGACCGGATGCATTGATCTTGGGGATATACTGTTTCGTCCTACTACGCTGAAACCGGATTTGACTACGGAAAGCATTTACCAGCCAGCGGCTTTTTCCCATAAAGACGAAGATGCTTCTGCCGGATATTATTCGGTTGTTCTGAAAGAAGAAGGAATAAAAGCTGAATTGACGGTAACGGCACACGCCGGTATGCACCGCTATACGTTTTCTTCCGGCAAAGAAGCATCTATTATTATAGATTTGACTCATTTGCTTGATAACGAATATATTTATGAGGCTGAACTTGAACAGACTGCCGCCAACGAAATAACAGGTATGCGCAGAACCAGGGGATGGACGGACAATCAGTACGTTTATTTTGTAGCCCAGTTCTCGAAACCTTTTCAGGCCATAGACTTTATACAGAATAAAAAGATGGTTTCTGCAGGAGTTAAGTTGAACGGTACCGATTTGCAGGCTTGCTTGTCCTTCGATAATAGTAATGGAGAGCCGGTTATAGCCAAAGTTGGATTATCCATTGTCAGTGAAAAGAATGCACGTGAGAATTTGGAAACCGAGGTGATAGGTTTCGATTTTGATGCCGTGCGTAGTGCTGCCCGTTCCGCTTGGGAACAAGCTCTCTCTGCTATTACGGTAAAAGGCGGCAATACGGACGACTTGAAGAATTTCTATACAGCCATGTATCATTCTATGGTTGTACCCAATGTCGTGAGTGATGTCAATGGTGAGTACCGCCGTCATAATATGGAAATTGGGCAATTGCCAAAAGGCAAAGTGCAATATTCTACATTTTCGCTTTGGGATACTTTCCGTGCATGGAATCCGTTGATGACTTTGATTGATACAACTTTGGTCAATAATATGATAAATTCCTTTCTGGACATTTACGAATCTTCGGGTGAACTTCCTATCTGGCCGCTTTCTGCCGGAGAGACGGGAACTATGATTGGTTATCATGCAGTGTCCGTTATAGCAGATGCTTATATGAAGGGTATTAGAGGATTTGACGCGGAAAAGGCGTTGGAAGCTATGGTAGTTTCTTCTGAAAAGAACAAAAAGGGAGCTGATTACTATATTCAGAATGGCTTTATTCCTTCTAATATAAAGAAAGAGTCCATCTCTTGTTTGCTGGAGTTTGCCTATGATGACTGGTGTATTGCACGTATGGCTCAGGAAATGGGTAAGGATGATATTTATCAAAAGTATATTCAACGTTCCCAGAACTATATCAATGTTTTTGATGGTAATACAAAATTCTTCCGCCCCAAGCGGATGGATGGGAACTGGGAAACTCCCTTCAATCCTATTGAGATAGGTCGTGCCTATACGGAAGCCACAGCCTGGCAGTATCGTTTCTTTGTACCTCACGATGTAAGCGGTATGGCACAACTGTTTGGTGGTAAGAAAGAGTTTATTACCGCACTCGATTCTATCTTTACAGTAGAGTCGGATGTACATGGCGATTTAGTGGATATTACCGGACTGATAGGTCAATATGTTCATGGCAATGAGCCGAGCCATCATATCGCCTATCTGTACGATTACGTCGGACAGCCTTGGAAGACGCAGGAAATGACACGCCGTCTGCTCCATGAAATGTACGCTCCTACGCCTGAAGGAATCATTGGTAATGAAGATTGTGGACAGATGTCCGGTTGGTATATATTATCCAGCTTGGGTATTTATTCAGTTTGTCCGGGAAGCAATGAATTTGCACTGACTACTCCTCTATTTGAGAAAGCGGTTGTCAACCTGGCAAATAGAAAGACTTTGACCATCCTTGCCAACAATCCGAAGAAGAATGTCTATATCACAAAAGTAGAATTGAACGGACAACCGATAGATGTAAATTTTATTACTTATGCACAGTTGATGGAAGGTGGAGAACTTCGTTTTACTTTGTCCGATAAGCCGAATATGGAGAGAGGTGTTTCCTCTGAAGCATCCCCTTATTCCTATACTAAAGATGAAGTCGTTTCCATTCCCTATGTGGATAAGGATTTGAACTTGTTTATGGATAAGGTAACGGTTGCATTGGCCACAACAACCAAGGATGCCGAAATCAGATATACATTGGATGGCAGCGAGCCCACAGAGCAGTCGGCATTGTACGAGCAGCCTTTTGAACTGGACAAGACCACTTTAATAAAAGCCAAAGGATTCAAGGAAGGTCTCCGCTCAAGCAGAACATTATCCATATCGGCAACGAAAGCTGAATTAAAGGCTGCTCTTTCTGTAAATCCTACTCAGAATGGTACATCTTATAAGTACTTTGAAGGCACTTACCAGAAAGTGGCTGATGTAGAAAAGTCACCGTTGCTGGAGTCTGGTGTCATGCCCGAACCTTCTATTAAGGGTGCTAAGCAGGAGGATCATTTCGGTTATATCTTTTCTGGATTGATAAATGTTCCCGAAGATGGGGTCTATACTTTCCAGACCCGTTCGGACGATGGCAGTGTCTTGTACATTCACGATGAGCAGGTAGTCAATAATGATGCTTCCCATGCTGCAATTCCTGCTACCGGAATGGTCGCGCTGAAGAAAGGTTTTCATCCTTACAAGCTCTATTACTTTGAAGATTATGAAGGTGAGTATTTGAGCTGGGCTTGGAAACTGCCTTCTGCCGAGAAGTTGGCACCCATCCCTGCATCGGCTTTATTTGTGAAATAATAGTTTAATATATATGCTATGAGAAAGTTATTTTTGTTATTTTTACCTTTGTTCGCTGCATCATGCGGACAGGTGAAGCAGCAGGCGCCTGCACCAGAGCCCGTTAATGTCATGAGTTTCAATATTCGCTATGACAATCCGGAAGATAGCTTGGACAACTGGCAATACCGTAAAGACCGCGCGGCAAATGCCATCCGTTTTTATGATGTGGATATATTGGGTACGCAAGAAGTACTTCATAATCAGTTGGAAGACCTTAAACAACGATTGCCGGAATACGGAGTCATCGGTGTAGGTCGTGAAGATGGAAAGGAAAAGGGTGAATATAGTGCACTCTGGTATAAGAAAGATCGTTTCAACTTGCTGGATTCTGGCTATTTCTGGTTGAGCGAGACTCCTGAAGTTGCCGGTTCCAAGGGCTGGGATGGAGCTTGTGAGCGTATCGCTTCATGGGCAAAACTGCAAGATAAAGTAAGTGGCAAGGAGTTCTTCGCATTGAATACCCACTTGGATCATGTAGGTGTTGCTGCACGTCGTGAAGGTATAAGCCTTATGCTGGATAAAGTAAATGAGTTGAGTGGTAACTTACCCGTAGTAGTAACGGGCGACTTTAATGCTAGTCCGGAATCGGATGTCATCAAACACGTGACTGACCCTTCCAATCCGGAACACTTGACAGATGCACGCCAGGCATCGGCAATTGTTTATGGTCCGGCATGGAGTTTCCATGATTTCGGAAAGATTCCTTACGATAAACGTCCGCTGATTGATTACGTTTTTGTACGTAATGGACTGAAAGTTTTGAGGTATGGTGTATTGGCTGAAACAGAGAATAATGCTTTCCTCTCCGACCATGCCCCTATTTTAGTAACGGTTGAATAATAAAACAATAATTATGACTAAGATATTAAGAATATGTATCGTTATGCTCTTGGCAGTCTTGCTACTGCCGGTAGAGTTATCGGCACAAAGCCGCCGTGATAAAGAACAGACCTATGTTTTGGACCAACCTTATGAGGTGACAAAGATTACCCCTCCCCAGGGCAAGAAGATAAAGAATGTCATCTTGATGATTGGTGATGGCATGAGTCTTATGCACGTATATTCTGCCTGGACAGCCAATCGAGGCAAGTTGTTTTTGGATAACTGCCAGGTAGTGGGTTTGTCTAAAACCTATTGTGCCAACAAGCTGATTACAGACTCGGGAGCGGGTGGAACAGCCATAGCTACGGGGCAGAAGACAAACTATCATTCTGTGGGTGTAGATACCGAAGGACGTCCTTTGAAATCATTGGTAGACCTGGCTGCTGCTAAAGGTAAATCGACCGGTATAGCGGTGACTTGCCGTCTGTGGGATGCCACTCCTGCTGATTTTTGTTGCCATAACAAGGATAGGGATGCGGAAGCTGAAATCGTAGCAGATTACGTTAATTGCAGTGCCGATTATGTATTCGGTGGAGGTGCCAAGCTTTTCGAAAACCGTGAAGATGGACGTGACTTGTTTAAGGAACTACGCGATAAAGGATTTCAGACTCCTCGCAGTTGGGATGAATTGGCTGGCATAAAGAGTGGTAAGGTATTTGCCGTACCTTATCCCGTCGATACTCCTCTTCCTGCTGAACGTGGCGACCTTTTGGCACGTGCTTCATTGAAAGGTATCGAATTGCTGGACCAAAATAAAAACGGTTTCTTTATGATGATAGAAGGTTCGCAGCTGGATGACTACGGACACTTCAATGACATTGATTTGCTGATGCAGGAAACACATGACTTTGACCGTACTATCGGTGCCATTTATGAATGGGCTGCCAAGGATGGAGAAACATTGGTAGTAGTTACTGCAGACCATGAGACTGGTGGACTTACGTTGATTGATGGAGATTTGGCAGAAGGCAGAATCGTATGTAAGTTCTCTACCGGTGGTCATAGCGGTGTAATGGTACCAGTGTATGCTTTTGGTCCCGGTGCAGAGGAGTTTACAGGGATTTTTGAAAATACTGCTATCTTTGACAAGATAAAAAAACTGCTCAATTTGTAATTTAAAAAATAACTATTTCCTATGTTGAAACACATTTTATTGGTAAGCTTGCTTTCTTTTTCCACTCTCCCTTTGCTGAAAGCTCAGAGCTGTGGCAATGATGAAAAGTATCATTTGCCTTATAAAAATACATATGTAAAGGAACCGCTGGTCACTGAAAATGAGTATCGTGTGGCAAAACCTGAGACGATTGTGCCGAAAAGCTTCGAAGAAGCTCGGCAGATTCTTCCCAATCCCATTTGGGGTGGACATGACAAGGAACTTGAAATGTATTGGAAGGCATGGGAAATAGCTATCGGCAATATTCGTGCTCCTCAAGCAGGCTCGGGTTTTGTCTCAAGCTATTTGGATACAGCTTATAATGGTAATATCTTTATGTGGGATTCCTCTTTCATTCTGATGTTTGCCCGCTATGGTACCCGTTTCTTTCCTTTCCAGAATACGCTGAACAACTTTTACGCCAAGCAGCATCCCGACGGTTTCATTTGCCGTGAAATAAAGGCGGATGGTGCCGATTGCTTTGAACGCTATGATCCGGTGAGTACCGGACCGAATTTGATGCCTTGGTGTGAGATGGTCTATTTCCATCAGTTTGGTGATACGGAACGCCTGCACAAGATATTTCCGGTACTTTGTGCTTATTATAAGTGGTTGAAATTGAACCATACTTGGAGAAATGGAACCTACTGGTCAAGCGGATGGGGGACCGGCATGGATAATATGCCCCGTGTTCCGTCGGAATACAGCCCTATCTACAGTCACGGGCATATGATTTGGTTAGATACAAACCTACAGCAATTATTTACTGCCAATTTACTACTTGAGATGGGCTTTTATCTGGAACGTTGGCAAGAGATAGAAGAGTTTGAAGACGAAGCCAAAATGCTGGGAAAATATATCCATGACAATCTTTGGGATGAAAAGACCGGTTTCCTTTATGACCAGTATGCTGACGGTACGCTCTGTACAACTAAGGGAATAGGTGCCTATTGGGCTCTGTTTACTGATGTATTGGATTCTGTACAGTTGGACCGTATGGTGAAGGAATTGGATAATCCTGCCACATTCAACCGGAAACACCGTATTCCTTCTTTGTCTGCCGATAATCCCAAGTACAAGGAGAATGGCCGTTATTGGCAGGGTGGCGTATGGCCGGGAACTAATTACATGGTGATGCAGGGCCTTGTGCAGAAAGGTTATGGTAAACTGGCACGGGAGATTTGTTTGAATCATTATGCCCAGGTGTTTGAGGTCTATAAGAAGACTGGAACTTTTTGGGAATATTATGCTCCGGAAAGTGCTGAGCCGGGATTTATGGCAAGGGATAATTTTGTGGGTTGGGCAGGACTTCCTCCTATTGCTGAATTGATAGAATTTATTATCGGTATTCGGGGAGATTATGCCAAAAAGCAGATTATCTGGGATATGAATTTGACGGAGATTAACGGCATAGAACGCTATCCTTTTGGTCCCGAAGGGCTTATCTCCTTAAAAGCTGAAGCACGCCGTTCTGCAAGTGATGAACCCCGTATCACAGTAGATTCTAATATTGATTTTGAACTGTGTGTACTCTATGGTGGAAAAGAGAAAAAGATAAATGTGACATCCGGTAAGCATACCTATTAAAGAAGAAATCAATCATGAAAAACAATATGTCAAGACGCCAATTTCTGAAGACTGGCGGGCTTGCCTTGGCTGCAATGACCTTTCAGCCCGCTTCCGTATTATCTTCATCCGGGACTTTCAACCAGAGATATGTTTCGTTGCGTCCTTCTGCAAGCAAAAGGAGCTTCATTTCGAAGGCAGTAGATGCTGCTATTGAAGAAGCAAAGCCTAAAATAAAGGACGAGAAGTTGCGTTGGATGTTCGAGAACTGTTTTCCCAATACGCTTGACACTACTGTCAGATATAGAGTGAAGAATGGCAGACCAGATACTTTCGTCATTACAGGTGATATAGATGCCATGTGGCTGCGCGACTCTTCAGCGCAAGTATGGCCCTATCTGCCGTTGATGAAGAAAGATAAGGACTTGCAGTTGATGGTGGCAGGACTTGTCAACAGACAGACTGAATGTATCTTGATAGACCCGTATGCCAATGCCTTCAACGACGGGCCGTTGGGCAGCTATTGGGAAACCGACCATACACAACATATGGTTAAGGAACTGCATGAACGCAAATGGGAGATAGATTCTTTGTGCTATCCCATTCGTCTGGCTTATCATTATTGGCAATACACGGAAGACACGTCTGTGTTCGATGAAAATTGGCATAAAGCTATGCTGCTGGTGGTCAAGACCTTTAAAGAGCAACAGAGGAAACAAGGCTTAGGACCTTATAGCTTTACGCGCGATTGCGACCGCCCTACAGATTCGCAGATTAACAACGGATGGGGAGCACCGGTAAAGCCGGTCGGCTTAATCGTTTCTTCTTTCCGTCCGTCAGATGATGCTACACAATACGGTTTTCTGATTCCTGCTAATATGTTTGCGGTTGTGTCATTGCGCCAATTGGCTGAGATAGAGGATAAAGTTTATGGAAACAAGGACTTCTCCGGAGAATGTATAACATTGGCAGATGAAGTGGATGCAGCTATCCGTAGGTATGGTACTTTCAATCATCCGGTTTGTGGACGTATTTATGCCTTTGAGGTCGACGGTTTTGGTAACGCGCTTTGTATGGACGATGCCAATGTACCCAGTTTGCTGGCTGCGCCTTATCTGGGTTATTGTTCTTTTAAAGATGCGATTTATCAGAATACCCGTAAAATGATATGGAGCGGCAATAATCCTTATTTCTTTAAAGGAAAAGCCGGTGAAGGGGTAGGAGGCCCTCATGTGGGATTGAATTATATCTGGCCGATGAGCATCATTATGAAGGCTTTTACAACGGATGATTCCGAAGAAATACGTGCTTGTCTGAAGCAACTTCGTGATACGGATGGAGGGACGGGCTTTATGCATGAGTCTTTCCATTCGGAGGATGCCGCGGACTTTACTCGTTCCTGGTTTGCCTGGACAAATACTTTGTTCGGTGAACTGATACTGAATACAATCAAGGAATATCCCAACTTATTATCCCAAATACTATGAAGATAAGATATTGGTTACTGGCTATGTCATTCATTTTTCTCTCTTGTGGGAGAGTGGCTGATGATGTAGCGGCAAACTATGGTATTATACCCATGCCGAATGAACTTGCTCCAATGCAGGGAGTGTATGTCCTGCAAGGGGAAAAAACAGTGGCTGTCCCTTCCGGGGAAGCCGCGATGAAAGTTTTTCATTATTTGGAGGATGCGTTGAAAAACACTTCTGTAACGCTGAAGGGTATTTCGGAAACGGGAAAGGCCGATATTTGCTTATCTATAGATAATTCCTTGCCCGATGAGGCCTATACATTGGAGGTTTCTTCCGATAGGATAAATATATCTTCCAATGAAACTGCCGTCGGATTTTTTTATGGTGTCCAGTCTTTGCTGCAGCTCATGCCGGCAGCCATTTATGATGGTGACCGGAAATACGAAGGAAAGATTAGGATTCCTGCTGTCAGCATTACGGATGCTCCCCGTTTCCCTCATCGTGGGGCTATGATGGATGTAGGGCGTAATTTTCTGCCAAAAGAGGAAGTGCTGAAGTTTCTTGATTTGATGGCATTCTATAAATTGAATAAATTCCATTTTCATCTGACAGATGACCAAGGATGGAGAGTAGAAATAAAGAAATACCCGAAACTGACTGAAATAGGTTCTTATCGTAAACAGACTCAGATAGGACACTCTGATTATTATTTTCCACGGCGTTACGATGGAAAAGAAAAGAGAGGCTATTATACGCAGGAAGAAATAAAGGAAATTGTGAAGTATGCATCCGACCGTTTCATTACGGTCATTCCCGAAATTGAAATGCCGGGACATGCATCCGCAGCACTGGCTTCCTATCCGGAACTTTCTTGCGGACTGGGAAAGACTTATGTGGTGCGTGATTATTTTGATGTTTTTGATGAGGTCTATTGTCCCAAAGAGCATACATTTGAATTCTTACAAAATGTGCTGACCGAAGTTATGGAACTCTTCCCCAGCCATTATATCCACATTGGTGGAGATGAGTGTCCCAAGAAAGCATGGAAGAAGTGTGCCCATTGCCAGCATTTGATGAAGTGGGAAGGTCTGCCCAACGAAGAAGCTCTGCAAAGTTGGTTTATCCATCGGATTGAGCAATTTGTGAACAGTAAAGGGCGTGACATCATCGGGTGGGATGAGATTCTGGAAGGAGGGCTTGCTCCTAATGCTACCGTCATGTCATGGCGTGGCGAAAAAGGAGGTATCGAAGCGGCTCACCAACGGCATAAAGTCATTATGACACCCGGCAAAAAGTGTTATTTGGATTACTACCAGGAAAGTCCGGAATTTGCCCCGTTGGCTATCGGCGGTTTTCTTCCGTTGGATACGGTGTACAATTATAACCCGCTTCCTGCTGAACTGACTCCGGAAGAACAAGCTTATATAATAGGTGTACAAGCCAATATCTGGGGAGAGTACATACAGACTCCCGAGTATTTTGAATATATGGCTTTCCCTCGTTTGCTGGCTATGTCAGAGGTGCAATGGACACAGCCGGAACATAAGGACTTCGAGTCGTTTGCCCGTAGGCTGGATAAGGAGTTTGAACGATTGGATTATTGCGGAGTGAATGCTTGCCGCAACTTCTATGAAGTCAATCAGGCTGGTGCGTGGAACAAGTCGCAGCAGACTTATGAGGTGACTTTGAACACCTTCTGTCCGGATGCCGATATTTACTATGCGGTAAATGATTCAACGGTCAACACTTCATCTTCCCTTTATAAGACTCCGATACCGTTGGACGAGGATGCAACTGTTTATTCGGCAGTTTACAGAGACGGTAAGCCGTTGGGGAAAGTGACCCGCAAGAGCTTTGCTGTAAACAAGGCAACCGGATGTGACTATACTTGTAATCCTGCAGCAGGATGGGAACACCTGAATGAAGGCTTCGGGCTGACTGATGGACGACGTGGCTATGCCCGCGACATGCGTCGCTGGATTAGCTTCTACCAGGATACTGTACAGATTGTAGTGGAACTGAAGAAACCTCAAAAAGTCAAGGAAGTGGCCTTTTCTTCTTTATGGCGGCCGGTAAATGAGATATGGCCGGCAAGGGCGATGAGTGTTTCTGTTTCAATGGATGGTCAGACTTTTATTCCGGTGGGCACTAAACGGCTGACTTATGATTTTAGCTTGACGGAAGGCACCCGTTTTCCGGCATCTCTTTCATTTGCCGAAACGGAAGCTACATTTGTCCGCTTGGAATTATTGAGTGGTGGCTTGTGCCCGAAAGGATATTTTCATGAAGGGTTGCAGAGTGAGTTGGCAATAGATGAAATAGAAATATATTAATCTCAAGAAATTATGAAGAAAATAGTTGTTCTTTTAGTTGTACTGTTGGGCTGTATGCCGGTAACGGCTTTTGCGCAGAAGCAATTCTTTTTTAAGGATGGCAGGTTTGTAGTAGCACAGTTTACAGATTTGCACTGGATGCCGGGTTCTGCAAAGTGTGCCGAAACGGCAGCTACTATCCGTGCTGTCCTGGCAGCCGAACATCCGGACATTGCTATACTGAGTGGGGATGTGGTGACCGATGACCCTGCTATGGATGGATGGAAAAGTGTAGTGGATATTTTCAATGAAGCCAAGATGCCTTTTGTGGTGATGATGGGAAACCATGATGCAGAATACTTGACGCGCAATGAAATCTATGATTTCCTCTTGAAGTCTCCCTACTATGTGGGGGCAAAAGGCCCTGAAGATATTATGGGATGTGGTAATTGTGTGATTTCTATTTATAGTCCGGAGAAGAAGGACCAGGTAGAGGCATTGCTCTATTGCATGGATTCCAACGACTATCAGCCTAATAAAATCTATGGTGCTTACGACTGGATTCATTTCGACCAAATAGAATGGTACAGAAAGCAAAGTAAACACTTTGCAGAGAAGAACGGTGGTAATCCCGTTCCTGCTTTGGCCTTTTTCCATATTCCGCTGATTGAATACAACGAAATCAGAGGTGACGGGAAAACTTATGGCAATGACAAAGAAGGTGGAGTTGCCTCTGCTAATATCAATTCTGGTATGTTTGCTTCCTTCCTTGACATGAGGGATGTAATGGGAGTATTTGTAGGACATGACCATGATAACGATTTTATAGGAATAGATAAAGGTATTGCATTGGGATACGGACGGGTGACCGGTGCGGATGCGTATGGAGAGTTGACGAGAGGAGCCCGTATCATTGAACTGTACGAAGACCAATTCAAATTTGACACATGGATTTCCACTCCTTCGGGAAGGGAGGCTGCCTACTATTACCCTTCAGGTCTGAATTCGGATGAGGAGCAGAGTATGGCTTATTTGCCGGCTACGGGAACTTCTCCCAAGAAGCAGGGCGTGGCATATACCTATTATGAAGGCAAATGTAAACGTGTTGCCGATATTGCCGCCTGCAATAAAGTGAAGGAAGGGGTGATGAAGAACTTCTCGATTGAAGAAGTAGCCGTCCCTGATCATTTTGCTTATGATTTCCGTACGTTGGTGAAAATTCCAGAAAGGGGAGTATACCGTTTCTATACTTTTTCCGATGATGGTTCTAAACTATACATAGACGGTAAATTGATTGTTGATAACGACGGTGGACACAGCGGACGCCGTGCCGAAGGGAAAGTCGCTCTCGAAGCAGGGTACCACGAGTTGCATCTGCTGTATTTCGAAGATTACATGGGCCAGGAATTGGAAGTCGGGTATTCGGGACGGAATGTTCTGGAAACCGTGTTACCTGATACCATGTTGTTTGTACCGGATTAAATCAGCGCTGGTAACTCTTTGTCTGGTACTCTTTCCGATATTCATTGGGAGAGACTTTCTTCAAAGCTTTGAATTGGCGGGACAAGTTCTTCAGATTGTTTATTCCGACTTGTTCCGCCACATCTGCAATCGGAGCATCACTGGCCAACAGCAATTGGGCAAAGCGTTCCATCCTAAGGTTGAAGATGTATTTGTGGATGGATTGCTGGGTGACTTGCTTGAAGCGAATCTCCAATAAACGGCGTGATAATGGTACTTGTTTCACTATATCCGATACAGTGATATCAGCTGCTATATTCTGATGGATATATTTCAGAGCGGTTTGGATATGGGCATCGGTGGTAGAATAGAAGTCGGTCGAAAGCCGGTTGATTATATTAACTGGTTGGAGCACTACGTCCTGATAAGTGGCCTCCTCATCATTCAATAGATGTTCTATGAGGGCAGCTGCCTCAAATCCGCCTCTTACAATGTTTTGGCTGATACTGGATAGGGGAGGGTCTGAAAGATTGCATATAATCTCATCATTGTCGACTCCTAATATTGCTATCTTGTCGGGCACTCTGATGTTGTTGACTTTACAGATTTCCGTAATGCGGTTACCTTGATTGTCATCGCAAGCCATGAGTGCCGTAGGTTGTGGCAATGACTTTAACCAGTTGAGCAGGGGCGGTGCTTCATAAAACCATAAGTCATCAAGGGATTGGTCCTGATAAGAATAGAAATTGTTTCCAAACCCTTGGGCTGCTATACATTCATAGAAACCCTCGCAACGTTCTTGTGACCATACCGTATCGCGATAACCATAGAATGCGAAGTTCTGAAAGCCTTTACTCAGAAAAAACTCTGCTGCCATTCTGCCGGTCTTGCGGTAATCGCCGGTGATGTTTGGAATATTGCTGAACCTTGATTTATAATCCTGGGCCAATGCGATAATTCCGTTTTCACGGAATAGCTCCACGTTGTCATCATTGTCAAATCTGCCGATGATTGCATCTGCATGCCATGTCTTTGCCCATTTCAAGACTCCTTCTATACCATGACTGTTTTTGTAGGAGGGTGGCATACGGCATACTACCCATGGCTCATGGCTTTTGGAATAGGCCAATACCCCCTTTAGCAGATTGTACGAAAAGGACTCTGTAAAATCGGTCAATAATATCAATCGAATCATAGCAGTTGACTAAATGTAACTGATTGTTACTTATACAAATGTTAGCTTAATTGACAAATATAGGATTTTATTTCTTTTTCTTCAAATCTTTTCCCTCATATTTGCAGATTGCTTCAATCCATTTTTCTTCCAGTGGCTTGGACTCGTGTTTGGCGAGGTCGAAGGCTACCATGACGGAGGTACATACGCATTTTACTTCTTGGGTTTCCGTATCAATGACCCGTTGGGCGAGGTGGAAGCTTTTGGTTCCTATCTCAGTGACGGCAGTTTGCACGGCGATATGGTCCGAACCATAAATCTGTGCGAGGAAGTTTGCTTCAATATGGACGACAACGATACCATCCTTTTCCCAATCTACATCCGGGCATACGGAAGCGAAATATTCCGTTTTTCCTAAATCATAAAAAGAGAAGTAAACAGTGTTGTTTACATGGCCGAATTTGTCGACGTCATTGAAGCGTAGTTGTATGGGCAGGGTGTGGTTAAATTGAATTTCTTCCATTGTTTTCTCTTAAACTTTGTTTATAATCGCTGCAAAAATACTATTTTTGCGTGTTAATCCGTGAACTTATATATCAAGAAATGATAGAAGACATCAAAAAAGCCTGCCAGGTAATGAGCGAGGGCGGGGTAATTCTGTATCCGACAGATACGATTTGGGGTATAGGTTGTGACGCTACCAATGAAGAAGCGGTGCGCCGTGTATATGAAATCAAGCAACGCTCTGACAGTAAGGCGATGCTGGTATTGGTAGATTCTCCGGTAAAGGTGGATTTCTATGTGCAGGATGTTCCGGAGGTTGCCTGGGATTTGATAGAACTGGCTGACAAGCCCCTTACCATAATTTATTCCGGAGCGCGTAATCTGGCTCCTAACTTGCTTGCCGAAGATGGTAGTGTAGGTATCCGTGTCACCAGTGAGGCATTTTCAAAACGGCTTTGTCAGCAGTTCCGCAAGGCGATAGTCTCTACTTCTGCCAATGTCAGCGGGCAACCGTCTCCCGGTAACTTCAGTGAAATAAGTGAAGACATCAAGTCTGCGGTGGATTATATAGTAGGATACCGCCAGGAGGAAACGGGACGCCCGAAACCGTCCAGTATCATCAAGTTGGGCAAGGGCGGAGTCATTAAGATTATTCGCGAATAAAAGGAAAAATGGCAGAGGACAAGAGGAGTTTGTTGCAGCGCTTCATCATATGGCGCGAAAAGAATATCAAGGAAAAGCGGTTCATACTGATTCTCAGTTTTCTTGTAGGTATCTTTACGGCATTCGCCGCACTGATACTGAAAGTCATCATACACTGGATACAGAACTTCCTGACGGATAATTTCAATGCGACGGAAGCCAACTACCTTTATCTGGTCTATCCGGTAGTGGGTATCTTCCTGACCGGATTGTTTGTCCGCTACGTGGTGAAGGACGACATCAGTCATGGTGTTACCAAAATCCTATACGCCATCTCGCGGCGGCAGGGACGCATCAAACGGCATAACACTTGGTCGTCCATCATAGCCAGTTCCATTACCATCGGTTTCGGTGGTTCGGTCGGGGCGGAGGCGCCTATTGTGCTGACGGGTTCGGCTATCGGTTCCAATCTGGGAACCATCTTCAAGATGGAGCATCGTACGCTGATGCTATTGGTGGGATGTGGTGCTGCCGGTGCGGTTGCAGGCATTTTCAAGGCGCCGATTGCCGGTCTGGTATTTACGCTGGAGGTACTGATGATAGATTTGACAATGTCCTCCTTGTTGCCGTTGCTGATATCTGCGGTGACGGCTGCAACTGTTTCCTATATCGTGACGGGTACGGATGCCATGTTCAAATTCCATCTGGACCAAGCTTTCGAACTGGAGCGTATTCCGTATGTCATTATGCTGGGTATCTTCTGCGGATTGGTTTCCCTTTATTTTACCCGGGCCATGAACTCTGTGGAAGGCGTGTTCGGAAGGTTGAGAACTCCCTATAAGAAACTGATAATGGGCGGTGCCATGCTGAGTATCCTGATATTCCTTTTCCCACCGTTGTATGGCGAAGGTTACGATACGATAGAATTGTTGCTGAATGGGATGAGCAATGCCGAATGGGACACGGTGATGAATAATTCCTTCTTCTACGGGCACGGCAATCTGTTGCTGATATACCTCATACTGATTATTCTGTTCAAGGTCTTTGCCTCGAGTGCCACGAATGGCGGGGGCGGTTGCGGCGGTATCTTCGCACCTTCGTTGTATCTGGGTTGTATTGCCGGTTTTGTCTTTTCACATTTCAGCAATGAAATAGAGATGACGGCTTATCTGCCCGAGAAGAACTTTGCCTTGATGGGAATGGCGGGGGTCATGAGTGGGGTCATGCACGCTCCGCTGACCGGCGTGTTCCTCATAGCCGAGCTTACGGGAGGATACGACCTGTTTCTGCCACTGATGATTGTTTCCGTCAGTTCTTATCTTACCATCATCATGTTCGAGCCTCATAGTATCTATTCCATGCGTTTGGCCAAGAAAGGAGAACTGTTGACGCACCATAAGGACAAGGCCATCCTTACCCTGATGAAGATGGAGAATGTGGTGGAAAAGGATTTTGTGACCGTGCATCCCGAAATGGATTTGGGCGAACTGGTAAAGGCCATTTCTGCCTCGCATCGCAATGTCTTTCCCGTGACGGATAAGGAAGGGGTGCTGATTGGCATTGTCTTGTTGGACGATATCCGGAACATTATGTTCCGCCAGGAGTTATATCATCGCTTTACGGTGGGAAAACTGATGACTTCGGCTCCGGCACGTCTGTATGATACGGACAGTATGGAGCGGGTGATGCGTACCTTTGATGATACGAAGGCGTGGAATCTGCCGGTGGTGGATGCGGAAAACAAATACTTGGGCTTCGTGTCCAAGTCGAAGATATTCAACTCGTACCGTGAAGTATTGGTACATTTTTCGGAAGACTGAGGACTTTTTGGTATTTACTATTTTACTATTTACAAGTTACTATTTGCCGTTCGGGGTGATGGGGCATTGTAAATCGCAAAGAAGATGCTTCGTACATTGTAAATGGTAAATTGTAAATGGGCAAATGAGCTGCCTCGCAAATGGTACATTGTAAATGGTAAACTGTAAATGAAATGGTGGAAAAGAAGAATTTGAGGATTGTATATATGGGTACTCCCGACTTTGCGGTGGAGGCTCTTCGTTGCCTGGTAGAAGGAGGCTACAATGTGGTGGGTGTCATTACGATGCCCGACAAGCCTGCCGGACGGGGACATAAACTCCAGTTTTCTCCGGTGAAGCAGTATGCACTGGAACATAATCTTCCGCTTCTTCAGCCGGAGAAGCTGAAGGATGAGGCTTTTGTGGAGGCGTTGCGTGCATGGAAGGCCGATTTGCAGATAGTCGTTGCTTTCCGCATGTTGCCGGAGGTGGTATGGAACATGCCGCGATTGGGCACCTTCAACCTGCATGCTTCCCTGCTTCCGCAGTATCGCGGCGCAGCCCCCATCAACTGGGCGGTGATTAATGGTGATACGGAAACGGGCATCACCACTTTCTTCCTGAAACATGAGATTGACACCGGTGAGGTTATCCAGCAGGTACGGGTACCCATTGCCGATACGGACAACGTGGGTATCGTCCACGACAAACTGATGCTGTTGGGCGGTCGCCTGGTGGTAGAAACCGTAGATGCCATTCTTGCCGGTACAGTGAAAAGTATTCCTCAAGAAGAAATGGCCGTCGTGGGTGAACTGCGTCCGGCACCGAAAATCTTCAAAGATACTTGTCGTATTGACTGGAACCGCCCGGTGAAGCGTATTTACGATTTTATACGCGGTCTTTCTCCCTATCCTGCCGCTTGGACGGAGCTGGTCCAACCCGGTGGAGAATCTGTTGTGGTAAAAATCTTCGAGACGGAGAAAATAGGGGAATCCCATCAACTGACTCCCGGAACCTTGCAGACAGACGGGAAGACCTATATCCGCGTTGCTGCCGAAGATGGCTTTGTCGGCATCTGCTCCCTCCAGCTTCCGGGCAAGAAGAGACTGAAAACGGATGAACTGTTGCGCGGCTTCCGGTTGACGGAAGGATACGTGATGAAATAACTGATTGTCATTCAGTGACTTCCTACTGCAAAACTACTGCACTCGTTTTGCAGCGTCACTGCAAACCACTTTGCAGTGTTGCTGCAACTAATATGCAGTGTGACTGCAACTGCTTTGCAGTAGCACTGCAACACGTTTGCAGTGACGCTGCAAAAGGTATGCAGTAAGTTTGCAGTGAGAGTTTTGACTTCCAATGTTAGGCTGAATTAAATCTTTTCTCTATATTTGTACATAACAAAGTTCGTAAACTTTAGAACATAACATTATGAAACCAATCATATCCCCTTCTATTCTCTCTGCCGATTTTGGTTATCTGGCACGAGACATTGAAATGATTAACGAAAGTGAGGCGGAGTGGGTACATATCGACATCATGGACGGTGTGTTTGTCCCTAATATTTCTTTCGGATTCCCGGTACTGAAGTATGTGGCAAAACTGTCGCAGAAGCCTTTGGATGTGCATCTGATGATTGTACAGCCGGAGAAGTTTATTCCGGAGGTGAAGGCTCTGGGAGCACATGTCATGAATGTGCATTACGAGGCTTGTCCGCATCTGCACCGCGTGGTGCAGCAAATTCGCGAAGCAGGGATGCAGCCGGCAGTAACGATTAATCCGGCAACTCCCGTGTCCTTGTTGAAGGATATTATTAATGATGTATACATGGTGCTGATAATGAGCGTAAATCCCGGCTTCGGCGGACAAAAGTTCATAGAGCATTCTCTTGATAAAGTGCGCGAATTGCGTGAATTGATTACGGTTACCGGTTCGCAGGCCTTGATAGAAGTGGACGGTGGCGTAAACTTGGAAACCGGTTCGCGTCTGGTAGAGGCTGGAGCAGATGTACTGGTGGCAGGCAATGCCGTTTTCTCGGCTCCCGACCCGAAAGAGGCCATCCGTGCATTAAGGAATCTGTAATCCGTCTTCTGGATTGATAATCGACAGCTGGCAACGGCATCCTTTCCTTCGACTGTTGATGCCGTTGGTAGTTGGTATTTTGTGTGGAGATGCGTTTCCACATGTGCTTTCTGCATGGGAGTATGTGGCAGGTTTTCTGCTTTTTCTTTTTATTATAGGTAGATACAAGCATACCGGATGGGTGTATGGAGCGGCGGTATACCTTTTCTTGGGTGGTACGGGGTTCTGCTTGATGAGTTGGCAGCAGGGAAAGACGGTATTTCCCTTTTCGGGCAAACCTGCTGTTTATAGGGTTTGTATCCGTGAGCATCCAGAAGAGAGGGAGCGCAGCATATTGTGCAGGGTTGCCCTGCTGGGAGAGGTGGAGCAGGATACAGTTACGGGTTGTCCCCGGAATCATCTTTTTCTGGCTTATTTCCCGAAAGATTCTGCTACGGTCACTTTGTGCCGTGGTGATGAGTTGCTGGTATCTACCCGGCTTGCTCCTCCGGCGAACAATGGTAATCCCGACGAGTTTGACTATGCTCGCTACCTGAGGCGGAAAGGTTATAGCGGCACGGCCTACGTGGCTGACGGACATTGGCGGAAGACGGGGCATGATGCCTCCCGCACTGTCAGCCAGGTGGCACTGGATTATAGGGAGAAAGTGATTGGCTTATACCGGAGTTTGGGTTTTGAAACTGATGAATTGGCGGTACTTGCTGCGTTGACAGTGGGGGATAAAGAGGAACTGAGTGATGATATTGTGGAGACCTACTCCGTCTCGGGAGCCAGCCATGTACTGGCACTTTCGGGATTGCATATAGGGTTTCTGTATGCTTTGCTCTTGTTTGTGCTTCGTCCTTTGTGGAGGCGATGGCGGCGGTTGAAACCTTTGTTGCTTTTGCTTCTGGTCCTTTTCTTGGTGAGTTTTGCTTTTTTCACGGGATTGTCTTCCTCGGTGGTGCGGTCGGTCATCATGTTCTCTTTGTTGGCGTTTGCCGGTTTGCAGCCGGAAAAGCCGCTGACTCTGAATACGCTGGCGGCAACTGCTTTCCTGATGCTGCTGTGCAAGCCGGTCTGGTTGTTTGATGTCGGTTTTCAGTTGTCATTCTCGGCGGTTGCAGCTATTGTACTTGTACAGCCTAAGTTATATGCCCTTTGGAAGGTTGACAATCGTTTCCTGCGATATTTGTGGGGACTTATGACAGTGTCTGTGGCGGCTCAGCTGGGTACGGCCCCTTTGGTCATTTTCTATTTCTCCCGTTTTTCCACTCATTTTCTGTTGACTAATCTTTGGGTAATTCCCATGGTGTCGCTCGTTCTGTATTCTGCTGTCTTTCTGTTGATGCTTACGCCGCTGCCTTTTGTACAACATCTGTTTGCAAGGGTAGTAGAGGCATTGGTACATGTCCAGAATGAAGTGCTCCGCTGGATAGAGCGTCTTCCCGGCGCTGCTGTCGATGATATTTGGTTGGATATATGGGGTGTTCTGCTCGTCTATCTGTTCTTGGGGATGGCATATTATGGCTTTCTACGCCTTACGGTACGTAGAGTCTGCTTTGCGTTGCTGGCATTGTTGGCAGTGGTTTCCTGGCATTCCCTTTCCATCATGTCCAATGCTTCCCGGCAGGGGATTGCTTTTTATAGCGTGAGAGGCTGTCCCGTTGTCCATTGTATGGCAGACAACCGTCATTCTTGGTTGGCATGTGCCGATAGCTTGCCGGATATGCCGTGTTTGTGCCGTGCCCTTTCTCCGCATTGGAACCGCCTGCGTCTGGAGACTCCCCGACTGGTTGCCGGAGATTATACCACTTCCGGCTTATCCATGCGCAACCAGATTGTCTCTTACGCCGGTAAGCGCATCTGTCTTCTTTCCGACAACCGTTGGAGAAACAAGAGCTCTTCCCATCCCCTTTCAGTTGATTATCTGTATGTCTCCAAGGGGTATCAAGGTGGGATAGAGGAACTTACTTCGCTCTTTTCCATGGGCATGGTGGTGCTTGACGCTTCTCTTTCAGACTATTATCAGAATAAGATTGCCAATGATTGCGTTCGCTTAGGTATTCCCTATCTTCTTCTTTCTCAAAAAGGTTCTTACCGCATATTGTTATAAATCACAAACTTTTCGTACTTTTGCCCCTTCAATTTGTTATAAACGCCAAATAGTAAATAGTCAATCGTCAAATAGTAAATAAAAATATGTTGACCAAAGTAATAGAACAATCCAAGATAGACCATTTCACCAAATGGTTTGACCGTGCAGACAAGATAGTAATCGTTTCGCATGTGGGTCCCGACGGGGACGCCATCGGCTCTTCTCTGGGCTTGTGGCACTTCTTCAGCTCGCAGGGAAAGACGGCGAATGTTATTGTGCCGAACGCCTTTCCCGACTTCTTGAAATGGATGCCCGGGAGCAAGGACGTCCTTCTGTACGACCGCTACAAGGAGTTCGCTGACAAGCTGATTGCCGAGGCGGATGTCATTTGTTGTCTGGACTTTAATGCTATCCATCGTATAGATGCCATGGGTGACGCTGTTCTTGCATCCCCGGCAAGAAAAATACTGATAGACCATCATCTCCATCCGGAGGATTTCTGCAAGATTATCATTTCCCATCCGGAGATATCTTCCACTTCGGAACTGGTTTTCCGCCTGATTTGCCGTATGGGCTATTTCAGTGACATTTCAAGGGAAGGAGCGGAGTGCATCTATACGGGTATGATGACGGATACCGGCGGGTTCACCTATAATTCCAATAACCGGGAAATCTATTTCATCATCAGCGAACTGTTGTCGAAAGGTATTGACAAGGACGAGATTTACCGCAAGGTGTTCAATACTTATTCAGAAAGCCGTTTGCGCCTAATGGGATATGTCTTGTCACAAATGAAGGTCTATCCGGACTATCATGCAGCCTTAATTTCTCTGACTAAAGCCGAACAAAGCCAGTTCGACTATGTGCGTGGAGATAGTGAGGGGTTTGTGAACATTCCTTTAAGCATCAAAGGGGTGATTTTCTCTTGCTTCCTGCGTGAAGATACGGAGAAGCCGATGATAAAGATTTCTTTACGTTCGGTCGGTACATTCCCCTGCAATCAGCTGGCTGCCGAGTTCTTTGGCGGCGGCGGTCATTTGAATGCTTCCGGCGGTGAATTTTATGGAACGATGGATGAGGCCCGCAAGGTCTTTGAGCAGGCTTTGGAGAAATACAAACCGCTGCTGAATGCCAAAGGATAAAAAAAGTTCAGTTGTAAAGGTTAAAAGTTACGAACTTTCTATCCGCAGCTTTCAACTTTCAAGGAAATCAGATACTTTTGTACGAAATTACTAAATAACAGAAATGAAGAAACTTACTTTATTCTTTTTTGCCTTACTTGCAGTTTGTTTAGCCTTCCAGGCATGCGATAATTCTAAAACTTATGCCGAAATGCTTGAGGAAGAAAAAGATGCCATCAAAGCATTTATCAAAGATAGTAGCATTGTCGTTATTTCTCAAAGTGAATTCTATGCGCAAGATTCGACAACGGATGTAAGCAGGAATGAGTATGTGCAGCTGGCAAGCGGGGTGTATATGCAGATTGTGGATAAAGGTTCGACGAATCCTGCAGATACAGTTAAACCGAATGATTTGATTTTGGTGCGCTTTGAAGAACAAGGGTTGATAGCTGTTGGAGGGGTGAAATCGTATATAACCAATATGAATAGTCCGACTGTTGTGGATGAGTTTAGATATTCTGTTACTTCTTCGTCTATTGCCGGACTTTTCACTCAAGGCTATATGCTTATATATCATGGTTCGTCTGTACCTGCTGGCTGGCTGGTTGCGTTGAATTATATTCGTAACGGAGCACATGTGAAGCTGATTGTTCCTTCCAAGATGGGACAGTCGGATGCTATGCGGGACGTTCATCCTTATTATTACGATTTACATAAACTCCAAATTTGGAACTAACCGATAAATTTTAAATCATTAACCTATGACTCTAATCAAATCTATTTCTGGAATCCGCGGAACAATTGGCGGTAGTGCTGGCGAGGGATTGAATCCGCTCGACATTGTGAAGTTCACTTCAGCTTATGCTACCCTGATTCGTAAGACGTGTACTGTAAAAAGTAACAAAATCGTGGTAGGGCGTGATGCCCGCATCTCTGGCGAGATGGTCAAGAACGTAGTAGTCGGTACCTTGATGGGTATGGGCTGGGATGTAGTGGATATTGATTTGGCTTCTACTCCGACTACCGAGCTGGCTGTAACCATGGAAGGTGCCAGTGGAGGTATTATTCTGACTGCCTCACATAATCCCAAGCAGTGGAATGCGTTGAAACTGCTGAATGAAAAGGGTGAATTTCTGAACGCTGCCGAAGGCCAGGAAGTACTCCGCATTGCCGCCGCCGAAGAATTCGACTATGCCGAAGTGGACCAACTTGGCTCGTACCGTCAGGATTTAAGCTACAACCAGAAACACATCGACAGCGTATTGGCACTTGACCTCGTAGATGTGGCAGCTATCCGAAAGGCAAACTTCCGTGTAGCCATCGATTGTGTAAACTCTGTAGGTGGTATTATTCTGCCGCAACTACTTGAACAACTTGGCGTTCAGCACGTAGAGAAGCTCTATTGCGAACCGACCGGTAACTTCCAGCATAATCCCGAGCCTTTGGAAAAGAACTTGGGTGACATCATGAACCTGATGAAAGGGGGGAAGGCAGATGTTGCATTTGTTGTAGACCCTGATGTAGACCGCCTGGCAATGATTTGCGAAGACGGCAAGATGTACGGTGAAGAATATACACTGGTTACTGTTGCCGACTACGTATTGAAACATACTCCGGGCAATACGGTATCCAATTTGAGTTCGACCCGTGCCTTGCGCGATGTAACTCGCAAGTATGGGCAAGAATATTACGCTTCTGCCGTAGGTGAAGTGAATGTAACTACCAAAATGAAGGAAGTAGGTGCCGTTATCGGTGGCGAAGGAAACGGTGGGGTAATTTATCCGGCCAGCCACTATGGACGTGATGCCTTGGTAGGTATTGCCTTGTTCTTGAGCCATCTGGCACACGAAGGTAAGAAGGTGAGCGAACTCCGTGCATCCTATCCTGCATACTTCATGGCAAAGAATCGTGTAGACTTGACTCCTGAAACAGATGTAGATGCTATTCTTGCCAAGGTGAAGGAGCTGTATAAGAATGAAGAAATCAATGATATAGACGGTGTGAAGATTGACTTCCCCGACAAATGGGTTCATCTGCGTAAGAGCAATACGGAACCGATTATCCGTGTCTATAGTGAGGCTGCCACACCGGAGGCTGCCGAGGAAATCGGCCAGCAGATTATGAAGGTGATTGAAGACCTGGCTAAATAAGGCCGAACGAAATGTTATAATGAATGTCCCACTTTCCCGTGAAAGAGAAGTGGGACTTTTTTTAAACCTTCCCATGAACTCCTCCATCAAACTACTACTATGAATGGTATTTTAGATTCTATAGGCTCAGCAATAACCACTGTCAGTGACTTTGTCTGCGGGTATCCCTTATTTATCCTTCTGATAGGGGGAGGACTTTTCTTGTTCTTTTATTCCGGAGCTGTGTCCCTCTGCCGCATCGGATATTCGATAAAGGCCTTGCGCTATAAATCGGAAGTGGCGGGCGAAGGACAAATCAGTTCTTTCCAGGCCTTGATGAGCGCCATAGCGTCAACAGTGGGTATGGGGAATATTGCGGGGGTGGCTATCGCTATTACAGTAGGAGGTCCCGGAGCCATTTTCTGGATGTGGGTAAGTGCCGTTGTGGGTATGTCCACCAAATTCTTTGAAGGGGCTCTTGCCATTATGTACAAAGGACACGATTCTGCCGGAGAACCGCAAGGGGGGACGATGTATATCATTCTTCATGGGTTGGGCGAACGCTGGAAACCGTTTGCTTATTTCTTTGCGGTGGTGGGGTTGATAGGTACGTTGTGTGTAATGCAAGCCAATCAGTTGGTCGAGTCTGTCACTACGGTATTTACTACTCCGGCAGGAATAGAGAATACACTCGGTCTGCGTTTTGTGATGGGTATTGTCATTAGCCTGGTGGTAGGGGCGGTCATTATCGGTGGCATCCGGCGCATTTCGGTTATCTCGGCTAAAATAGTGCCGGTGATGGTTACTTGCTATATGCTGCTTGTCTTCGTTATTCTTTGTTTGAATTTTGATAAGTTGCCGGGAGTGTTGGCTTCCATTTTCCAGTCTGCCTTCAGCCTGGAAGCCGGTATCGGTGGAATTTTGGGAACTGCACTGACTGGTGCCCGCCGTGCTGCCTACGTCAATGAAGCAGGTGTAGGTACGGCCTCTATGATGCATGGCGCCTCCCGTAATGACAATCCCATTCGTGAGGGGCTGGTAGCCATGATTGGACCGGCCATCGACTCGGGGCTTGTTTGTACATTGACGGCCTTCCCTATTCTTATAGCTGGAAACTATGCGTCGGAAGGAGGCATAAAAGGCCTTTATATTGCTTTGAATTCTTTTGAGCAGCTCCTTCCCGGCTATGGGCATTATCTGTTGATGGTGATGGTCTTTTTCTTTGCCTTTTCTACCATGTTCTCTTATTCGTATTATGGACTGAAGTGCACCAACTTCTTGTTTGGTGCGGAGAATGCCAAGTATTATAACTACTTCTATTTGGTGATGATTGTTGTGGCTGCCATGATTCCGTTGGGAGCAGTGGTTGCCATCATGGATTTGGCTTTTGCCTTGATGGCATTGCCTACGATGACGTCACTGCTGTTACTTGCTCCACGGGTCAGGAGAAAGATGAAGGAATATTTTGCGAACTGATAGAAAGCAGCTTCCACTACAAGTTGATGACCTTTCCTATCTCTCCTTCAAAATTCGGGGTGAATACACCTTTGCCGATATTTGCCTTGATTTCATCGGGGCTCCAAAAACGTCCTCCGTCCAGCTCGTCACTGGGATGTATTTCACCGTCGTAGACAGTTTTGTGTACGAAGACCAGTTCCTTTTCGCGGGCAGACTCGAAGACGTAATGCATGACGGTTTCGGGAATAAAGTCGGTAATGCCGAGCTCTTCGCGTACTTCGCGTTTTAGCGCCATCTCTACACTTTCACCTAAATCGACGTGTCCGCCTACGGAGGTGTCCCACTTCCCCGGTTGTATGTCTTTCCATTCGGGACGTTTCTGTAGATACAACTCACCTTTGGAATTGAATACATGAAGATGGATTACCGGATGAAGCAGTTTGCTACCGTTATGGCATTCGCCACGGGTGGCGGCACCTGTGATGTTGCCTTGTTCGTCGACAAGGGGGAACATCTCTTGATTGTTATCGTGGTTCATTGTGCTTAGGGTATTAATAATGATGAATCTCCATAGCTCAGGAAGCGGAAATCATGTGCCAGTGCATAGTTGTAAATCTTCGGCCAATCACCGTGTACGAAAGCTGATACGAGCAGCAGCAAGGTACTTTGCGGTTGGTGGAAATTAGTCACCATAGCCTTCACGATTTTGTATTCATATCCCGGAGCGATAATGATTTGAGTGCTGGTATGCAGAGCCTCCATGCTATGTCTGTCCAGGTAGGCAGCAATGGCTTGCAGGGCTTCTACTGCAGAGGTGGCGGTGGCCTTGGCAGACATTTCATAAGGTTGCCATTGGTGGACGTGCAAGTCTTCCTCTGTGGCTTCTGGATTATTCAGTAAAGTGACTCCGATGTGATAAAGGCTTTCCAATGTGCGCACTGAAGTTGTTCCTACGGCCACTGCCTTGCCGCCGTGTACTATGAGTTTTTCCAATGTGTTGCGCGAGACAGAGATGTATTCCGTATGCATTTCGTGCCCTTCTATTTCTTCACTTTTCACCGGTTTGAAGGTTCCGGCTCCCACATGGAGTGTCAGCTCTTCCAATTCTACTCCTTTATTGCGCAATGCGTCCAATACGCGTGGGGTGAAATGCAGTCCCGCTGTAGGGGCAGCCACCGAACCTTTGATTTTGGAGTAGACAGTCTGGTAAGTCTCCTTGTCACTTTCCTGGGTCTCCCGGTTCAAGTAGGGGGGGATGGGCAATTCACCGAAGACCTCGAGAATGTCGGCAAAAGTCACTTCCGGATTATTCCAGCGGAAGTTTATCCAATGGCTGGTTCCGTGGCATTCACCCCGTTCGGCGGTCAGGGTGAGTGACTTGCCTTTCACGGTCATCTCACGTCTCAGCATGCCTTCCTTCCATTTTTTCAGGTTGCCGACCATGCAGAGCCAGGCGGCATGCTCGGTTTGCTGGAAGTTGAGGGCGTAGTCGTTCGGCTGTATGGGTTCCAGGCAGAATACTTCAATCAGTGCTCCCGTTTCTTTCCGGAAATGCAGGCGTGCTTGGATGACTTTGGTATTGTTGAATATCATCAGGCTTCCCGATGGCAGATACTCCGGCAGTGAAGTGAATCTGTCTTCTGAAACTTCTCCGTGGCGATACAATAACAGTTTGGACTGGTCACGTACGGACAATGGGAACTTTGCAATGCGTTCGTCCGGCAACGGGTAGTTGAATTCGCTGATTCTGATATGTCTGGGGTCTTCTTTCATGATGGCTTTCTCTTTATTATATCGGCTGCAAAGGTACGGATATTTGGGAAGATTTGAAGAATAAGGGAAATAATTCCTAACTTTGCAGGAAGAAAGTAGGAAAAGACAAACTAAAAGATAAGTTACTATGAAGATAGGAGATAAAGTTCGTTTCCTCAGCGAAGTTGGGGGCGGTGTTGTGACAGGATTTCAAGGGAAAAACATCGTGTTGGTGGAAGATGCCGACGGTTTTGACATACCGATGCCCATAAACGAATGTGTGGTGATAGAGACCGATGATTATAATATCCCCACTCCGGCAGCCAAAGCGGCTGCCAAGAAGAAGCGGGAAGAAGAGCAACAATTGCGCACGGCCGCTACTGCGGCAAGGCCGTCTGCTATGGAGTCTCAGGTTTCGGAGCCTCAATCGGTCCGTTTGGAGAAACCGCAGATATCTGTTTATCGTCAGCCCGAGATGAAAGGCGGAGATATCCTGAATGTTTTTCTGGCTTTTGTTCCGGAGGATATCAAGGCTGTCAGCACTACACCTTTCGAGACATATTTGGTGAACGATAGTAATTATTATATGTATTATACCTATTCGAGTGCCGAAGGAAAGTCCTGGACAGCCCGTTCGCATGGTTTGATAGAGCCGAATACGAAACTTCTGCTGGAGGAGTTCGAAAAGTCCGAGTTGAACGACCGTGAACGTGTGATGGTACAGCTGGTGGCATTCAAAGATAACCGTGCGTTCACAATGAAACCGGCTGTCAGTGTGGAAGTCCGCATAGATATGGTAAAATTCTATAAACTGCATACATTCCAGCAGACGGTTTTCTTTGAAACACCGGCCTTGGTGTATGATATTGTCCGGAATGACCAGCCTGTCAAGCAGGTGTATGTTTCGGCAGAGGAACTGAAGGAGGCTTTGATACAGAAAAAAACGGCAGATACTCCGTCCAAACCGCAGACGGTCATCAAGCGTGGCGGCAAGAATGGGATTGTCGAGATTGACCTGCATATCGGCGAGTTGCTGGATGACACCTGCGGTATGAGCAACAGCGAAATATTGAATTACCAGCTGGATAAGTTTCGTGAAGTGATGGAACAATACAAAAAAAGGCGCGAACAACGCATCGTCTTTATTCACGGCAAGGGAGATGGAGTGCTGCGTAAAGCCTTGCTGGACGAGCTGAAACGTAAATATCCTGACTGCCGCCATCAGGATGCTTCGTTCCAGGAGTATGGATTTGGGGCGACGATGGTGACGATTAAATAAAATCAAGTATTTGAATAGTGAATAGGGTAGTTCAAACGTTGGAATGCCCTATTCATTATTTATAGTCTGACATTGACTCTTGTATTTTTTCTTATGTGTATTTCTTGAGTGGAAGGATTGGACTGCATCATTTCTGATTCTATTTGCTGGATTGCTCTTTTGGCTTTGTGTACAAACCTGCCTTTGGGATATTTTCGCAAATATTCTTCGTAATCTGCTACCGACTGGCAACTATAGAAGAGGCGTTCTTCATTTTCTCTTCTGACTTCTCTTATATCAGTAATGGGAAGAACTGGCTGTGAAGAAGGTTGTGGATGTGGGTGGACAATCTGTTTTTTAGGTTCCTCTTGGAACTGTTCAAGTTTTGCAGTATCCGTTTTTACCGAGTCCATAACGATGTTTTCTTCTCTATTTATTGGGGAGATTGGATTTACCTTGTTTCCCAAAAATTGTTTTATAAAGTTTGCATGAGATGAGGAGGGGTATTCTTTTAGAAAATCTCTGTAGTCTTCTTCTGTACGGCATGCAGCGTACTTGCGCTCTTCTTCAAGGTGTCTAAAGTATATGGAACCTCCTTTGACAAGCAATAGAATCAATACTATACCAAGGCCGGTCCATCCTGCTATGCGTTTATGCATGTTCGAAGGACAGAACTTTTCTTTAAGGCGTGGTGATGTTGTTTTAGGAAAAAGTGGAGCAATAGGCTTCAGCTGTACTGAAGGAGAGTCTGTCTTTGTTTGTTTTAGTATGGAGCAAGCAAGCTCATAGGCTTGTTGGGCTGTGGGGCGGTCCCAAGTGTTGAGGGCAAGGCATGCGTGAACAAACTGGGACAATTGGGAAGAATATTTCTCATCTAATGCTGGAATATGTGCACCATTCAGTTGGACACAACCTCCCATACCTTCCCATAATACAAGACCAGTGGATAATTCATAAACACTCATCCCTAAAGACCATATATCGCTGGTAGCCACAATCAGTGGTTTCTCTGCAAAACGTTCTGGTCCCATATAGGCAAGTGTTCCGGAACTTTCTACTTTGTTGATACTTTTACGAAAAGTATGCTCCAGTTTACGGCTGATGCCAAAATCTGAGATGATGAATTTGTCATCATCCCCTATCAAAATATTATCGGGTTTTATATCTTGATGAATGATAGGAGGATTCTGATTATGAAGAAACATCAATCCGCATGATACATCGCGTATGAAGCGCCAGATTTGCTTTTCAGAGATTTTGCCTTTCAAGCTCGCTGAGGACCCTTTGGGACAGTAAGGCATTACCAAAAAAGGGCACTGTCCAAAAACATCAAAATGATTAAGGTGCAGTAGATTGGGATGGTGTAATTTGTAGGCAAGTTTGAATTCTTCCCGGAAATCTTTTATGCCGTTGTCATCCAACAGTCCGTACAACTTTATGGCAACGTCTACATCTGCTAATATATTTCGGGCAAGCCAGACTTCACCAAAGCTTCCGACTCCTAATAGTTTCTTCAGCTGATAGTGTTCAGCAAATATATCACCATTTTTCAGTTGCATAGTTTCACAATAGTAATCAATCTGTTAGGGTAGTGTTAGTAGTGTCTGTCTCTGTAACTAGAACCGTATCTGCCTGATATAGTATCGTTTTCCATTTTGCATATTGCTGTGGATTTCTATATAAATAGAAGCCTGCCGCTAAAGCCAGTACCAGGAGTAACAGAAGAATTTTCCGGATTTTGTGGTGGTTGGGTTTGCTGAACACTGTATTATTCAACTTTACTTTGGGCTCGGTATCCTGTAGCATGATGTGGCATAACACAATCGTAATATTGTCATATCCACCTGCTTCAAGAGCAGCTTCTATCAACCTATCCTTGCATGTCATTAAATCATCCTGGTTCTCTTCTATAATTTGCATTATCTCTTCGTCGTGGCATAAACCACATAACCCATCACTACACAGTAGGAGAGTATCGCCATCCTTTAAATTATAGGAACGGAAATCGGGATTGGAACGATTGGTCGGGTCTCCCAAACAGCGGGTAATGATATTACTGTAAGGATGGTCAAACGCATTTTCAGGATCTAGTTTTCCCTGATCTACTAAATCTTGTACATAGGAATGGTCTTTAGATAAACGGCAAAAACCAGAATTGCCATTGAATACATAACAACGACTGTCGCCACACCAAGAGATATAGGCTTTATCGTTCAATATCCAAGCAATGACAATAGTAGTACCCATTCCCTGGGTACTACTATCTTCTTTACTTGCATTGACAATATTTAAATCAGCGGTTTTGACAGTTCTGCTCAGAAATTCTTCAACGGCTTCTTCTGAGGTAACAATGCCTTCCTGCGTAACGATATCTCCTAAATTCTCGGGGGTGAATGCATTTTGCACCGTCTCAATGGCTATGGCAGAAGCAACTTCTCCGGCATTGGTGCCGCCCATTCCGTCGGCCACTACCAATATGCTGCCATACCGTCCTAAAGAAATGGGTTCTATCGATTGGGGGATAATCCACTCTGATTGGCATAAATCACGATTGACAACAAAATTGTCTTCGTTGTTTTTCCTGACTAAACCAACATTGGTACCTGCCGCTAATTTAATGCTTATCTCGGACATGTTTAATTTTAATGTATTAAATTTCTGATAGGTACTAAACGATCCTTACCCTCTATGCTTCCTACCATGAAACCCACTACTTTGTAAGAACCATTTTCTAGAAGGAATGCTGGAGAACCATAATAACCGGGCTCTGCCACACGATTCTGTAATATGGTAGTCTCATATTTTGTGTCGGCTATATTGGTATGGTCATTGAAATGAGCCGGAGTAAGATTATGAATATCAGCATAACCTGCATAGCCCACCATTTGAACTTCTGTACCTCCACTCATGTTGTCTGCGGCGGTAATGTCGTAAGGCAATCCCTCACCATAAACGCCTTTTCCTCTAATGTATGCCCAACTGTTGGCAGCAGGGGTAACAATGCTGACACTGATATATTTCCTACGTGTATAGGTCAATTTTATCCCATGTTCCCTTAGTTGTACCCTGATGGATTTATCTACTTCTATTTCGGTCACTTGTACATCATTTCGTCCGTCTTTGGCAAAATCGCTACTGGTAAATGTCAGAGGCTTTCCAGTTCCTTTGGTACTGTATGCACGGTAATGGATAATGATATTACATCCTGCTCCTTTGTATACAGCCAATAGTTTACGCCATGGGTCTTTCCACTCTGTGTTGGAGTATATCCATGGCTCGACATTCTGCCTGTCTGTTACAAACATTCCGTTTGATAGCATGAAGCCAGTTCCGCAGATTATATCTGAAACTTGTATGCCCGGATCAAACTTTGTTCCATTATATTCGATTTCAATACGGTCGACTTTAATTGTATAGATATAATCATAATAATCTTTCAAATCTCCTGAAGCATTACTGTCTTGTTCATCTGCTATATCAGGGTCTTCATAATATTGGTCTTTGGAGAGTCTGGTGCCTTCTTGTATATTTGCGTTAATGGCATTGCTTGAATTCTCAATGCTTTTAGTGCTTATGCTGTTTGAGAGATTGTCCAAGTCTGATTTGACCTTATAGAAACTTGCATTGACATTCTTTAATTGACTATTAACGTTGTCCAACTGTGTTTTTAAGGCCTCTGCATTACCGTCACTGTTTCGTAATTTGGTCTCTAACTCCCGTTGCTGTGCTTCTAGAGATGCTCTTTCGGTCCCCAGTGAATCCAATTGGTTTTGGTATCCTTTCAGTTGAAGTTCTTGTTCTTCTGTCTTCTGTGCCAACAAATCATTTTTTACACCTAAACTGTAGTTCCAGGCAGCCAATCCTGCCACCGCCAGTACGAAAACAATTCCCATGATTGTTAATGCGGTCTTGTAGGGGCGTAAGGCTTGTTTGCGGAAAAGGCTCATTCTCTCAGTCAATCCAATGCTGGAAGTTAATGCTTGGCGACCTTGTGGAACAATGAATCCCAAGCGTGGTCCGCCAACGGATAATTGTATTTCATCTCCTGTTTGTAAATAGTAGGACCCATTTATAGGATGTCCGTTGACCAATGTCGGATTGGAGTGTGAAAGGTGGATAAGTTTCCAGTTTTCACCGTCGCGTACAATTGCAGCATGTTTGCGGCTAACTGTTTCGAAACTTTCATCAAAGCGTACTTGGCAGGAAGCGTCTCTACCTAATTCTACTTGGTCGACAATGATTTTTTGGGATTCTCCCGCTTGATGATACTTTGAAGAGGTCTTGTGCTCCAAAATAAAGTAAGTTCTACCGGAAGCACCCATTAATGCCCCCATACCAGCCCCTACTGAGCCGGCTAAGGTACGTTTGTAATTTTGTGTATCCATACTACTTGATATATAATTAATAGTTTTCAAATCTCATTTTTACATCCCCAATGGAGATGATATCTCCAATTTTCAGTATATGCCCTTGTTTGGTGACTTGGGTGGAATTGACATAAGTCCCATTACTGGACTCCTGCCACAACTTTAACTCCTTCTGCCATTGCCCGTCCCGAATAATCCATTTATCAGTGGCGGGATTTGTTTCTATTGTGCAATGATGGCGTGATATATAGGCACTTTGCTGTTCTGTTATATGTAGCAGATTGTCGCGTTCTCTCCCGATAGTAAGGATTCTATTGCCATATTTTATAAGTTCACTTAATTGATATATTTTTCCGTACTCTTCACCTTGCATAATACGTATACAGAAACCATTGACTGTTTGTGGTGGACAATATCCTCTTTCCATAGGGACTTGGCTTATTGCTGGCAGGTGTTCCAATACCTCTTGCACAGACTGGAAACGTTTTTTGAAATCTGGATTAAGACATCCTGCAAAGAGTTGCTGCCACTGCTCTCTATGTTTCAACTGTGTCAATTTCTGCCGGTTCCAATCTCCATTTTTCCCACGTTTCTGGTATAGTGCCAATTCATTATGACTGCTCAATTCGCCAAAGGGCAAACTGCCAGTTAATAATTGAAAGGCTAATACTCCAAAAGAAAAAATGTCCGTAGTGGGTAGGACAGTGGCCTCACCTCGCATGCGGTTCACTTGTTCTGGCGGCATATATGCATAAGTCCCGAAGATTTGGTTGGGTTTACCAAAAATATTGCGTTCAGTCATACGTTTGTTTCTATCCCCTGCTATACCGAAATCTGTCAACGCAGCAATTCCGTTACTCTTGAAAAGGACATTCTCCGGCTTTAGGTCACGGTGAACCTTGCCTCTGGTATGCAAAGCATGTAAACCTATTAGAATTTGTTGGCAAATTAGAGGAATCTTACTGCTTCCAGAACCTAAATAAGGTGTTAAATCTCCTCCGGAACAGTATTCCATTACAATATAAGGGTTGCCTCCAACTGTACCGTAGTCCAATGAACGCACTAAATAGTCACAATCAATTTGCCCAGTTTTGAATTCCATCTCGAAACGTTCCATTAATGGTTTACGTATTTCAGGAGGAACTTCCCATAATCTCAGTAGTTTAAGCGCATAATCTTTGCTTGCGCTGTCCGTAACCCGATATACTTTACCGAATGAACCTTCGCCTAATGTTTGGGAAACCCTATAACGGTTATTGATATATTCCCCTACATTATAATCACATCTGTCGACAGTCCGGTTATTCACAAGAGTTATATTTAGTCACATTCAAACTTGAATCTTCGGTCGCCTAGTACAATGATATCATCCGGTATGATTTCTATTTTTCTGTTTACCTGGATATAGGTCGTTTGGAGCATACTTCGGTCAAGCAGATACCAATGACCATCATCGAAAACTATTTCAGCTTGTTCCTTTGAGGTGATTGTACGATTAGACATTTCTGTATTTTCCCGGTTCAAGATGATGGAGTTCCCTTCATATTCAAATCTTTTCGGAAGAATGTTCTCTTCTTCTTCCGGTATAATTGTTAATGAACAGTGAGGTTTGGTTTCCGGTTCTGTCTCTGTGATGTTCTTTATTTGTCGGCGTATGGTTGGCCGATGTACGCGGACACCGCAGTTCGGGCAAAAAGAGCAGGTTATTGCTATCTTACTTCCACATTCATGACAGAGCATTTTCTCTTCAGAAACGGAAGGTGCTTCCTCTTCTACTCTTATTGTTTTGTATTCATTGTTTGTTGATATGTTTGCTCTTTTCAATGGAGTTCCGCAGCAGGGGCAACTTGTGAAATCTCCTACTACCGGGTAATTGCAATTGGGACATTCTATAATTGGCTGTACAACAGTAGAATGATTCTCTTCTTCATTTGTTGTGGAAAACACCACAGTTTTTCTGCATTTTTCTTCATTAGAGCTGACATTCAATACTGTCGGTTTGGGTATAGCTTCTCCATGACCTTCTTTTGAAATAAAAATGTCCTGACTGTTGGCATAATTCTCCGGCATTCGCAAAGGTTGCCCGCATTTCAGGCATACTGTTGTGTTGGAATGGTTGTCCCAACCGCAATTCATACATCTCATAAGATTTTACTTTAATAATGGAATTACTTTGTATAAATCAGAGTTTCTCACCATTGTCGGTTTACCATGAATTTAGAATAGACCTCCCTTTTTCTGGGAGAGAATAATTGAAGATATTTTTCCTCCTTTGCTTTTAACTATGAGAGTTCCTTCTCTGGCCTTCTTGGTTTTTCCCACTTTTAGAATGAGTTTGCCACGGTCTTTTGCTATAGCTTCACACCATTCAGGAATATCTGCAACTTCCCATTCGGCATTGGAGTCTACTTGCAGTTCCTTAATTTCTCCTTTGGAGCCGAATTCCAATTTATCTAATGCGATATTAATGAATTCTTCTTGGCCACCTTGGGTAACACTGACCGTAGCTTTCATCTTTTCATTACTGATTGTAATGGTGGCTTTACGTTCGGTAGTCAGCCAATTGGTCTGGCAGCTTATGGAGAGTTTCTTCTCACCGGGAGTCACTTGACACCAGTCTGCATCTGATATTGCAGTCCATTGTTCTGGAAGACTTTCTATTTTTATACTTTCTGCAGTCTTTGTCTCACACCCAAATTCCAGGCTTTTTCTGTCTATGGTAAGTCTGGTGATTTCGGCAGGAGGCGCTGGCTTGGGAGCGGGATTTATTTTTTCCTCACACTCTTTGATTTTATTTTTGCATGCTTGCTCCAGATTGCTGTCGCATTTCATGGCTGCTTTAAAACTTTTAATAGCGTCTCTGTATCTTCCTCTTTTCATGTATGTCTCTCCCTTTTGATAGATGGAGGCGCATTGCCCCCATATACTTATTGGCATAGAGAGAGCGAACGCTAAAACAATCAGTCTGATAAGTTTATTCATTTTCATTGTTGTCTATGTTTATATATGGTTCTATTTTTTTTGCACGGTCTTCAAAAGCCTGGGCTGCTACGGCTTGGTCAAGGTCTTTCATGATATTTGCCTTTTCTTTAAAAACATGATAGGCAGAATCCAGTATGGCCTCTACTTGCTGTTTCAGTTCTGTTGCATTTAAGTATATTTTCGCGGAGATGGAATCTTTGTAGTAATTTATTTGGCGGTATTTGCCAATGGCATTTATGTAAAAATCCTCAAATACGGAATCATTGTTTTGCTTTAAAGTGTCAATGTCAAATCGGAAAACATCTCCTTGTATTTTAGAGTTTTCGCCTTCTTGAATGATTGACAGACACATTTGGTCGTAATCAATCGTTGGAGTCGGTTCCGGTATGGATTCCACTACTGGTTCTTTGCCGCTTATTAGCGAAAAGATGATGACAATTGTTGCGAATATAGCTGTGATTGCTGCTACGACTATAACTTTTTTGCGTTTCCCTTTGTCTTGATAGGGTGACATCTTATTTATGTCAGAAGAGTGTGCGCTAATGGAATCCTCATGGGTTTTGTCCTCTTCCTCTTGCAAAGTATCATGGCTGTTGTTTGACAGACTAAAGGGGACGGGACTTCCATTGATATGTTGGGAAGTGTAGTCTGCAATTTGTCTGGCTGTGGGTCTGTCCCATGGATTTAAGGCAAGGCACTTGTAAATGATATCTTTTAATTCTTGAGAAAAGTCTTCGTTGATAAGTGGAATGTCTGCACCGTTTTTTTGCAATACGCCTCCATGATCGCCATAGGGCGGCATACCGGTTAGAAGCTCATACATTGTTGCTCCCAATGACCAAATGTCACTAGCCATAATAGGGGCGGGAGATGGACCAAAACGTTCTGGTCCCATATAGGCCAAAGTTCCTCCACTGGATTCTTGGCCTTGGTTCCTGCGTAATGTACTTCTAATCCGTGCGCTGATTCCGAAATCCGTAATCATATACCTATTCTCATCATTAATCAGAATATTATCGGGTTTTATATCCTGATGGATAACCGGGGGAGTTTTTGCATGAAGATAAGCCAGTCCCTCTGCAACATCATGGAGCAAATGCCAGCTTTCCGTTTCTGTTATCCGGTTGTTGTCAGTAAGGTATTGGAAGGCCGAACCGTTTTTGCAAAAAGGCAAAATCAGGTATGGCATCCGTTCCCAGCAGTCATAATAAGTAGGATGCAGTAAATTGGTATGATTCATATCAAATACGAGGGAGAACTCTTGTGTGAAAAGGGATATCCCCGCATCGTCAAGCCCCATCCCCGGAGCATATATTTTTATGGCGACCTTAACATCCGTAAGTTTGTCTTGTGCCAGCCAAACTTCAGAAAATCCTCCTCTTCCTAGTTGTTTGAGTAGCTCGTATCTATCTGCTATGATTTGTCCACTGTCTAACATAGAACTTATAAATTATGTAAAAGAACTGTTTTCTTTTGGAAACAGCCTTTCTTTGTGTGATTGTATTATTTTGTTTGATTGAGTATATTCGCAATTCTTTATCCACAAAGTAATTAATAAAAATGTAAATAAGAAAATGAGAAAAAGTTTGAAATGTACTAAAATGTTGTTTTAATGGCTTATGTAGCTAAATATTGTACTATGATGTGATTTTTTTGTTTCGTTTTAATAAAGCGGTAGCGTATGCTCTTTTGTGGTTGAGAAATACGCCTTATGCTTGACGGTATTTCGCAAAAATATTTTAAGTTTGCAGATGTATTGAATAAATAATCTAATTACGAGAAACATGGGAGAGAGGATGGATAAGCGAATTCGATTTTATATTTATTGGATATTAGGGTTTGTGCTTCTAGGAGCTTGTGCGCCCGGAGATAAAGAGGACGTATACACAGAAATGAGAGCTTTTGAGGATTTTTCCCATATAAATGGAGATTCTGTGGCCATTGTGCCCCGAAAGGTAAGGTTGAAGGCTTTTCAAAAGATGGAAGAGGCAAAGGATAGCTTGGTCAAGTATAATTATCTGGCAATGACACTGAAAACATATTTGATTACTTCACAGCTTGATTCGGCACAAATCGTAATCCAGCAGATACATGACTTTATAGAAAGGCAGCATAGTTCTTCTCAAATGGCAGATTTGGAGTCTGAATGTTTCAATATGAAGGGAAATATCTTTGCACGTGTTGGGAATATGGATTCTGCCGAAATTTGTTTCCGGAAGGCTTATGAATTACGGATGAGAGGGACTAGGATTGAAGTGGTGCCGGATATTTTGATGAATCTTGCAGATGCGAATAACCGTTTAGGAAAATTGGATATAGGGGCAGCTTGGTATAGGAGAGCTTTGTTGATGTGCGACTCTTTGCATATAGCTTCTACCAAGAAACCTCCCATTTATTATGGTTTGGCACAAGTATATGTTACCATGCGTGATTTTGAACAGTGTGATTACTATTATAATCTGGCAGGAGAAAGCTATGACAGTATGCTACCTTATGAAAAATATATTTATTTGAATAATAGAGGGACTTCTTACTATTATAGGGAGGATTACCAGACAGCGATAAAATATTTCCAAAAGGTTATTGATTTAGTCGAAGGATATGCTGATATGAGTTTTGAACTTAATCTGGGGAGGTTGAATTTAGGAGACTGTTATCTTCAACTGAATATGGTTGATTTGGCTGTTAAATATATAAATGAATGCCAACTTTTTTTTGAGGAAATGGGGGTGAGTACTGCACTATATTATATCGATACGCAGAAAATAGAATTGGCTCTGCTTCAGAAAGACTTTCAAGAGGCACGTCGTTTATTGTCCGAGAGTGTAGTCCCTCCGGGCATCGACCCTGATATGGTACATATCCGTAATAAATACCTTCAGCAGTTTTACGAGGAAACCGGCAACTACAAGAGGGCTTATCACTATCTGCAGAGGAACAACCAGCTTGATGATTCTATCAGGAATGAGCGTGTCCGGATGCGTACGGCAGACTTGACTTTGCGTTATCAGCAGGATTCTACCTTGATAGCACATCGGGTTTTGCTTCAGGAGCAGAAAAACAAGGTGCTGGTGCTGAGGCAGACACAGTTTGTCGTGTTTGCTGTAGCTGTTGTATCTATATTGACGGCGGTTTTCCTTTATCTGTACAGCAAAAAGAAACGTGCTTTGTTGCTTGCACGGAATCATCGCACAGTCTCTACACTTCGTCTGGAGAATATCCGTAACCGCTTGTCCCCTCATTTCATCTTCAATATGCTGAACCGGGAGATGGCGGAGCGGAATGTGGAAGAAAAGCAAGAGCTTTCGTCGCTGGTAAAACTGATGCGTCGCAATCTGGAATTGGCGGAACAACTGTGTGTAACCTTGGCAGAGGAGCTGGATTTTGTGAAAACATATATTAATCTGGAACGCCGTTCTTTAGGTCCGGATTTTCATTCGGAACTGAAGATAGAAAAGGATGTGCAGCCGGAGCAAATAAGGATTCCGTCTATGATGATTCAAATTCCGGTTGAAAATGCAGTGAAGCATGCGTTGCGCGAGAAGGAAGGTGAACGTAATCTTTGGGTTTCGGTCTGCCGCCGGGGAAATGGTATCTGTATAAAGATAACGGATAATGGTGGCGGTTATCGTCCGGACAGTCGGAACCGGGGCACGGGGACGGGAATGAAAGTCATTATGCAGACCATTCGGATTCTCAACAATAAGAACAAGGAGGCCATTGATGTTTTGGTGCACAATGTCTCTCTACAGAGTGGTGAGATGGGCTGTGAGGTGACTTTCTGGCTGCCTGACAACTACGATTACAGAATTTAAAAGAACCGTTTAATCTTATTTTTTGCAAGGATAGGCATATTTACAGACAAATAGTCCGTAAATGACCTTCTATTGCTTTGTATGGGAGTAGGATTATGTATATATTCGCGAGAAGAAAAACATAAAAGGAACATGGATAAATATAAGGTTGCAATAGTTGACGACGATGAGGTGGCTCTTGAGAATCTGAGTTTTGAATTGGGAAAGGATGCACGCTTCTTTTTGAAAGGAACTGCCCGTAATGGTAAACAAGGGAAAAAACTCATTGCCAAGGTACAGCCGGATTTGTTGTTCTTGGATGTGGAACTGCCGGACATGACTGGAATGGAATTACTGCAGGAAATACGTGACAGTGTTTCGTGGAATATGCGGATTGTTTTCTATACGGCTTATGATAAGTACATGATTCAGGCTATCCGGGAGGCTGCGTTCGACTATCTGCTGAAACCTTTTGAAGAGCAGGAGTTGCGGGATATTCTTGCGCGTTTTGTAGAGCAGGCAGAGGCTGGGCAGAGAATGTCATATCCCATTGGTGCACCGTTGCATACCGGACAGACATTTATCGTATTTACGCCAACTAATGATATGCGTGCGTTGCGTCCGGCTGAAATCGGCTTTTTTCGCTATTGTTCCGAGCGTAAACAATGGGAGGTGATACTAAACAACCAGCCGCCGTTGGTGTTGCGTCGCGGAATGACTGCTGAGCAGATTACTCAATATTCATCCAGTTTCGTGCAGATACATCAATCGTATATTATCAATATTGATTATCTGATGATTATAAAGGATAGCAAATGCATGCTTTATCCACCATTTGACAAAGTGACGGAACTGCTGGTTTCCAGAAAGTATAAGAAAGAGCTGCAAGACAGATTCTGCTTGTAAAGTGATAAGAATTATTTGGTTAGGGAGTTGACGCCGCAGGTTTTGGTGGCGTTGACGTAAAGAAAAGGCATTGAACCTCTAAAGTCCAATGCCTTTTTATTTATCAAATACTATTTTCGTATTTATCAGAAGCGAAGTTTATTTCACTTCGATACCTTTGTTCTGCAGTGTGACGTTCAATACTCTGGCATAATCAGCATACTGCTTTTCATTCAGAGTCTTTTTCATCAACTTCAGATTACCATAAACTGCATTACGGAGTAACTTCTCCTGATTCTTCTTGGAATTTGTAGCGCGTTCCATCTGTTCTGTAAAATATTCGCAGATGTTTGCCACTTCTTCATGCTGGTTGGAATCCAGATTCAAATACTTGCTCAACTTTGTTATGTTGATGTTACCTTCCCATTTTGCAGTTGTAGGTTGGTTTCCTGCTGCAAATGTTGTAGCAGTCAGGCAGACTGCTGCCACTAATGTTAATCCTAAACGTTTCATAATACCTACTTTTTAATTGTTATTCCTAAAAACTAATTTCAATCTAATACCTATTGAAAACTCTCTAAGCGCTTAGCTTTTTCTTTTACCTATGCAAATGTAGGTATATGTTTTATAACACAAAAATGAATAAGGGAAAAAGTGTAGTTTATACCTTCATTTCTTGACTTAAATCAATTTTATAGTGTGAAAATGCTTTGTTTAGATGCTTTTTGTAATACGAATGTAATGTGGACTAACTGAATTTATATTTGTAGTAATGGATAAAAGGATTTTTATTAGTCAAAATGTTATTGCCAAATAGTTTCGGGTAATTCTATGATTACTCTGCTTTCAGAGCAGACTCCCACAAAGCCTAATCCGCCTATGACGTTGCAAGGCAGACTGATAGGTTCCATTAAAGCATCGTCGTAATCCCCATCATCCAGGCAGTTTAAGGCTTTTAGATAGCGGTATTCGGCTTCAGTGATGCTAAGCAACCGTACGGTGATGGTTTGTTTGCGGGATATATGGTCGTAGTAGTGTCCCTCTATCGGATAATAATCTTGGTAGAGAGGGGTGTATACTTTCAATGTGGCATAAGAGTTACGGAAAGTGTTATCATTGAATATGTTGTATTTGTTATTTATGGTGGGAAACAATTCATTTTCTTCATCATCATAGTTGCCAGGGTGGCCGTCAGTCAGTATAACATCTTCCCGGTTGATGATTTCGTTCTGTCGGGGAGCAAGGATGGTAGTGTCTCTGGGTATGGAGGCCCAATGCCAAGAGCCGTCCTCGTCTTCCACTTTGATGAGGCTGCCGTTTTCATCTTCCAGGTATTCTTTCCATTTGCAATAGTAACTACGGTCATTCCAAATGTCCAGCCGGTAGTAGTTCTTCTCGTTGGGGCGGTCTTGCAATGTAATTTTGTATTGGCGGTAAAGGGTTTGTCCGCTGTACTCGCGCAGGTAGGCCAAGCAAGTGTCCACGTGCAGGCTCTCTATCGGTTGTGGCACGGTGACCTCGGCACTGGCATGGTATTTCCCGTTTTCGGCAGTGGCTTCCAGACGTATGTTGTCGCCGGGATGCAGTGTGCTGGTCAGACGATATTTCTTGAAACGTATACTTTTCAGTAATGATTCATAAATGTCCTTATCAAGTTCTCCTTCCAGATGCCCATAAATTTCTTCCGGGGAAACCGCTTTCGGAGTTTCTGCTATTTTGCCATTGATGTAGAGGAAAAGAGTTGCTTCGTTCAAATGTTCAATACTATAGCCCTCGCCTAAATGGAGATAGACATCATTCTCAGCTTGTCCGGTTTCGAGCAAGGCGTTCATGATGATTTGCGGATCTTGTTGTCCGGGATTGTAAGGAATCTCGTTTTCGCAGGCTGTTAGGAAGCCTACAATAGTTATGTATATAATAAGGTGTAATTTCATTTTTGTTTTCATATGCCGGATTTGTTTTTAAAATCTATAAGTATAGGTAACAGAAGGAATACAAGGCAGTATTGTTATTTTCTTGATGACAGTTTGAGCTTTCTTCTGCCCGGTATTTCCATGATAAATACTTTCGTAGAAATCATCGTAGTATACGTTGTATCCATTTTTGTATTTGCTGTAAACGATGTTCGGATTCATGGCATTGTATGCATTGTAGATACTGATATTCCAGGTACGCATACCATGTTTGGTCTTCTTGTTGAAGTTGACGCCGAGATTCAAACGATGGCTGGCGGGAAGGCGGTAATTGTTACGCCGGGAGATGTAACCGGTTTCCTCAATAGAGCCATCGGGCCGGATGATGATTGTTGCCTTTTCGGGGATAGTGATACATCCACCGGTATTGAATATCCAGGAAGCTCCTGCATCAATGCGGTCACTGAACTTATGGCTGAGATTGAGGCTGATGCTGTGGCGGCGGTCATATTTGTAGGGGAACCATCGGCCTTGGTTGATGGTACCGTTCTTAAAACGGTGATCGGTCTTGGATAGGGTATATGCCAGCCAGCCGGTAGTCTTGCCCAATGTTTTCTGTACCATCAGTTCCAGACCGAAGGAGCGGCCTTCGCCCATTTCCACTTTTTCTTCCCAGTTGGTAGAGGTGCCGAAGAAGGATACACCGTCTTGATATTCAAGTATGTGTTTCATCTGTTTATAATATCCCTCGACGGAGAACTCCCAACCCGGCAGTCCGGAATAGTAGCCTCCTATGGAGAACTGGTTGGCATACATCGGACTGATGTCTTTGGTAATGGGTACCCAGAGGTCGGTAGGCATAGACAGCGGAGTAGAGGACAGCAGATGCACATACTGTGCCATGCACGTATAGGATGCTTTGGCAGAATATCCTTGTCCGAGGTCATAGCGGGCGGAAAGGCGGGGCTGCAGCGAATAGTAGCTTTTCCCTTGTGTGTGGAACAGCGATGTGCGTACACCTGCATTCAGACTGAGCCTGGCGTTTACATTGAAATTGTCTTCGGCGTAAAGGGAGATTTCTTGTCCGCGCATGGCATGGCTGTTGCTGGTATTGTAAACCGTATCTTCCTGGAGGGCGCCATTATCTATATCTTGTATTTTCGAGGTAGCTATTCCCGGACGGAACGTATGGTGGATGTACTCTGCACCGAACTTGATGTGGTGCTGCGGCATGGGGGTGTAGTCAAAGTCCATACGCGCACTCCAGTCACGGATACCGGAGTTGAACTTGGAGGAGTAATAGTATCTGTCTTGTACTTTATTGGCGACAGTATAGGTATCTTCTATGTTTCCGTCCAGCCCCATCTCATATTTGTTGTATGAGACGGTGGTGTTGCAAAACAGCTTGCTGTTGAATACATAGTTCCAGCGGCCGTAGGCGATGGTGTTTCCCCAATTCAGATGGCTGTTGTCCTTGGAATAATTCTTAATGCTGTTGTCGTAATTGTCACCGTGGTAGTCACTGTCATAATGATAGTGGTCTTTCCCCTTGTAGAAACTGAGGAAGATGCGGCTACGGTCGCTGAACTTATGATTGACCTTTGCATTGACGTCGTAAAAATAGTAGTTGTATTTGTCGGAATAGGTGTCGTCTTTGTCTACAATGAGATTTTTGAAGAATAGGGTGGGGATGGCTCGTGCGCTGAAACTGAAGGAGGTCCGTTCTTTCCAGATAGGGCCTTCGATATGCAGTTTGTCCGTCAACAGGCCTATGCTGAATGCGCCGTGGTATTTATGCATGTCTCCGTCGTTGGTCCGTACATCTACTATAGACGAAAGACGCCCGCCGTAGCGGGCAGGAAAAGAACTTTTGAAGAGTGTGGTGTTCTTTACCGCTTCGGGCGTAAAGATGGAGAATACTCCCAGCAGGTGGTCTGCGTTGTAAACTGGAATTCCGTCCAGCATAACCAGGTTTTGGTCGGGACCTCCCCCTCGCACATACATGCCTGCAAAACCTTCCATACCGGCTTGCACACCCGGCATCAGCTGAATGGTCTTCAGCAGGTCGGCTTCTCCCAATATGGACGGGGTATGCCTGATTTGTGTCATCGGTATCTCATGCGCTCCCATGGCTGTGCTTTCTATGCCGGCCTCCCGCTTGTCCGAGAGCACCACGACCTCTGCCAGCTGGTTATTGCTGTCCAGCCTGACGTTGAGTAAGGTGTCTTTCGTCAGTTCGAACCGGCTATGCCGGCTTTCGTAGCCCAGGTAGGAGAAAACCAGTTCCGTTTCCCCTTCCGGCAGGGTGAGGGAATAGAAACCGAAAGGATTGGTGGCAGTACCTGTGGAACGACGACTCTCAAGGATATTGGCACCAATCAGCGTCTCGGAAGACGCTCCGTCAGTCACGTATCCGCTGATGGTGAACTTACGGCTAACGGGTTTCTGCGGCACGGGCCGCTTATGGAGTAGAATGTGCTTTCCGGATATTTCGAACGTGATGGGTTCGTTTTCAAAGGCACGTTGCAATATCTCACTGATGTTCTTTTGTTTCATCTCCAGTGTGATGCGGTGCGTGAGCTTTACTTCTTCCCCATAGATGAAGGAGAATCCGGTTGCATTTTCCAGTTGCTTCACGAAACTCTCTAAAGTTGCGTTACGGATATTCAGGTTTATACGTGTTTCCTTGTTTTGTGCCTGTGCATGGAGTGAGACGCTTAAAAGAACCACACACATCAGAAGTACGGTTCTGATGCGGTGGTGCGAACAGATAGTAGAGCTGGTCATTGTCAGTTAAGTTTAGTAGTAAGGATAATAGTGTTGTTTTCTTTTTTATAGGTAAAGTTGCCGGCGTCCTTCAGTAGGTCGAGGATTTCTGTAAGACTCTCCCCTTCGCGGAAGGTAGCTGTCATATGATAGTTCTTCAGGCTGTCTCCTTCGATACGTATATCGGTACGGAACGTTTCGGAAAGTTGACGGACGATTTCCTGCAAGGGTTGCTGATCGAATGTCAGTACGCTATGGATTACTTGGGTTTCCTCGGTAGTATGTATGGCTTCTGTGGGAATGGCTTCCCGTTGTGGTGCTACGTATAAGAACTGATAGGCTGCCCAGCTCGTTACACAGAGCAGGACTACGGCTGCGGCACTGGCTGTACGCATCCAGAACCGCTTCATGCTGCGGCGCTTTAGCAAACGGCTTTCCAGCAGCCTCCAGCTGTTCTCTGCCGTAAAGCGTCCTCGTGGGGAACGGGTAGAAGCAACCAGTTTGTTCAGTACCTTGTCGAAATTCTCGTTATTCACTTTCATTTTTGGCAATTTATTAAGAGCCTATGACTCCTTTTCTGCATGTAAAGACAGCTCCTTTTCAGGAATTCCCTATGCCTATATCCTGAAATAATGTTAATCTAAAGCTCTTTGTCCGTGAAAGTCCGTCCTGCCTACGTATGACTTCCTTGTTTCTCTGTTTCAATCAATAGGGAAGGTGTGCTCGAGATGTGCATCTCATGTTGTGCGAGATGTGTATCTCATGCAGCTCGAGATGTACATCTCATACATGCATACGCGGCTTCTTGCAAGGAAGATGAAGCAGAGTTCACTCCGTCAGCAATGCTTCCTTGAGTCTTGTGAGTGCTTTTTGCAGTTGCGCGTCTACTGTCTTTGTGCTGATGTTCAGCTCCTCCGCCACTTGTGCATAGCTTTGTTTCTCTTCGCGCAGGCGGATGAATACTTCACGGCAACGCTCCGGCAGGCGGTCGAGCGCCTTGACATATCGGGCAAACAGTTCTTCGCTGATAAGAGTGTCTTCGGGGGAATCGGCCTGGCCGGAAACTTCGGGAAGCTGTTCGGACGAGAGTGTAGGGTGCCGGTTCTCTTTTTCCAGGTAATTGAGGGAGGCATTTTTGGTAAGGATAAAGCAGTAATCCTCTATGTTGTTCACTTCCGGCAGCCGGGCGCGTTGTTCCCAAAGCTTCATGAAGACGTCGAGCACAATTTCTTGCGCCCATTCTTCGTGCTTCACGAAATAGCAGGCAATACGGAACAAGCGGTCGTAGCACAGATTGTAGAAACTGTGAAAAGCCCGTTCCGAGTTTTCTTCCTTCATTTGGCGTAAGTAGCGTCTGACTTCTTGTTCGGTCATGCAGTCTCCCGGTTTTGCTGTTAATCAATGAACATCAGGTCGCTTATTATGCCGTCCGAAACAAAGATGCCTTCCCGGGTCAGGCGCAGGCGGTCTGCCTGCATCTCCAGTTTGTGGCTTTGGAGGTAGGGGGCTGCCATTTTCGTGCAATATTGGCACAACTCTGTGCCGAAGGCTTCTTCCGTATATGTCAGGGAGATTCCCCACATGGTACGCAGGGAAGTCATGATGTATTCATTGTAACGGGTCACTTTATCCAGAATTTCTGTTTCGGAGGAACGGTGTCCCTCTTCAATGGACTTTATGTATCCTTCCAGAGAAGCTGTGTTCCATTCCCTTGTCTCCGCATTGAAGGAGTGGGCTGAAGGGCCGCAGCCCAAATACGGAATGCCTTTCCAGTAAGCAGTGTTGTGGCGTGAGTACATGCCGGGCTTGCAGAAGTTGGATATTTCGTAATGCTCATACCCCGCGGCTCCCAGGGTGTCCATGAGCGCCGAGAAGAAGCGCACGCTACTCTCTTCATCTACTTCGCTGATACGATGGCTCTGCAGCATTTCGTAGATGCGGGTGCCTTTTTCGTAAGTCAGATGATAAGCGGAGATATGCTCCACATCAAGACCGACGGCTTGTTGCAGGTCACGTTCCCACCGTTGGTCTGTTTCATCCGGTAGCCCATAGATGAGGTCGATGCTGATATTCCGGAAGCCGGCTTGGCGGAGGCGGTGTACGGCTACGATGGCTTGCGCGGCATTGTGCCGGCGGTTCAACAGTTTCAGGGTGGGGGCGTCGAATGTCTGTATCCCCATGCTTATGCGGTTGAAGGGGAGGGTGCGCAGCATGGACACATATTCTTCCGTCAGGTCGTCGGGATTGGCCTCGAGGGTAATTTCTTCGGCATGTTCTGTTCCATACACCTCTTTGATAGTCCGGAATATCTGCTCGAAATCTTCGTGAGCGAGCTGTGAGGGAGTTCCTCCGCCAAAGTAGATGGTCTCTATCGGTTCTTCCTTCAGATAACCCTTGCGGGTTTTCAGTTCAGTGCACAAGGCACGGATGTACTGCTGCTTCAATTCGCTGCGAGTGGTGGAATAAAAATCGCAATAGATACAGCGTGTCTTGCAAAAAGGTATATGAATATAGATGCCTGCCATGGTATGCTTATGGATATTTGTTGCAAAAATAGTCTTTTGGCAGGAGAATATATCGGTTTTCGGGACATTTAATGTAATATGGAAGTAGTCAGTGTCTTGGTGGATATTCTCAGTTTTGTCTGTAATCCGGAAAAATAGAACATTTTTTGAGTCGTATGGAAATTCATTATTCCGAATAAACTCCTTTCCTTTGTTATCAGAAAAAGGAATGGGTGTCTATTAAAATAATGAGTAATATGTTTGAAGGACTTGACTTTTGGTTTGAACAGATTATAGCTTATTGCATTGCCCTCGTACTGGTGCAGTTCATGAAGAAACAAATATAGCGGCAAATACTTTATTCACTTCCGTCGTAGCACGGTTTAATCTTAGGCTTTTTCTTGTGATTTCTGAGCTTTTGGGGTACTAATGACCGATATTTACCCCTTTTTGAAACAATAGTGCCCCCGAAATTACCGGGAATGGGGTAATTTTGCAGTATTGAAAAACAAACTTAAATAATATCATGAGAAAAAGTAACTACTTATGGCTGCTGCTGGTGGCAGTTTTATTGCTGCCCGCTCAGGAAATGGCTGCCAAGAAGAAAAAAGAGAAGGAAGTGACAGACCGCGAACTTTGGGCCGGGGTGTTGTATCAAATGGCTGCTCCGGTACTGAGCAATATGAGTGAAGGGAAGCTCCAGGAAAATATGCAGGTAGAGCTTAGCCCCACTTGGGATGGACGCGACAAACGGGTGACCTATATGGAATGTTTCGGACGTCTGATGGCGGGGTTGGCGCCCTGGCTCTCTTTGCCGGACGATGACACTGCCGAAGGCAAGCAGCGCAGGCAGCTCCGCGAGTGGGCATTGAAAAGTTATGCGCAGGCGGTAGACCCAGAAAGTCAGGATTACCTACTTTGGCGGAAAGAGGGGCAGCCGCTGGTCGATGCCGCTTATGTTGCTGAAAGCTTCCTGCGAGGATACGATGCTTTGTGGGTGCCTCTGGATAGTTTGACTAAACGGCGTTACATTGAAGAGTTTACCCAGTTGCGCCGTGTGGACCCTCCTTATACCAACTGGCTGCTGTTCTCGTCTACGGTAGAATGTTTCCTGCGCAAGGCTGGTGCCAAGAGTGATGCTTACCGTATTGTCTCCGCTCTGCGCAAGGTGGAAGAGTGGTATGTAGGTGACGGCTTCTATAGCGACGGACCGGGATTTGCCTTTGACTATTACAACAGCTTCGTACTCCATCCCATGTATGTGGAGTGTCTGGAAGTCTTTACGAACAGTGGAAAAAATAAGATATGGAATGCGCCGGATTGCAATTTCCAGCGTGCCCAGAAGCGCATGCAGCGTTTCGGCATGATTCTGGAACGTTTCATCTCTCCCGAAGGGGCCTTCCCCGTATTCGGGCGTTCCATTACCTACCGCACCGGTACCCTCCAACCATTGGCTTTGTTGGCATGGCGTGGATGGTTGCCCAAGGAATTGTCGAACGGACAGGTACGTGCTGCCATGACAGCTGTCATCAACCGTATGTTCGGTGACAACCGGAACTTCAACGAGAAAGGTTTTCTGACATTGGGATTCAATGGTTCCCAGCCTCATATCTCCGACTGGTATACTAACAACGGCAGCCTTTACATGGCTTCCCTGGCATTCTTGCCCCTGGGCTTGCCCGCCGACCATCCGTTCTGGACAGATGCTCCGCAGGCATGGACCTCGAAAAAGGCGTGGGGTGGTGAAGAATTCCCCAAAGACCATGCCTATTATGAGTAAGACTGATTCATTTTTTATAGTATTTATATTAATTGTTTGGGGGATTGGTGGATTTCCGGTGGCACTCTGTGCACAGGGTGCTGCCGGTGTCCTTCCCGAAACGCATCTGGTGGAAGTGGGGAAAGGATACAGCCAGACTTCCGTCAACACTGCCGTATTCCGTAATAATTCGCTGGTGACGCAAGGTGACGAGCAATACATCAGTTACTATGATGCGGAAGGGTTCCTGACTCTTGGAAAACGGAACCTCCATGCCGGACAGTGGACACTGCACCGCACACAGTATAAAGGGAATGTGAAGGATGCCCATAACGTCATCAGCATGATGCTGGACGGTGACGGGTATATTCATGTAGCCTTCGACCATCACGGACAGCCCTTGAACTACTGTCGCAGCATTGCACCCCATTCGCTGGAATTGGGTGAGAAGGAGCCCATGACGGGCGTGGATGAAGGCAATGTAACCTATCCGGAGTTTTATCTGCTGTCCGGAGGCGACCTGCTGTTTGCATACCGTTCCGGTTCTTCCGGCCGGGGCAACCTGGTGATGAACCGCTATTCCTTGAAGGAGAAGAAATGGAGCCGTGTGCAGGATGTACTGATTGATGGCGAGAACAAGCGCAATGCTTACTGGCAGCTATATGTAGATGAGCTTGGAACCATCCATCTGTCGTGGGTCTGGCGCGAGACTTGGCATGTGGAAACCAACCATGACCTATGCTACGCCCGTTCCTTTGACAATGGCGTAACATGGTATAAGGCAAATGGCAAGAAATATGATTTGCCCATCCGTCTGGGTAATGCAGAGTATGCCTGCCGCATTCCTCAGAATTCGGAACTGATAAACCAGACCAGCATGAGTGCCGATGCAGGCGGCAATCCGTACATTGCTTCCTATTGGCGCGACCCGGACAGCGACGTCCCGCAATACCGGATTGTCTGGCATGACGGGCAGATGTGGCACAGCCGCCAGGTCTCCGGGCGTACCACTCCGTTTTCCCTGAAAGGTGGAGGCACGAAGATGATTCCGATGGCCCGTCCGCGCATCGTAGTAGATGGCGGGGAGATATTTTATGTATTCAGGGATGAAGAACGGGGGAGCAAAGTCTCTTTGGCGCACGCTACGGATGTGGCAAACAGTAAGTGGAGCATCAGCGATTTGACCGACTTCACTGTCGGTGCCTGGGAACCGTCTCATGACACGGAATTGTGGAAGAGCAGGAAGCGGCTGCATCTATTTGTGCAGCATGCCAAGCAAGGAGACGGAGAGCGGGTTGTGGAGTTTGCACCGCAATCGGTATATGTATTGGAAGTAATAAGATAAAAGAACAGTATTAGTATATGAAAACGACATGCTTATTTTTATTGGGTTTGGCTTTTTGCTGGGGACTGTTCTCATGCACCGCTCAGCAGCCGAAACCGGAAGAAGTGATTGAGATTATCAATCGGGTGAACAACTATTGGCAGGAGACCCATCCGCAACATGGGCGCTCTTTCTGGGACAATGCCGCCTATCATACGGGAAACATGGAGGTGTTCTTCCTGACCGGTAATCCGGAATGCTATGCCTATTCCGAGGCGTGGGCAGAACATAATGAATGGAAAGGCGCGAAGAGTGACAACAAGGAAGAGTGGAAGTACAGCTATGGGGAGAGTGATGATTATGTGCTTTTCGGTGATTATCAGATTTGTTTCCAGACTTATGCGGATTTGTATACCGTGAAGCCGGATTCCGGGAAGATAGCCCGTGCGCGCGAAGTGATGGAATACCAGATGAGTACGGACAAGAACGATTATTGGTGGTGGGCAGACGGACTTTACATGGTAATGCCCGTTATGACAAAGATGTACAAGCTGACCGGCAATCCGTTATATCTGGAGAAACTGCATGAATACTGGACCTATGCCAACAGCATCATGTACGATGCGGAGGAAGGCCTATACTATCGCGACGGCAAATATATTTATCCAAAACATAAAAGTGTGAATGGTAAGAAAGACTTCTGGGCGCGTGGCGACGGTTGGGTGCTGGCTGCCTTGGCAAAGGTACTGAAAGACCTGCCCGAAACAGACCAATACCGCCAGGAGTACATAGACCGCTTCCAGACGATGGCCAAATCCGTGGCTGCCTGCCAGCAGCCGGAAGGCTACTGGACACGCAGTATGCTCGACCCTGAGCATGCTCCCGGTCCTGAAACCAGCGGTACGGCTTTCTTTACCTATGGTCTGTTATGGGGGATGAACAACGGCTTGCTGGACAAGGCTACTTATCAACCCGTAGTGATGAAGGCGTGGAATTATCTGACTACTGTAGCCTTGCAGCCCGATGGCCGCATAGGGTATGTACAGCCGATTGGCGAGAAAGCCATTCCCGGACAAGTGGTTGATGCCAACTCTACTGCTAACTTTGGGGTAGGGGCATTTCTGCTGGCAGCTTGTGAGATGGTGCGTTTTTTGAATGCCGACTGATTGGAGAGATTAAATAAGTGTATATGTTACACAACATATACACTTTCTTTGTATTATAATGTATATAGTGTTAATTTTACACCCGTTAAAAGGTTTAATATAAAAAGATTATGATTGTACGGATGAAAAACACTTTCCGGATGCTTTTGGCGGCAATGTTATTGTCGTTGTTTGCACTTCCGGGATATTCCTGGCAAAAATCCTTTCCCGAAAAAGATTATGTAGCTTATTTGTTCACTTATTTCACTGGGAATAGTGGCGATGAAGAAGCTGTGCGCTATGCTGTAAGCATGGACGGTTATACCTACTGGGCATTGAATGATAATGAACCGGTAATCGACTCGAAAGTCATCAGCTCCACCGGGGGAGTCCGCGACCCGCATATCCTTCGTTGCGAGGATGGCAAGACTTTCTATATGGTAGTGACAGATATGGTTTCAGCCAATGGATGGAGTTCCAACCGTGCCATGGTTTTGCTGAAATCTACCGACTTGGTCAACTGGTCTCACTCCGTTATCAATATACAGAAGCGCTATTCAGGTCAGGAGGATTTGAAGCGTGTATGGGCTCCGCAGACTATCTACGACCCGGAGGTGGGAAAGTACATGGTGTATTGGTCTATGCTGCATGGCGATGGAGCCGATGTCATATATTATGCTTATGCCAATGCGGAGTTTACGGATTTGGAGGGAGAGCCCAAGCCATTGTTTCTGCCGGAGAACGGGAAATCGTGCATCGATGGAGACATTGTCTATAAGGATGGTGTTTTCCACCTTTTCTATAAGACGGAAGGGCATGGAAACGGCATAAAGGTGGCCACCACCCGTTCCCTGACCTCCGGGGCATGGACGGAAGAGCCCGATTACAAGCAACAGACTAAGGAAGCCGTAGAGGGTGCGGGCACTTTCAAACTGATAGGGCAGGATAAGTATATCCTGATGTACGACGTCTATATGAAAGGAAGCTATCAGTTTACGGAAACCACTGACTTGAAGAATTTTAAGGTGATAGACAGCGAGGTGAAGATGAACTTCCATCCCCGTCATGGGACCATTATCCCCATTACCCGCCATGAGCTGTTGCGCATTACCGATGAATGGGGCAAGCCGACAGAACTGGGCGCATTGCCCAACAATCCCGTATTGCCGGGTTTCCATGCCGACCCGGAAATCCTTTATTCCCATCAGACCCAAAAGTATTACATCTATTCTACTACGGACGGACAGCCGGGTTGGGGAGGCTGGTATTTCACCGTATTCTCCTCCACGGATTTGAAGACCTGGCAGGATGAAGGCGTCATGCTGGACTTGAAGTCGGAGCAAGTGCCCTGGGCAGATGGCAATGCTTGGGCGCCTTGCATTGAAGAGAAAAAAGTGGACGGTAAGTATAAATACTTCTTCTATTACAGTGGAAACCCCAAGAATGGCGGCGGCAAGCAGATTGGAGTGGCTACGAGCGATTCTCCGGCCGGCCCTTTCACCGATTTGGGACGCCCTGTCGTTACTGCTTCACCCGTCGGTGGCGGGCAACAGATTGATGTGGATGTGTTTACAGACCCTGTTTCGGGCAAATCCTATCTTTACTGGGGCAACGGCTACATGGCAGGTGCCGAGCTGAACGACGATATGGTGTCCATCAAGGAAAATACCGTTACGGTGATGACGCCGGAGGGAGGCACCTTGCAGGACTATGCTTTCCGCGAAGCAGCCTATGTCTTTTATCGCAACGGGCTCTACTATTTCATGTGGTCGGTAGACGATACCGGTTCGCCCAATTACCATGTGGCATACGGTACGTCCAAGTCGCCGCTCGGTCCTATCGAAGTTGCCAAGCAACCCGTTGTACTGATTCAGAATCCGGAAAAGGAGATTTACGGTCCGGCACACAACGCTGTATTGCAGATTCCCGGTACAGATGAGTGGAGAATCGTTTACCACCGTATCAATAAATGGTACTTGAAAGATGGTCCCGGCGTTCATCGTGAAGTCTGCATAGACCGGATGGAGTTCAATGAAGACGGAACCATCAAGCCGGTGGTGCCTACCCTTTGATTTAATGATGTAACATAATAATTTAATACCATGAAGAATAGATTGAAATTACTGGTTTGGCTGTTTGCCCTCTCAGGTCCGCTGGCAGCACAGAGTGTATCTGTCAATGGTCCGGATGGAAAATTGCAGCTTACGGTATCCTGCCCGTCAGCCAACGGCGAAGTGTCTTACGCCGTCACCTACAATGGAAAGCAAATGCTGGAATCTTCTCCCTTGGGGATGGAGACAAATGTGGGTGATTTCTATAGAGGATTGCAGTTGAAGGAACATAAAGTCACAGCTCTCGATACGGTTTATGAACAATCCCGGATCAAAGCTTCGCGCATCCATTACTGGGCAAACGAATTGCTTTGTTCATTCGTCAACGGTGAGGGGAAGAATGTGCAGATAACTTTCCGCGTCAGCAACAATGACGTGGCTTTCCGTTACACCCTGCCGAGGGAGCAGGGAAAAGGAAGCGTCACGGTGAACAGCGAACGGACCGGCTTCCGCTTCCCGTCGCAGACCACCACTTTCCTTTGTCCGCAGAGCGACGCCATGATAGGGTGGAAGCGTACCAAACCCAGTTACGAAGAAGAATATAAGGCAGATGCCCCGATGAACGAACGTTCGGGTTATGGACATGGATATACATTTCCCTGCTTGTTCAAGGTGGGGGATGACGGCTGGGTACTGCTCAGTGAAACCGGAGTGGACAGCCGTTATTGTGGCTCGCGTTTGAGTGATTGGGATAACGGCGTGTATCGCATTGCTTTCCCCATGCCGGAAGAGAACAACGGCAACGGAACGGTGTCACCTGCCTTTTCCCTGCCGGGCTCCACGCCGTGGCGTACTGTGACGGTGGGGGAAACCTTGAAGCCGATTGTGGAAACCACCGTCCCCTGGGATGTAGTGGAACCACGCTATACCACCACCCATGATTACAAGCCGGGCCGTGGCACATGGAGCTGGATTCTCTGGCAGGACGGCAGCATCAACTACGACGACCAGGTGCGCTATGTTGACTTGGCAGCCGCCATGGGATACGAATATGTATTGATTGACAACTGGTGGGACAACAACATCGGTCGCGACCGCATGGAACAGTTTATCAAGTATGCCCGTAGCAAGGGTGTGGAGGTATTCTTGTGGTATAGCTCCAGTGGTTACTGGAACGATATAGAGCAGAGTCCCGTCAACCGGATGGATAACTCCATTGCCCGCAAGCAAGAGATGCGCTGGTTGCAAAGTCTGGGTGTGAAGGGTATCAAAGTAGACTTCTTCGGCGGTGACAAGCAGGAGACCCTGCGTTTGTACGAGGAGATTCTGAGCGATGCCGACGACCACGGTCTGATGGTTATCTTCCACGGCTGTACCTTGCCTCGCGGCTGGGAACGGATGTATCCCAATTACGTAGGCAGCGAGGCGGTGCTGGCTTCCGAGAATCTGGTATTTAGCCAGCATTTCTGTGATAACGAGGCGTTCAATGCCACGCTGCACCCTTTCATCCGCAATGCTGTGGGATGCATGGAGTTTGGCGGTGTGTTCCTGAACAAGCGTTTGAACCGCAGCAACGATGGCGGAACTATTCGCCGCACCACGGACATCTTTCAGCTGGCAACGGCAGTGCTGTTCCAAAATCCTATCCAGAACTTCGCCTTGGCACCTAATAACTTGACGGATGCTCCGCAAATCTGCCTCGACTTTATGAAACAAGTGCCCACTACTTGGGACGAGACCCGTTTCATTGACGGCTATCCGGGGAGATATATTGTTCTTGCCCGTCGTCATGGCAACACGTGGTACATAGCCGCTGTCAATGCAACGGCGGAACCATTGAAACTGAAGCTTGACCTTCCTGTGCTGGCAGGACAAGAGGTGTCTCTGTATAGTGATGACAAGAAGATGCAGCCTCAATTAAAGCTGCAGAAGATAAAGACTGACGGCTCTCTGCAACTCACGGTTCAGCCGCAGGGAGGGGCGGTAATCGTGGAATAAAGAAGGCATGGAGCAACCCTTGTTTTGTAATGATATATCATAACGGATTACTCCTTTTGCAAATCTTTGATTATCAGAGGTTTATAATTGTCCTGATTCAGTCGTATACTGAATGGCATTCACTATACGACTGAACCCTATTCACTATACGACTGAATGGCATTCAGAATACGGCTGATTGTGACTATCGAACTAAATGTGAATGATTAATACCGACTTAATACCATGAATAGATTCTTGAAATTATTGTCCTTGTGTCTGTTCTTGACACTGACCGTTCCTTTGCAGGCTATAACGAATGGAGTGGCGAATGAACCCGATTCAGTCTATCTCTTTTCCTACTCCCATGCCGACGGCAGTGGCGGTCTGAAACTAGCCTGGAGTCCCAATGGCAACCGATGGTTCAGCGTGGCAGAGGGCAGCTCCTTTGTCAACTCGGACTTCGGCCCCTGGGGGCAAATGAAGCGGATGCTGAAACCGCACTTGATGCAGACCCGTGCCGACGACCGTTGGCACTGTATCTGGGAACTGACGGAAAGCGGAAACTCCCTTGCATACGTCGAGTCTCCCGACTTGCTGCAATGGAAAGCGCAGAAATACTTTGACCGTTCTCGCCTTGCCGAATACCGGCCGGCGGAGGTCTATCCTAACGTGCGGAAGGAGGTTCTGCTGAACGGTACCGTACAGCAGGGTTGGATGCAGCGTGTACCGTATGCCACGGTGCAGCGTGTCATCTCCTTTGCAGAGCATAAGAAGTACCGCCAGGCACTCCATGCCGAACGTACCGAGCAAGACCCCGTACGTTTTGCCGGACTGAAACCGGTGGAGGCGACTATCGAAGTGGAGACGGAATGTGCAAAAACCATCAGCAAGCATCTGATAGGTATTTTCTTCGAAGACATCAACTATGCTGCGGATGGAGGACTGTATGCCGAGCTGGTACAGAACCGCGACTTCGAGTATTCGTCTAAGGACGGTTCACACCAAGGTTGGGACGGCACATATGCCTGGGCGGTGAAAGAGGGGAATACTTCGGCTGCCGTTACCATTGCCGCTGCCGACCCCATTCATCCCAATAACCCTCATTATGCCGTATTGGAGGCGCGTCCCGGAGTGACATTGCAGAACGACGGTTTCGACGGCATCAGCTTGAAGAAAGGGGAGAAGTACGATTTCTCTCTCTTCGCCCGCGTGGCACCGGGCAGCAAGGGAGGCAAGGTGGTTGTTTGCCTGCTCGACCAGACGGGCCGTGAGATTGCCCGCTCTTCCGTCAATGTGTCCTCCAAAGAGTGGAAGAAACAGCAGACGGTGCTGACGGCGAATGCCGACGTGCGTGCCGCCGTCCTCTCGCTCCAGCCGCAGACGGTGGGGACACTGCATCTCGATATGATTTCCCTTTTTCCGCAAAATACATTCAAGGGCCATAAGAACGGCTTGCGTGCCGACCTGGCGCAGACGCTTGCCGACCTGCATCCACGCTTCGTCCGCTTCCCCGGCGGCTGCGTGGCTCATGGCGACGGCATTGATAATATCTATGACTGGAAAGGCTCTATCGGACCGCTTGAAGCGCGTAAGCCGTTGCGCAATCTGTGGGGGTATCATCAGACACGCGGACTGGGCTACTTCGAGTACTTCCGCTTCTGCGAAGATATAGGTGCCGAACCTCTGCCGGTATTGGCAGCGGGCGTGCCGTGCCAGAACTCGGGCACACACTCGCACTATGCCGACAACTGTCCGCAGGGGGCCAACAAGGAACTGATGCGCTACGGCCAGCAGGGTGGCATCCCGATGGAAGAGATGCCTGCCTATATCCAGGATGTGCTCGACCTGATAGAGTATGCCAACGGCGATGCACGCCGCACCGTGTGGGGCAGGAAGCGTGCTGAGGCAGGCCATCCCAAGCCTTTCAATCTGAAGTATATCGGCATCGGCAACGAGGATATGATTACCGAAGTGTTTGAGGAGCGCTTTGCCATGATATACAAGGCTGTCAGGGAGAAGCATCCCGAGATTACGGTTGTCGGCACCGTAGGTCCCTTCTACGAAGGCACGGACTATGCGGAGGGCTGGCGCCTTGCCACGGAAATGGGCGTGCCCATGGTGGACGAACACTATTACGTGGATCCGGGCTGGATGATTCACAACCAGGACTACTACGACCGTTATGACCGTACCAAGTCCAAGGTCTATCTGGGCGAATATGCCGCCCACCTGCCCGGACGTCCCAACAACATAGAGACAGCGTTGGCAGAAGCCCTCTATCTGACTTCTGTGGAACGTAATGCCGATGTGGTGGAAATGACCTCATACGCTCCGTTGCTGGCAAAGGAAGGGCATACGCAGTGGAATCCCGACTTGATTTATTTCAATAACACGGAGGTGAAGCCTACCGTGGGCTACTACACACAGCAGATGTACGGACAGAATGCGGGTACGCAGTACATCACCTCGCACATCACACTGAGTAATGGGCAAGAGGCTGTCCGCAAGCGCGTCGGCGTTTCGGTGGTAAAGGATGAGGCCACGGGTGACCATATCGTAAAGCTGGTGAACCTGCTTCCGGTGGAGGTTTCCTCTACAGTGAAGCTGAAGGGCATCGACTTGCAGAATCCCTCGGCAGTGAAGACGCTCCTGACGGGTGACCCGAAAGACAAGCAGGCACGTTCCGTGACTTCCGCCTTCGTCGACATCGGCGGTACGGAGTTTCCTTATACCTTGCCTGCCTATTCGTTTACGGTGATACGTATCCATGAGAATAAGGGGAAATAAGGATAAATCCGTGTAATTCCGTGCGTGGGAACTTAAGAACTTAAAAACTTAAAAGATATGATACGATTATTGACTTTGGCACTTGTTGCAGCCATGACCGGCAGTGTGTCGGCACAAAAGCAACAGACTTTGCATTCCGGTTATCCCATCGACCCGGTTCCTTTCACTTCAGTGAAGGTGACGGACAGTTTCTGGGGACAACGCTTGAAGGCAAGCCGCGAGGTAACCATCCCGTTGGCTTTCAGTAAGTGTGAGGAAACGGGACGTTATGAAAACTTTGTGAAAGCTACTCATCCCAGTGATGAGTATAAGGTGGGAGGCTTCTCCTTTGACGATACGGATGTCTATAAGACGATTGAAGGTGCAAGTTACTCCTTGCAGACTTACCCGGACAAGAAACTGGAAGAATATATCGACAGCGTATTGGTCATAGTGGCCGCCGCCCAAGAACCGGACGGGTATCTTTACACCGCACGTACCATGAACCCCAAGCATCCGCACGATTGGTCGGGGCCGGAACGCTGGTCGGAGGTGGAGAATTTGAGCCACGAGTTCTATAATCTGGGTCACATGGTGGAAGGGGCTGTGGCTTATTATCAAGCTACAGGCAAGCGGAACTTCCTGGATATAGCTATCCGTTATGCCGACTGCGTATGCAAGAATATCGGTGAAGGCCCCGGACAGAAGCGTGTGATTCCCGGACATCAGATTGCCGAAATGGCATTGGTACGCCTCTATACCGTGACAGGAGATAAGAAATATCTCGACCAGGCCAAGTTCTTCCTCGACGCGCGCGGCACTACGGCACGCAAGGACATCTATTTGCAGTCGCACAAGCCTGTACTGGAGCAGGAAGAGGCAGTGGGACATGCCGTACGTGCCGGTTACATGTATTCCGGTATGGCTGATGTGGCTGCCATTACGGGTGACAGCTCCTACATCAAGGCTATCGACAAGATATGGGAGAATATCGTCGGCAAGAAGATATATATTACCGGCGGTATCGGTGCGCGTCACACGGGCGAAGCTTTCGGTGATAACTATGAATTGCCGAATCTGACTGCCTACAATGAGACCTGTGCCGCCATCGGCAATGTTTACATGAATTACCGCCTCTTTCTGCTGCATGGCGATTCCAAGTATTTCGACGTGCTGGAACGTACGCTTTACAACGGATTAATCTCCGGCGTTTCATTGGACGGAGGCAAGTTCTTCTATCCCAATCCGTTGTCTTGCGATGGTAAGTATCACTTTAATGCCGACCATACGATTACACGCCAGCCGTGGTTTGGTTGTGCCTGCTGTCCTAGCAACATCAGCCGGTTCATTCCTTCTTTGCCGGGATATGTGTATGCCGTGAAAGACAATCAGGTGTACGTCAACCTTTTCTTGTCCAACCGTGCCGAGCTGAAGTTGAATGAAAAGAAAGTGGTGCTGGAGCAGGAAACCGGATACCCCTGGAACGGAGATATTCGTGTGAAGGTGGCTCAGGGCAACCTGCCGTTTACGATGAATATCCGTATTCCGGGTTGGGTGCGCGGCAGTGTACTTCCGAGTGACCTTTATTCGTATGCCGACGACCTGAAGTTGGGCTATCGTGTATTGGTGAATGGCGAGGAGGTGACCGGTGAACTTCGTAAAGGCTATCTCCGGATAGACCGGAAGTGGAAGAAAGGGGATGTGGTAGAGGTGCATTTCGACATGCACCCCCGTGTGGTGAAAGCCAATGAAAAAGTGGTTGCCGACCGTGGACGGGTGGCCGTTGAGCGTGGTCCTATCGTTTATTGTGCCGAGTGGGCCGATAATGATTTTAATATACAGAATATCATCCTGAACCGTCATCCGAAATTCCAGGTGACGGAGAAGCCCGAACTGCTGTATGGCATCAACGAAATTACCACAGAAGTGCAGGCTCTTGGTTTTGATGCTGCCGGAAAGTTGGCAACCAGAGATGTGACGCTGACCCTGATACCTTATTATGCATGGGCACACCGGGGTGAGGGCAAGATGGATGTATGGTTGCCGGTAAATAGGATTGATGTAGAATAGGTAAGTATGTCGTCATAATTTAGCTTATGCTATCGTTATAAACAGATTAAAACCATGAAAAGACTTTTATTTCTATTGACATTGTTCGTTGTTCTTGGCATGCAGGCGCAACAGCATGTGATGACTGTTGATGTATCAAAACCGACGGCTCGGATAAATCCTGCCATGTATGGAATCTTCTTCGAAGACATTAATTTCGGTGCGGACGGTGGTTTGTATGCCGAACTGGTAAAGAACCGCTCTTTTGAGTTCCCGCAGCCGCTGGTGGGGTGGATACCTTTCGGCGAGGTGACGGTACAGGACGAGCGGCCCTGCTTCGACCGCAATCCGCATTATGTGCGCATTACCAATGACGGCTGTCTTTTGCGTGCCGGACTGGATAATGAAGGTTATCGTGGCATCGGCCTGAAAAAAGGAGAAGATTACCGTTTCTCCGCCTATGTCCGTACGCCGGATACCAAACCAATGAAGCTTTCCGTCGAACTGGTGAATTCCAACGGAGAGAATCTCCTGAAGAAGGAACTGGAAGTGAAAGGCAGTGAATGGCAGAAGCTGACGGCTGTGCTGAAAGCTCCTTTTACCGATGTTCGCTCGCGTCTGCGTGTTGTGTTGCAGACGGAGGGTACGGTAGATATGGACCACATCTCTCTCTTCCCGGTGAACACTTGGAAGAAGCGTGAGAATGGATTGCGTGCCGACTTGGTACAAGCCCTCTATGACCTCAATCCCGGAGTATTCCGTTTTCCCGGTGGCTGCATCATCGAAGGCAACAGCCTTGCCACCCGTTATCAATGGAAGAATTCCGTGGGTCCGGTAGAGAACCGTCCTTTGAACGAAAATCGCTGGAACTATACATTCAAGCATAAAGCTTTCCCGGATTATTTCCAGAGTTACGGACTTGGCTTTTACGAATATTTCCTGCTGAGTGAAGACCTCGGTGCAGAGCCTCTGCCGGTACTGAGCTGCGGGCTGTCCTGCCAATACGAAAGCAACGAAGTGGTTCCCCTTGGAGAACTCGGCCCGTACGTGCAGGATGCCCTCGACCTCATCGAGTTTGCCAACGGTGCTGCAACCTCCAAGTGGGGAAAGGTGCGTGCCGATATGGGACATCCCGAACCGTTCGGTCTGAAAATGATTGCCATCGGCAATGAACAGTGGGGGGAAGTCTATCCCGAGCGTCTGGAAGTGTTCACGAAAGCCATCCGTGCGGAATATCCCGATATGCAGATTGTAGGTTCTTCCGGTCCGAGTGCAGATGGGGACAAGTTCGATTACCTCTGGCCCGAAATGAAACGCATCGGGGTGGATTTGGTGGACGAGCATTATTATATGGCTCCCGACTGGTTCTTTGCCAATGCTGCCCGCTATGATGACTATGACCGTAAAGGACCGAAAGTCTTTGCCGGTGAATATGCATCGCATGACCACCCCACCGGGAAAGCCAATAATTTCTTGGCGGCACTGTCCGAAGCAGCTTTTATGACGGGACTGGAACGTAATGCCGATGTGGTGCGCCTGGCTACCTATGCTCCGTTGTTTGCCCATGTGGATGCCTGGCAGTGGAATCCCGATTTGATTTGGTTCGACAATCTCCGTATGATGCGGACTCCCAACTATTACGTACAGCAGATGTACGGTATGAATGCCGGAACAGATGTGCTGAACCTGCAAATGGACGGAAAACCCGTGACGGGGCAGGACAGCCTTTATGCATCGGCAGTGCTGGATGCTCCTACGGGAGAAGTAATTCTGAAGCTTGTCAATGCGGGCAGCAGATCGGAGAAGGTACAGATAGAGTTCAGCGGATTGAAGAAGCGGCAGCTTGTCTCGGGTTCCTGCACCTATTTGCAAAGTGATGACTGGAAAGCCAAGAATACACTGGAGCAGGAGGCTATTGTTCCACGTATTCGTCCGGTGGAGGTGGCTTCCCGTTCTCTGAGCCTGGAGCTTCAGCCCCGTTCGTTCGGAGTCTATCGTTTGCGGATAAGTACTCAATCAAAATAAATTCCCATTTAGTCACCTATTTAATTATGTGAACTAGTTATGAACACTTATTTAAAGAATTAAATTCAGCCTTTTTTGAACGATTATTCTTCCTTTTAATTATAGGATAGGCGTATCTTTGTGACGGCATACCGGTTCTGCTTGTATGCCGTTGCTAATTTTTATAAACTATTTACCATGAAGAAACATTTCATTACCGGACTGCTTGCGACTTTTGCCATTGCCGCAAGCGCACAGTCCTTCACTGAATGGCAAAACCCTGAAGTAAATGCCGTGAACCGTGCTCCGATGCACACCAACTATTTTGCCTATGAGTCGGCAGATGCTGCGGCTCGTGGAGCAAAAGAACATTCTTCCAATTACATGACTCTGAACGGTATCTGGAAATTCTTCTGGGTGAAGAATGCCGATGCCCGTCCCACGGATTTCTGGAAAGTGGGGTTCAACGACAAGGGATGGAGCGATATGGCCGTTCCCGGTATGTGGGAACTGAACGGTTTCGGCGACCCTATCTACGTGAATACCGGATATGCCTGGCGCAATCAGTTCAAGAACAATCCACCGCAGGTGCCAACGGAGAATAACAATGTAGGTTCCTACCGTCGTGAGATTGTAATACCTGCCGACTGGAAGAGTAAGGACATCATTGCTCATTTCGGTTCCGTGACTTCCAATATGTATTTGTGGGTAAACGGCAAGTACGTAGGTTATAGTGAGGACAGCAAACTGGAGGCTGAATTCAACCTGACACCCTACTTGAAGCCGGGACAAAAGAATCTGATAGCCTTTCAGGTATTCCGCTGGTGTGACGGGACGTATCTGGAAGACCAGGACTTCTTCCGTTATAGCGGTGTAGGGCGCGATTGCTACTTGTATGCCCGTGACAAGAAGCGCATTCAGGACATCCGTGTCACTCCCGATTTGGATACTGCTTATAAGAACGGTTCCCTGAAAGTACAGCTTGATGTGAAGGGTGGCGGCAATGTCAGTCTTGAACTGCTGGACGCTGCCGGAAAACAGGTGGCTACAGCTGTCGCCAAAGGTAGCGCTACTGCCTTGATAAATGTGGAGAATCCTCATAAGTGGACGGCGGAAACGCCTTACTTGTATACCCTGCGTGCCACTTTGCAAGGCAGCAGTGAAGTGATTCCCGTAAAGGTGGGCTTCCGAAAGATAGAGCTGAAAGGAAGTCAGATACTTGTCAACGGCCAGCCCGTTCTCTTCAAGGGAGCCAACCGCCACGAGATGGATCCGGACGGTGGTTACGTCATTTCTCGCGAACGCATGATTCAGGATATTCAGGTGATGAAGCAGTTCAACCTGAATGCCGTGCGCACCTGCCACTATCCCGACAATAATCTCTGGTACGACCTCTGCGACCAATATGGTATTTACGTAGTGGCCGAAGCCAATATCGAATCCCACGGAATGGGTTATGGGGAAGAGACACTTGCCAAACGTGAGGACTATAGGAAAGCACATATGGAGCGTAACCAGCGCAATGTGCAGCGTAGCTTCAATCATCCCAGCGTCATTTTCTGGTCTTTGGGCAACGAAGCCGGCTATGGCGCTAATTTCGAAGCTGCCTACGATTGGATAAAGGCTGAAGACCCGAGCCGTGCCGTACAATATGAACAAGCCGGTAAAACAGGCAAGACAGACATCTATTGCCCGATGTATTATGGCTATGACGGATGTAAGAAATACAGTGAGGATGATTCTATGACAAAGCCCCTGATTCAGTGCGAATATGCTCATGCGATGGGAAACTCGCAAGGAGGTTTTAAAGAATATTGGGATTTGGTGCGTAAATATTCCAAATTCCAAGGTGGCTTTATTTGGGATTTTGTTGATCAGTCTGTACGTTGGACAGGAAAAAACGGTAAGATGATTTATGCCTACGGCGGTGACTTTAACCGTTTTGATGCCAGCGACGGTAACTTCTGCGATAACGGTCTTATCAGCCCCGACCGTGTGCCCAATCCCCACATGTATGAGGTAGGCCGTATCTATCAGGACATCTGGACTACTCCGGCCGACTTGAAGAACGGCGAAATCAATGTGTTCAATGAATACTTCTTCCGTGATCTTTCTGCCTATTATATGGAGTGGGAGGTACTGAAAGGCGGTAAGGTGATACGGACCGGTCGTGTGGATAATCTGAATGTAGCTCCCCAACAGACAGCCAAAATCAAGTTGGACTTGGGCAAGACTTGCCAATGCACCGAGTGGTTGCTGAATGTTTCCTATAAGCTGAAGAACCGTGAAGGATTGCTTTCCGCCGGACATGTAGTGGCAAAAGACCAGTTGACGCTCAATCCTTACCAAGCTCCTTCCATGGAATTGAAGAACTGCGAACAGAGCAATATCGAGATGACGGCTCCCCAAGTACAGGATAACGATTGGAACTACCTCATCGTCTCCGGTGATGCTTTCCGTGTAGAAATCAACAAGCACAACGGTTATCTGACCAAGTACGAAGTGAATGGCCGGGATATGATTAAAGACGGCGAGGCTTTAAAACCAAACTTCTGGCGTGCGCCTGTTGACAACGACTACGGTGCCAATCTGCAACGCAAATATATCGCTTGGAAGAATCCGGAAATCAAACTGACCTCTTTCAAACAGCGCACGGAGAACAATCTGGTGATTGTAGAATCTGCTTACGACATGCCGGGTGTTTCAGCTAAGCTGAACCTTGTTTATGTCATCAACAATGCCGGTGCCGTCAAGGTGACCCAGAAGCTGACTGCCGACAAGAATGCCAAAGTATCGAACATGTTCCGTTTCGGTCTGCAGATGCCTATGCCGCGCAGCTTTGAAACCGTTGAATACTATGGACGCGGTCCGGTTGAAAACTATATTGACCGTAATCATTGCGCCGACTTAGGCATTTATCGCCAAAGTGTGGCCGAGCAGTTCTATCCCTACATCCGTCCGCAGGAAAATGGAACAAAGACCGATATTCGTTGGTGGAAGATGTTGGATCAGTCTGGTAATGGCATCAAGATTGTGGCAGCCGCTCCCTTCTCCGCATCTGCCTTGCACTATACCATCGAGTCTTTAGATGAAGGCTGGAGCAAAGAGCAAGGACACTCGCAAGAGGTGGATGAAGCTGATTTGACTAATCTCTGTATCGACAAGGTGCAAGCCGGTCTGGGTTGCGAAGACAGTTGGGGACGTATAGCCCGTCCGGAATACCTGGTGCCATACGCTGATTATGAGTTTACGTTCATCCTTTTTCCCGTATGCCATAGTATCGGAATAGAATAACATTTCTTCTCAGTGTATTACATACTGAGAAACAGATTTTATAACACTGAAGCGGTCGCCTTTCCGATGGGGGAGGGTGACCGCTTTGTGTTGATGTTTTGCTTGCTTCTGTATATTTCTTTGTTTTATTGTTTCTGATTTCGGCAAATGCAATCCGTCAGATGGTCGTTGATAAACCCCGAAGCTTGCAGATGGGCATAGCAAATGGTAGAGCCGAAGAACTTGAATCCCCGTTTTTTCATGTCTTTGCTCATGGCATCTGATTCGGGAGATGATACCGGAATCTCACTCAATGACTGAAAATGATTGATAATGGGGTTCCGGTCGGGGAAGAAGGATAGCGTATAGTTGTAAAAGCTGCCGAATTCTTTCTGTATGACAAGAAACTGCTTTGCATTGGTGATGGTCGACTTGATTTTCAGACGGTTTTTCACGATGCCGTCAAAGTGCATCAGCCGTTCCACGTCTTCGTCGGTCATTTGCGCCACTTGCGCGGCATCGAAATTGCAAAAGGCTTTGCGGTAGCCTTCCCGCTTTTTGAGGATGGTTATCCAGCTCAGTCCCGCCTGGGCACTTTCCAATACAAGAAACTCGAATAGTGTCTTGTCGTCTGTTACCGTTTTTCCCCACTCTTCATCGTGGTATTTCACATACAGCTCGTCGGTTCCGCACCAGCCGCAACGTCCGTTTATAATGTCTTGCATAAGCGTTATTTTTGTAATGAGGTGCTAAGGTAGTGCTTTCATTCCGAATAAACAAATCTATCTATTCTAAATGGATAGATTTGTTTATTCAGAATGGAATGTTTATATTTGTATCTGAATATAAATGACATAGCCCTATGATAAGCAAATCGGATATAGTAGAAGCCATACGTGTGCAACGTGAACGGTTGAGGAAATTTCAAAGTTTCCGACGTGACCTATTGTTGTCTTTACCTCCCTTGGTAGCAGACTATGCACTGATTATATCTGGTATTCGCCGTTGTGGTAAGAGTACATTGCTGGCACAATTATCGGTGGATAGATACAAGCCGGAAGAGGTGCTCTCCTTGAATTTTGATACCCCTTTACTGTATGGATTTGAATTCAGTGATTTCCGTATAGTGGATGAAGTTATTAAGGAACATGAAGGGTGTATCGCTCTTCTTTTTGACGAAATACAGATTGTTGATGGTTGGGAGGTGTATATTCGGGGCAAGTTGGATGAAGGGTTTTATGTGGGAATCACCGGCTCCAATGCTTCGATGTTGAGTCGTGAATTGGGCACGAAGTTGACAGGAAGACATATTACGAAAGAACTGTTCCCTTTTTCGTATGCTGAATATTGCGGTTTTACGGGTAAGACTATCGGTGACAGTTCCTTGTACGACTATCTGCATCAGGGTGGCTTCCCTCAATACTTGCAACTGGATGATCAGGATGTTCTGACGGATTTAGTCAATGATATAGTATATCGTGATATTGCCGTGAGATATAATATACGTGATGACCACTCTTTGAAAAGTCTCTTGGCCTATTTGATGGGGAATGTGGGCAATCTGGTGTCTGCTACAAAACTGAAACAGATACTGGGAATGAAAAGTACTTCTACTGTGTCTGATTATTTCTCTTATTTCGAACAGACTTACTTGATAAACTTTGTTCCGAAATTTTCATATTCATATAAAGCGCAACTGTTGAACCCGAAGAAAGTGTATTGTGTGGACAATGGTGTTGTATTTGTCACCTCTCCATCTTTCACCCGTGATGAGGGTCGGAGGCTGGAGAACATGGTTTTTGCGGAATTGCGTCGCCGTTATTCTGAGATATTCTATTATAATGAGAACCGGAAGGAATGCGACTTTATAGTTGTACGCAATTCTGTGCCCCAGCTTGCCATCCAGGTATGCTATGCCTTGACCGCAGAAAACCGGAAAAGGGAAGTAGATGGCTTACTGGATGCCTTGTCTTTCTTCAAGATGGGGCATGGACTGATACTCACTTATAACCAACATGACAAATTTTCCGTAGGAGATAAAACGATAGAAGCATTGCCGGTGTCTGAATATTTTAAAGACTAATCTTCTTGTCTCTTGCACTCCACCACATGATACAGCGTGCCGAACCGTGTTCTGCGGGATGGCACTTCATGTTTCTGCAGTATCCTTCCGAATACATTCACTCTCTTGGTGGACAGCGGGATGGCGCTGTACCGGCGCAGGCGGTTCAGTATTTCGGCAGACGACAGCCATTCTCCCTCCTCGTCATTTCCGGCAACGCGGAAATAGTGGTAGAACAGTTGCTCTTCGGGCGGTATCTGTTCGAAATCGTGGTTGTTTTCCGTCATAATCCGTTCGTCCGACTGGTCGAACCAATAGCGTTCGCCGTGGTCCAGTTCGTGCATGGCCTGGGTATAAAGCTGGTTGTAGTCTATCGGGCGGTTGGTGTCTATTGCTTCCGTCACTTCTATGCAGATGAACCGGCGACTGCCGCTGGGGTCGGTCAGCAAGTCCTTCTGGTTGCTGGTGGCGATGAACGAGGCGTATCGGCGCATCTCGAGCACGGCATTGGCGTATGGCTTGCGCACGTTGACCACCGGCTTCTGGAGGATATGTTTCAGGAATCCTTGCTGGGTGCTGCTTATTTGGTCGAATTCATCGATGTTGATGAGCGCAAAACGGTTGAGGTAAAGTTCGGCGTCGCGCTTGCGCGAGAAGTCGATGCTGTCCGTATAATAGGCACGCAGCTCGGGCGGGACGATGCTTCGGCAAAAGGTGCTTTTGCGGGTGCCTTGTGCACCTACCAATAAGGGGGAGACGCTGTTGGCATATTTCTTGTCGGTATTGCCGCGCCAGTGTGCCACCATGTTGAGAAACCAGCGGTGGAACAGTTCGGCCCAGTACGGGTTGTTGCAGGGTACTGTCTGGGCGAGTGCCAGGATACGGTCTTTCCCGTCCCAGTGCGGAAGGTCGTACAGATAATCTTCCAGCGGATTGAATACCGGGATGCGGTTGGAGTAGATATATCGGCTGATGTCCCTATCCCACAGGGGAATGCCTTCGCTCTGTGCGTCGAGGGCAATGCTGTTCAGCGTGCGCTTGTCGATGGGGGAGAAGCGGAAACGGAACGAGTGGCGTTCACGGTATTCCACCTCACCCACTTGGGTGTTGTAGCGGAAGTCGTAGCGGCGTTTCATGAACTCGTCCGTCTGTATGGCAAGTCTTTGCTCTTTGCTGAGGCTGCTTTGGGTATTGAAGCCTTTGTTCTCTTGGTAAACGCTTCTTACAATCTGCCGGATGACAGTCTCTTTTTGGCGCAGATAATAATGGAAATAGGTACGCTTCACGGTCTCTTCTTCGGGGATGCCCGAACGGAAACAGTTCTCGGCAAGGCGTACGGTCAGGGAGTGCAGGCTGTTGTCGGCACCGGCACCCGTCGCTTCGGCGAAAGTCTTCTGCAAGGCGGCTTCAAACAGCATGATGATGGCTTCTTCGGCTTCATATCCCGGCACGGCGCGCGTCAGGGGTGACTTCTCGTCTTGCAGGGCTTCCCGATAGGTGGTTTCGTCGGGCATGGAGGCGGGCTGTGCAAGATAGAACTGTATGGAGTCCGGGCGGTACATGGCTTCGGGGTCGAAGGAGAGGCGGGAGTACTGTTCCAGCTTGGGCTCTTTCAGCAGAATGTCGAAAGGCAGTTGGGGCTGGTAGCATTTCACGGCAAGGCGGTAGGCATGGGCGTGGAATACTTCGGCTTCTTCCCGTTTGCCCGGCAGCGAATTGTTCGGACGGGTGAAGGTAGTCCAAATCTTTACAGTCCGTCCGCTGGAACCGGTGAATACGAGCCGCGTCTGGGGCTGTTCCCAGGCAAGACGTTTCACAAGGGCTATTTCGGACTTGCCGGAAAGCGGGCCTACGGTCAGTTCCACGATGCCGTTGTAGGTTTTCATCTGGCAGACACCGTTCGTCTTGCGGAATTCGGCTGCCGGGAGTACTTTGGGCAGTCGGTCTGCCTCGTTGCAGCGCTTGCCGGGCAAGCAGTATCGCAGTTGCTGGCGGAAAGTGGATACGGGCTGGGTTTTGGTCTCCGTTTTGATTTTCTGTAGGAAGGTGTCTAAGTCTGTCGTGCTCAGTGTCAGATTCCCGTCTTTTTCTCTCAGTTGGGTGATTTTCATTTCTATTTTTTGTTTTGTCACATGCAGGCAAAATGGTTTGCTTACAGTGTACTAAGGTACGACAATCAGGCTCTTTTTGCAAGTGATTCCATGCTTTTTTAGGTCTATTCCAGCGTTTTTCTGTGGAAAATCTGATGTTTTGAGTCGAAAAAGCAGGTGATTTGGGATGCTTTGTGCAGACTTCCACGCTGGTTTTTGCTTGTTGAAACAAAAGGTTTTGCTTGTTGAAATCAATAGTTTTCCTAAGGAAAACTCTCAGTTTCTCTTGTTGAAACTTTTATTTTAGAAGGTTTAAACCAATGGTATTTGTTGTTGAAACTTTTGGTATTTGTTTAAGAAACTAAAAGTTTCATACTGAGAACTAAGCATATATCACTATTCTGTGGTGAATGAAGTAAGTATCGGATACTGCTTTTGTTATGGCGTGATGGATGGTTGTGAAGATTTTTATCTATCACGGGTATCTTTCACGCTTTAATCGGTTTATAATCAAAAGGATATCCCCCTCTGCGTGATAGCATGACAGATGTTTTTCAAAAATAAACTTTGTAGAAGCTGAGCTGTCCGGATGCTTCAATCGTTGTAGCTGTATTCTTCGCTGTATCTCTCGAATTTCGGTTCTTCGGCAATTCCGTATTGTTTGAAAACCTGACGGATATATGCTTGTGCCTTTGGAAACAAGCCTTGTTCCTGGCGGTAAAAGCGATAATAGGTGGTCTTGCCAAAGTGTCCTACAAGCTGGTTCCTCATCGGGGCTGCACATTTGTGGGGTACGTTGTCCAGCAGGTGCCGGATGCCCCATGCAACCCGGCACTTCAGGGCTTTCCGGAAATGAGGGCAGTTGGTGGTATCGGCAGGGATACAGTTCGGATTGATGATGCTTAAAGTAGGACATTGCGAGGTGCAATTGGTAGCAGCCAAGTGGTGCAGGCATTCTTCCTTATGGACGCACTGGCTGTTGAAGCAATGTGCAAAGCCATAAGGCACAGACTGGTAGTCGAATTTATTTTCCATATGTTGTTTGCTTGTCTACGGTTAGGGTGTAGAACACGGCTGTAAAGGTAAGGAATAAAGCCTCGTTTGAAGTATTTGCAGACAAAAAAAGAGTATAATTCTTCTTTAAAGTGAGCTGAACTTGCTATATTTGTCATAATTCCTAATATCTGGTATATGAAAAATAGAGTAAGTTTTTTTTGTCTGCATACGTGTCTTCTCCTGTTCAGCTTTTGGACAATGTATCCTGCCTTGGGGCATGCGGCTGATGGGGATGTTATTTCCCGTTTGAAGTTCAAGCAGATTTCTACATTAGACGGATTACCGACGGATGAGGTCCAGAAAATATATCAGGATAAGGAAGGGTTTTTGTGGTTTGCTACCCGGTATGGTTTCTGTAAATACGACGGTTACCAGATTACTGTCTATAAATCGAGCTTGAATACTCCCGGTTTGTTGACCAGTAACAACATTTATTGTTTTGCCGATGACAATGACGGCTTCTTGTGGATTGGTACACAAGAGGGGTTGAACACACTCAATAAGAAAACCGGAGAAATCCGTCAATATACTGCGCCTGCCATTCCAAACAATGCGGTCTCATGCCTGTTGGTCACCCGGGAAAATGAGGTATGGATTGGTACGGATTCCGGCTTATGCCGGTATGTGGCAGAGAAGGACTCCTTCGTGATGTATGACGGCAAGTCCACCGATGGTATATTTCCCGCAGCTTCCATCAAATCGTTGTTCGAGGACTCGGATGGGGATTTGTGGGTCGGTACCTGGTCCAGTGGTCTTTTTCGTTATTCCCGGAAGGAGGATAAATTCTATGCATATCCCAAAATCAATGAACGGAACTCGGCACATGTTATCTATCAGGATTCCAACCGGAAAATGTGGGTCGGTGGTTGGGATTGCGGATTATTTCTCTTGAATCATCCCAAGGATATGGCAAACGTGTTTTATACACATTATTCGCATCGGATAGGGGATGATGCCAGCTTGTCGGACAATATTGTTTATGATATTGTGGAGGATGTACACACCCATACCTTGTGGATAGGGACCCGGGTGGGGCTGAGCATTATGAAGCAGGAGAATCCCGGTACATTCATTAATTACAAGTCGTTGCATTCGGCATATCATATACCTTGTGATGAAATAAATTCACTGTTGCGCGACCGCTTCAATAATATCTGGCTGGGTTCCATTGGCGGCGGTGTCCTGATGATAGACACGAAACAATCTCCATTTACTTTCTATTCTTTGAATCTGGCAGAGGATGACGTGCCTACTACTGCCGTCCGCGCTTTGTTTGCCGATGCAGATAAAGACCTTTGGCTGGGTACCGGAAGTTATGGGCTGGCACGCAAGGATTATGAAACCGGTGTGTTGTCGTTCTTTTCCCATATCCCGGAATTCTCGGATATTCCCAGTGTACCCACGGTCAATTACATTATTCAGCGTAAGAATGGAGAAGTATGGTTCGCTACCTATGACGGTGGTATCTTGATTTATGAGAAAGGAGAGAAAGTGAAGGTGCTGACTGAATCCGACACGCCTTATCTCTATTCGGATTGCGTTTCGGCCTTGTGTGAGGACAGTAAGGGGAATTGTTGGGTAGGCTGTCGCGGCGGTATGGGAATCAGTTTGGCCGATGGAGGGCATTATAGGTTCGGAACACTTTCTTTTGCCGGAGGCGGGTTGGCAGATTGGTATCATGTGAAGGACATTGTGGAGGATGCGGATGGCAGCTTCTGGATTGCGACAGCCAACTATGGAATTATACATATTATGGGGGATGTGCAGCATCCCGAAACGCTGAAATATAGTAACTATAGTTATAACAACGGCCAGCTGGCAACGAACTCGGTGTTGTGTTTGCATGTGGATAAATCGGGAAGGCTATGGGCCGGAACTGAGGGAGGAGGGTTGTATCTATATGATTATAAGGAAAATGTATTTACGGAAAAGAATCAGGAATATCAGCTGTCCGCTGACATGATAGGGTCTATAGAGGAAGACAGGCAAGGGTGTCTATGGATGGGGACCAATATGGGGCTGGTACAGCTTTTTGTACCGATGGACGAGGATTTGGCTACGGTCCGTGTCTATACGACAGCAGACGGTCTGCAGGATAACTTCTTCATATCACAGTCTTCTTGTAGTAGGGAGGGCGAGTTATTCTTTGGAGGAAATAAGGGTTATAACAGTTTCTTTCCTGCATCTCTGGAGAAAGACAATGAAGCCGTGCCTTATCTGATTACGGATATAAAAATCTTCAACCGTTCTTTTGCGGTATTGGAACCGGAGGTCAGAGAACGGATTTCTTCTGTCATGCCTTCGTTTACACGGAAGTTAGATCTGCCTTACGGATATAATAATTTCAGTATTGAATTCGCATCCCTTACTTATAAGAATCCCGGTTTAAATCGGTATGCCTATCAGCTTGTAGGTTTTGACAAGGATTGGCAATATACGGATGCCAACCGCCGTTTTGCCTATTATAATAATTTGAAGAGCGGCACTTATCGGTTCCGTCTGAAAGCCACCAATGAAAATGGCATTTGGAGTCAGGAAATCCGTGAACTTGAGGTGGTGGTATTACCACCGTTCTGGGCTACATGGTGGGCTTATATCATTTATGCACTGATAGGGGCAGCTATTGTCTGCTTCATTCTCCGGACAGCAAAGAACAGGATGCAGCTGCGTAATGAGCTGCATCTTCGGGAGATGGAGAAGTCCAAACTGGAAGAACTGAATCATGCCAAATTGCAGTTCTTTACAAATATCACGCATGAACTGCTGACTCCGCTGACCATTATCTCGGCTACCGTCGATGAGTTGAAGATGCGGTTTCCCGGGCATGACGACCTTTATACGGTAATGGGTAGCAATATCAGCAGGCTCATCCGTCTGTTGCAGCAGATTCTTGAATTTCGTAAAGCAGAAACCGGCAATCTGAAGTTGCGTGTCTCTCCAGGAGATGTGGCGGCGTTTGTGAAAAATGAAGCCGAATCTTTCCTGCCGCTTGTCAAAAAGCGCAAGATACATTTCTCCGTACTCTGTAATCCGGAGTCGATTATCGGTTATTTTGATACGGACAAGCTGGACAAGATTCTCTACAACCTGCTTTCCAATGCCGCCAAATATAATAAGGAGGGTGGCTATATACAAGTCACGCTGATGTATGCCGAAGACAGGGACTTCGTCCGGTTGCATGTAAAGGATAATGGCAGTGGCATTTCAAAGGACAAGCAGAAGAGCCTCTTCAAGCGGTTCTACGAGGGGGATTACCGGAAGTTCAACACCATTGGTACGGGCATCGGCCTTTCTTTGGTAAAGGACTTGGTGGAGCTGCATGGAGGAAGCATTGAAGTGGAGAGCGAGGAAGGCCGGGGAACGGAATTCATCGTGACCTTGCCCGTAGACCGCTCTTACTTTAAGGAAGAACAGATTGATGAGGAAGCTGTACTTCCGGTACAGAAAACCGTTACCTATCTTGAAGAGGAGAATGCGGAGAATGTGGTTGCTGAAAAGCCCAAAGCTCATACCATACTGGTGGTGGAGGACAATGAGGAGCTTTTGCAGTTAATGGTCCGGCTGCTGAAACGTGAATACAATGTCCATACGGCCGAAAACGGTCAGGAGGCTGTGACTGTGCTTGACAATGAGGATATTGACCTGATTGTTTCGGACGTGATGATGCCCGTAATGGACGGCATCGAGTTTTGCAGGTGTGTGAAGAACAAGTTGGAACTCAGTCATATTCCCGTGATTCTTCTGACAGCCAAGAACAAGGAGGAAGACCGTGCCGAAGCTTATGAAGTGGGGGCGGATGCCTTTATCAGTAAACCGTTCAACCTGGCCGTGCTGCATGCACGCATCCGCAATCTGCTGAAATACAAAGAACGCAAGGCGCATGACTTTAAGAACCAACTGGTGTTCGAAATCAAGGAACTGGACTATACCAGCATTGATGAGGACTTCATGCAGCGTGCCATTGACTGCGTAAACCGCCATCTGGAAGATTCAGATTTCGACCAGCCCCAGTTTGTGGAGGAGATGGGCACCAGCAAGTCCACCCTTTACAAGAAACTGAAATCCCTGACGGGACTGAATACTTCTGCCTTTATCCGTAACATCCGTCTGAAAGCGGCCTGCCGCATTATGGAGGAGAAGGGGAGTTCCGTGCGTATTTCCGATCTGGCGTATGCCGTCGGTTTTAATGACCCAAAATATTTTAGCTCTTGTTTCAAAAAGGAATTCGGCATGTTGCCAACGGAATATCAGGAACGCTTCATACAGTCATAGATCAAGTCAAATTATGCTTCAATTAGGTCGAATAACTAAAATTCTACCTCGTAGAAGCATTATTGGAGGTCTTCCTATCAGCATTCGCCTACATTTGCCATTGTTTTCACGGTTAAAATGAAGAGTGAAAGTGAAACAATTAATGTTTAATCTTAAAGTTTATACAATGAAAAGACAGAGATTCTTTGAAGGACTCGGGCTGAAAGTGTATGTCACTTTGGCCATTTGCATGGCCCTTCTGTTGAATGTTCAGTTCTTGAACGCACAGAGTTCGACAATCAATGTAAAAGGTGTGGTTAATGATGCGATGGGACCGGTGATTGGTGCCAGTGTAGTGGAGAAAGGGAATGCGACGAATGGAACAATTACCGACATTGACGGTAATTTCTCCTTGAAAGTCCCTTCGGATGCCACTTTGACAATCAGCTTTATCGGTTATAAGACGGTAGAGCTGCCGGTGGCTGGAAAAACATCCTTTACTGTGACTCTGAAAGAAGACAGCGAAATACTGGACGAGGTGGTAGTGGTAGGTTTCGGCACGCAGAAGAAGGTGAACCTGACAGGTTCTGTGGGGCTGGCTACGGCGAAGGAAATTGAAGCACGTCCGGTAGCGAATGCCACGCAGGCATTGCAGGGCTTGGTACCGGGCTTGCAGATTACGACCAATACCGGTGAACTGGACAAGAACATGTCCATCAATATCCGTGGCAACGGTACCATCGGTGACGGCTCAAGCGGAAGTCCGCTGATTTTGATTGACGGTATGGAAGGTGACATCAATACGGTGAATCCGCAGGACATCGAGAATATTTCTGTATTGAAGGATGCTGCCGCTTCCTCTATTTATGGGTCGCGTGCACCGTTCGGTGTTATCTTGGTGATTACCAAGAAAGGCAAATCGGGCAAGCCGACTATCAACTACAACAACAGCTTCCGCTTCAACAGTCCGGTGAATCTGCCGGAGATGATGGACTCCTATACCTTTGCCAACTACTTCAATGAGGCTGCACGCAACGGTCAGGACAATGCCCAGTTCTCTGATACAGTGATGCAGCAGATGCTTGACTTCCAGGCTGCGGGAGGTACTAATCGTGGCGGTTTGCCTACTGATGGCAATGTATGGGGTAAACCGGCAGGCGACCCGTTTACTACGGCGTATGCCAATACTGACTGGTTTTCCGAAATCTACAAGGGTTCTTCCTTCTCGCAAGAACATAATTTCAGTGTAAGCGGTGGTGGTGACAAGTTCAATTATTATGCTTCATTGGGCTATCTGGATCAGAATGGTTTGCTCCGTCATGGTTCCGATGACTTGAAGCGCTATAATGCTACTGCCAAATTTGGTGCCGAGCTGACCAAATGGTTGAAGTTCAATTACAGCTTGCGTTATGTCCGTCAAGACCTTGGCCGTCCTACCAATTTTGGTGGCGGTTTGTATGAGAGAATTGGCCGTCAGACTTGGCCTAATCTTCCGGTTTATGATGAAAACGGCTATTATTTTAATGGTAATGCCGATACGCCGGCGATGTCACTTGCATTGGGTGGTGAGCGCGATGTGCAGACAGATAAGGTTTATCATCAGGCAAGCTTGGTATTCGAACCCGTGAAGAATTGGATTACCAATGTTGAGTTCAACTATAGTACCAATTCTATAGATACACGTGAAACCGGACTTCCTTACTATAACCACGATGTGAGTGGAAATATTGTGGATACGCAAGGAACCTCAAGTCTCTATCAAGACTACAAGAAAGAGAGCTACATGAACTGGAATATTTACTCCACTTATTCTCTTGCTATCAATGATGATCATAATTTTAAGGTAATGGGTGGTTTTCAGTCCGAAGAAATGCGCCAGAAGTTTTTTAGTGCCAAAGGATATGGCTTGCAGGTGGAAGACCTTCCGGAACTGGACTTGATTTCGAATATTGACGGCGCCGGTAAGGATAAGGTGCCCGAGGTGGGTGGCTATCGTAATGAGTGGGCCACAGCGGGTTTCTTTGGCCGCTTGAACTATGATTATAAAGGTCGTTATCTGGCAGAGGCCAATCTGCGCTATGATGGTACCTCCCGCTTCCGCCGTGGCAATCGTTGGCAGTTGTCTCCCTCCTTCTCTTTGGGTTGGAACATTGCCCAGGAAAACTTCTGGGAAGATTTTGCGGATGTTTGCAATCAGTTGAAGTTCCGTTTCTCTTATGGTGAACTGGGGAATATGAATACAAACGGCTGGTATCCTACTTATCGTGCCATGACATTGAAGCAGGCAAACGGAAGCTGGCTGCAGAATGGACTGAAACCAAACACTGCTTATGTAGGCGACCTTATCAGTACAGCCTTGACTTGGGAGAAAGTGCGTACCTGGAATATCGGTCTTGACTGGGGGCTGTTCAACAACCGTCTGACCGGGTCATTCGATGCTTATATCCGTTATACGGACAATATGGTAGGTCCGTCTGTAGAGTTGCCCGCTACATTGGGTATTGCGACTCCCAAGACCAATAACTGTGACTTGAAGACGAAGGGTTGGGAACTTACCATCGGATGGCAGGACCGCACCAACTTCGGTATGGGCTATGGCATTAAGTTCAATGTTTCTGATGCACGTACTTATATAGACAGATACCCGGGTAACCCGACAAACTCAATCAATACTTATATCGCAGGCCGCGAGATTGGTGAAATCTGGGGCTTTGAAACCGTGGGAATTGCCAAGACAGATGATGAGATGCAGGCGCATCTGAATAAAGTGGGCGGACAAAGTGCCATCGGTTCCGGCGTTTGGACTGCCGGTGACATCATGTATGCCGACCAGGATGGCAAACCGGGCATCACCAAAGGTGCACAGACTTTGGAGGACCACGGTGACTTGAAGGTGATAGGCAACAATACTCCCCGTTATCATTTCGGTCTTGACTTGAATGCCAATTACAAGGGATTTGATGTTCGCCTCTTCTTCCAGGGAGTGATGAAGCGTGACTACTGGCAGGGTTCCAATATCTTCTGGGGCGTTGGCCAATGGGGTATGTGGTGGTCAACCGGTTTGAAGGAACACGAAGATTACTTCCGTGATGAACCCGTCGGGCTGGCCGGTCATGAGATTGCCGCCAATGTCAATTCATACTATGCGCGTCCGAGATTTGACAGTACCCAGAACCAGGAAACCCAAACCCGCTATCTGCAGGATGCGTCTTATATCCGTTTGAAGAACTTCCAGCTTGGCTACACATTGCCTGCTTCCATGATTCGCAAAATCGGTATCACCAACTGCCGCATCTTCGTATCGGGCGAGAATCTGTGGACGGGAACCAAACTGAGCAAGTTGTTCGATCCCGAAACCATCAGCGGTGGTAACACGGACAGCAATGCTTCTGCACCTATCAAGAGTGCCGGTAATGCATACCCGCTTTCAAGAACTTGGTCTTTTGGACTTAGCGTATCACTTTAATCCCATAAATAATGAAGAATATTATGAAATCGAATTATAGATATATTGTAAAAGCGTTCATGGCAATGGCAGTGATTGCCGGAACGACTTCCTGCGATGATTTTCTGGACAGAGAGCCGATGTCAAGCATTTCTCCCGAAACCTATTACTCCACTGCGGCCCAGTTGGAAGCCAATCTGAATGATGAATATCCCAATGTCCTTCCGTCATTCGGCCAGTGGACTTATGGCATCTTCGGTGAAGACAAAGGAACCGATAACCAGATAGAGGTGAATGCCAATGACCGCTATACCCAGGATCGCTGGAAAGTACCTCATAGCGAAAGTGACAATTGGAAGTTCGAACGCATCTATCGTATTAATTTCTTTTTGTCTGAAGCACTTCCCAAATTCGGTGAGGACATGAGCGGTTCACAAAATACAATTTCCGGGAGTGTAGCCACCATCAAGCACTATATCGGAGAAATGTACTTCCTGCGTGCTTACGAGTACTTTAAGAAGCTTCAGTTGTTCGGCGACTTCCCGATTATCAACCAACCGCTTGCCGATGAGATGGAAGCTCTCCGTGAAGCCAGCAAACGTTTTCCGCGTAATGAAGTGGCACGTTTCATCATTTCCGATCTTGACAAGGCTTATGCCTATATGAGTGATGTCGATATGGCGACGACCCGTATCAATAAGGATGCTGCGATGCTGGTTAAGTCACGTGTGGCACTGTTCGAGGCTACTTGGTTGCAGAATTTCAAGGGTACGGCATTCGTACCTGGTGGAGAAGGCTGGCCGGGGGCATCTCTTCACAACAATTACCAGTATCCGAGCGGAAACCTTGATAATGAAGTGAAGTACTTCTTGGAACAGGCCGTAGAAGCTTCCAAACTTGTAGCAGATAAATACAAAGGGAATTTGACGGAGAATACCGGTGTGTTGCAACAATCAGCTGATGACCCGTCAAATCCTTACTTTGATATGTTTGCACAAGAAGACCTTTCGGATGTGAAGGAAGTACTGTTGTGGCGCCAGTATGCCCGCGGACTCTCTACTCATAACATCAATGCCGCTGCCGGACGTGGTAATTACCGTATCGGTCTGACCCGTGGATTCGTACAGAATTTCCTGATGAAGGATGGTACTCCGGTTTATGCTCACGGTTCTTATGCGGATGGTGACGGCTATTATATGGGCGACAAGACGGTTGCTGATGTACGTGTAAACCGTGACCCGCGTCTCAGTATCTTCCTGAAAGAACCGGGACAGAAGAACATCCTTTTTGAAGTTGATAATAATGAAGGTACGGAGGTTGTGATGGAAGAGCCCTATCCGGCCATTACGAGTGGTGACGGTGAGCGTGGCTATGCTACCGGCTATGCATTGCGCAAGGGTGGTTCATTCAACCGTAAGTATTATGCCAATGGCGGTGGTTATACGGCAGCTGTATGTTTCCGTGCAGCTGAGGCTCTGCTGAATTATATGGAAGCAAGTTATCTGCTCAATGGAACGCTGGATGCTACGGCTCGTGAATATTGGACTGTACTTCGTCAACGTGCCGGCATCAGTACTGATTTTGACAAGACTATCGCTGCAACGGACATGAGCAAGGAGGCTGAAAATGATTGGGGAGCCTATACGGGTGGAAGTGTCATCTCTGACAAGACTCTGTATAATATCCGTCGTGAACGTCGTTGCGAGTTCCTGGCTGAAGGTCTTCGCTACATGGACTTGTGCCGTTGGCGTTCTATGGACCAACTGATGACTGCTCCCAGCCATCTGGAAGGTATGCATTTGTGGAATACTCCGATGGAGGACTGGTATTTGGATGATAATGGAAAATCCATTTTGGTTGCTGACGGGACAGACAAAGCTAATGTCTCATCGAAAGACAAGAGTGAGTATCTCCGTCCGTTCGAGAGAAGCAGCAACCAGTCTGCCTATAACGGCTGTACTTGGAAGATGGCACACTATTTGAATCCTATCATGATCAAGCAGTTCCAGTTGACAGCCACTTCGGGAGCGGATGTATCGACTTCCATTCTTTACCAGAATCCTTATTGGCCGGTGGTAGCTGACCAGCCGGCTGAGAAATAAAGGCATTTTTCAATAGGTATTTGATTTAGGGGGTAGGATACACTTTCCGGTGAGAAGGCGTCCTGCTCCCTTCTTTATAAATAGAAACAAGACAGAGTATGACTAATTTTAATTTCAAGTTTTTAGGGGCATGGTTGGTTATCGTAGCGTCAATCACCGGTCTGCAGGCACAAAATGATTCCACCTTAAAGGGAAAGGACGAAATGGTTCCGGCCGGAGTGTGGAACGATGTAAACGGGGAGTATATTAATGCACACGGTGGTGGTATACTGTTATTTGGCAGTAAATATTATTGGTTCGGTGAACACCGTCCGGCAAAGGGATTCTCTACGGAAGTGGGAGTAACTTGCTACTCTTCTACCGATTTATGTAACTGGAGATACGAGGGGGTGGCCTTGTCTGTATCGGAAGAAGCGGGCAATGAAATAGAGAAAGGCTGTATTATGGAACGTCCCAAGGTGATTTACAACAAAAGGACGAAGAAATTTGTCATGTGGTTTCATTTGGAGCTGAAGGGTAAAGGCTATGAGGCTGCCCGTGCGGGAGTGGCTGTCAGTGATTCTCCGACGGGACCTTATTGTTTTGTTTCTTCGAGTCGTGTCTGCCCTGGAATATTTCCGCTGAATATGACGGAGGAAGAACGGGACATGCAGTGGAATATGGAACAGTTTGAAGAATGGTGGACACCCGAGTGGAGAGAGGCTGTAAATAAGGGGTTGTTCGTGAAGCGTGACTTGGAGGGCGGACAGATGTCCCGTGACATGACATTGTATGTTGACGATGATGGGATAGCTTATCATATCTACTCTTCGGAAGAGAATCTGACCTTGCAAATAGCCGAACTGACAGATGACTATCAAGGACATTCCGGAAAATATGTCCGTCTCTTTCCGGGGGGACACAATGAGGCACCGGCCATCTTCAAGAAAGACGGCACTTACTGGATGATAACCTCCGGATGTACCGGTTGGGCACCCAATGCGGCGCGTCTGTTCTCGGCTCCTTTCATCTGGGGACCGTGGACACAGCATCCCAACCCTTGTCGGGGTGAGGGAAGTGATAAGACTTTCGGCGGTCAAAGCACTTACGTATTGCAGCTTCCCGGTAACCGCTACCTTTTCATGGCCGATATTTGGCGGCCCAAGAGCCTGATGTATTCGGAATATCTTTGGATTCCGGTCCGGTTTGATGAAGAGGGGATGCCTTATCTTACCCTTTCCGGCAAATGCAATCTGTCAGATGGTCGTTGATAAACCCGGAAGCTTGCAGATGGGCATAGCAAATGGTAGAGCCGAAGAACTTGAATCCCCGTTTTTTCATGTCTTTGCTCATGGCATCTGATTCGGGAGATGATACCGGAATCTCACTCAATGACTGAAAATGATTGATAATGGGGTTCCGGTCGGGGAAGAAGGATAGCGTATAGTTGTAAAAGCTGCCGAATTCTTTCTGTATGGCAAGAAACTGCCTTGCATTGGTGATGGTCGATTTGATTTTCAGACGGTTTTTCACGATGCCGTCAAAGTGCATCAGCCGTTCCACGTCTTCGTCGGTCATTTGCGCCACTTGCGCGGCATCGAAATTGCAAAAGGCTTTGCGGTAGCCTTCCCGCTTTTTGAGGATGGTTATCCAGCTCAGTCCCGCCTGGGCACTTTCCAATACAAGAAACTCGAATAGTGTCTTGTCGTCTGTTACCGTTTTTCCCCACTCTTCATCGTGGTATTTCACATACAGCTCGTCGGTTCCGCACCAGCCGCAACGTCCGTTTATAAAGTCTTGCATAAGCGTAATTAATATATGTAATGAAGTGCTAAGATATTGTTTTCATTGCGAACAAACAAATCTATCCATTCAGAATGGACAGTTCTCATATTCTTTCTTACTTTTGCAAAAAGGTAACGGGTGGTTTGAACGCCTGAAAAACAAGAAAATTAATAATAAAGAATGGAAAAGACTTGGAGATGGTTTGGCAAGAAAGACAAGATAACCCTTGCCATGTTGCAACAGATAGGAGTGGAAGGCGTTGTCACTGCCTTGCATGAAGTTCCCAACGGTGAAATATGGACGTTGGAAGCCATTGAAGATTTGAGGGATTATATTGAATCCTTCGGATTGCGCTGGTCTGTAGTAGAAAGTCTGCCGGTGTGCGAGGCTGTCAAATATGCGGGGAGTGAGCGTGACCGATTGATAGAGAACTACAAGATAAGCCTTGCCAATCTCGGCAAGGCAGGCATCCGGACGGTATGCTACAACTTCATGCCGGTGATTGACTGGATTCGCACGGACTTACAACATCCCTGGGAAGACGGGACATCTTCTCTTTATTTCGACAGAATCCGTTTTGCCTACTTCGACCTGAAGATATTGGAACGGGAGAATGCGGAAGCCGATTATTCTCCGGAAGAGCTGGACAAGGTGGCAGAACTGGATAAGGTGATTACGGAGTCTGAAAAGGCAGAGCTGGTAGATACGATTATCGTAAAGACACAAGGATTCGTAAATGGCAACATCAAGGAAGGTGACAAGGAGCCGGTAACCCTGTTCAAACGTTTGCTGGCGCTATACAAAGGGATAGACCGAGAGGCTCTGCGCGAGAATATGCGTTATTTCTTGTCTGCCATCATGCCGGTATGCGAGGAATATGGGGTGAATATGTGTGTACACCCCGATGACCCTCCTTTTCAGGTATTGGGGTTGCCGCGCATTGTGACAGACGAGGCAGATATTGCCTGGATACTGAGTGCAGTGGACAATCCCCATAATGGCCTGACTTTTTGCGCCGGTTCATTGAGTGCGGGTGAACAGAATGATACCCGTGAACTGGCAAGGAAGTTTGCCAGGCGTACCCACTTTGTGCATTTGCGCAGTACGAAGGCAATACCGGGTGGAAACTTTATCGAAAGTTCCCATCTGGAGGGAAGGGGACACCTCATTGATTTGATTCGTATCTTTGAGAAAGAAAATCCGGGATTGCCGATGCGTGTGGACCACGGTCGCATGATGTTGGGCGACGAGGATAAAGGGTACAATGCAGGTTATTCTTTTCATGGCCGTATGCTGGCATTGGCTCAAGTGGAGGGAATGCTGGCTGTGGTAGACGATGAATTGTACGGAAAATCTGTTTGATTGATTTTAAGTTAGGCATGGATTACGCGAAAAATCATGGATATTCTTCATTTATTATCCATGATTTTTCATGTAATCCGTGTCTAAAGAATCTATTAGTGTTGTAAATCCGGCCTAATAGTTGAAAGCCTTGGATTTTACGTAAACCTTGAAGTCTTTGATTCCACCCGGTACCTCGCTTTCCATTCTGGGTAGATATTGTATGCCGGTCAGGGTGCGGGTACTACCCAAGTCAATCACGACAGAATGCGGGTATGGAGTGTCTTTTGTTGTGCTCCAATAGGTTGATTCCTGGAGGTCGAAGATTTTGTCCGCAGAACAGTTGACGTGGGATACGTCTTCGCTGTCGGCATAATTGACAATCCAGGGTTCGCGTGACAGACGTTCCCCATTCTCATCCAGCAGATACATTTCGGCAATGCAAGCCAGGTCTTTTCCATCTTGTGCACTCAAGGCTTCCAGGCAGACATAACGTCCGGTGACGGGTTGGTCGAATTTGCGTTCCTGCCAACCGTTGCCGGGATTGAAGCTGCCGGAGAGGACGGGCTGCTCACCGGACAAGTCGAGATTTTCACCCTCATTGCGGTGCGTCAGCGGTTTGGTGACGAGCAACTGGTCCAGTAATGGCTCGCTCAGTCCTTCGGACTTAACTTCTTTGGGACCGATGATGTCGAAGACAATCACTTCATTCTCACCTTTCTTCAACCAGCATCCCGGGATGTAGAGGGTCTGTTGCGGGCCGATTTCCCAAATGCGTCCCATGGCGTGCCCGTTGACGTAGACAAGTCCCTTGCCCCAAGTCTCGAAGTTTAGGAATGTGTCGCTGGGCTTGTTCACCTTAAAGGTGGCACGGTAGCAACCCGGAATGCGTTGTCCTAACTCATCTTTCAGTGAGCCGATGGGCTGGAACTTCATGTTCTTATAGAAATCGTATGTATCTTCGAGATTATAGACTTCCCAATCCTTCAGGTTGCAGGTGAAAGGACGGCCGTCGATGTCTACGGTAAGTTCTACGCTTTGGGTGATACCCTTGAAGTCCTTGATGGCACGTCCAAAGTTGATGCGGCCCATGGCTTCTACCAGAATGTCGAGGCGTGCACCTTTGGGGCAGGCGGGGAATTCCAGTTGCTTTTCACCGTTGCGGCGGTCCAGTTTGCCGATGTATTTGCCATCCAGGAAAACTTGGGCATAATCGTGCGCATCGTTCACAGTGAGCAGGGACGGGGTTTTCATCTCGGGCAGTGTGGTGCGGTAGAGAATACTTCCGAATCCCTGGTTATATTCCTCCATGGTACGGATATTGCGGTCTTTCTTGGCAGCAGGAAGATTGTCGAACAAAGGAGCCATCTCTGTAAATTGGAAAGACGGAATACGGATGGGCTTGATTAAAGCGGGAACTTTAGCCTGCTTCTCGCCGTTCATGTATTTGGACAATGCTTTTCGCAATTCCCAGTATTTGGGAGTGGTCTGTCCCGATTCGCTGATGGGGGCGTCGTAGTCGTAAGAGGTTACGTCAGGGGCGAATCCGGGTGAGTTGGCTCCTGCCCAGTGTCCCCAGTTGGTCCCTCCGTGGGTCATGTAGAGGCTGAAGGAGATGCCTTTGGACAACATCTCGTCAATGCCGGCAATCATGTCGGCAGCCGGACGGGTTTCGTGGTTGGCTCCCCACTTGTCGAACCAGCCGCTCCAGAATTCGGAGCACATCAGCGGGCTATCAGGACGGAGTTTCTTCAGCGGTGCAAACTGTTGGTCGATGTTGGCTCCTGTACCGAAGTTCATGGTCCATACCAGGTCGTGGAGTCCGTTCTTGGTGAAGTTGGACGCCCAGTCGCATTGGAACAGTGCTACGCCGGGGTAGTTGGCGCGTACGATGTCGCGGATTTGCGATACGTAGCCTTTGTCTTCCCCGTAGGAGCCGTATTCGTTCTCTACTTGTACCATGATGATGGGACCTCCGTTCTGTATGGTCATACCAGCTACCTGCTCGGCAACGGCTTTTTCGAAGATACCTACACGCTCCATAAAGTAGGGGTCGGATTCGCGCAGGCGGATATCTTTTTTCTTGAGTAACCACCAGGGCAGTCCGCCCATTTCCCATTCGGCACAGACATACGGTCCCGGGCGCAGGATGACATACATGTCATTCTGCTGGCATAGGCGGCAGAATTCCGCCAGGTCATTCTGTCCGGTGAAGTCGAACACTCCCGGCTGAGACTCGTGGGAGTTCCAGAATACATAAAGGCAGATGGTGTTCATGCCCAGTGCCTTGCATAGCTTGATGCGTTGGTCCCAATAGGCTTTGGGGATACGTGGATAGTGCAGCTCTGCGGCTTTGATGACAAACGGCTTGCCATTCAATAGGAATGTTCCTTTGCCGGCAGAGAAGTCGCCTTGTCCTTCCCATTGGGTACGCAGGTCCCAGCTGTCGCGCCAGGGTATCGTGATTGTGCCGTCCTTGCCGAATTCAAGCGGGAGCCATACGTAGCGTGAGTCCTCAAGGTTTTTCTTTTTCCAGCGGTCGAACATGGCAATGTAGGCATTTCCTTTTCCGTATACTTGCTGCACGTAAGTGCTTTGTGCATAGAAGGTCTTATCTGCATCAGGACCGGTACACGGATTGCCGATGGTAGTCCATTGCCCCATGATGGAGTCGGCCACAGCCAGTTCGGCAACATTGGGATCCCAGCCGGTACAACCGGAAGAGAGCATATAGTACTTGCCGTTATACTTGAATACGGCGGGTGCTTCGCGGCTTTGCTTCACGAAATTGCGTGTATAGCGACCAGTGGGCTTCAGGTAGTCATCCGTTAGTTCGCTTATATATAAGGTAGCGTTGTTTTCCGACGAGTAGAACTGATATGCCTTGCCGTTATCATCAACGAACACTGTTTGGTCGCGGCTCATCGCACCGTTGGGACGGAAGCTGCCTACATAGGTGAATGTCCCGGTAGGAGAATCGCTGACCGCTACGCCGGCACATGCCTTACTGTAGTCGGCGCTTTCCACATGCGCCCACATGACGAATTTCTTTGTCTTTTCGTTGTAAATCACTTTGGGACGTTCCAACACCTTGCTGGGGTGCAGGTCGTGTTTCTCGTCATCTTTCACGGCAGGAAGTACAATACCCTCGAACTTCCAGTTCAGCAGGTCTTTTGAAGAGTAGCAGCTGACACCGGTTACGTCGGTGCGGTAGCATTCCCACGTAGCCCATTCGGGCAGGATGGTTTCCCCTTTTTTGTATTCGCCATACCAATAGTAGGTCCCTTCGTGGTAAAGAAGGCCGCCGCCATGGGCGTTGATGGGATTGCCGTCGGTGTCTTTCCATACTTCCCCGGGTATGATTGCGGCATTTTTCGTTTGTGCTTTTGTTTTTGCAGATGGCAGGCAGCAAAGGCAGGCCAGCAATGCAAAACTCCAAATAATTTTCCTTTTCATTTAAGAATTCGGTATTAGATAATTAATAAATCGTTTATGTTTTGGGCAAAGATATGCGAAAGTTGAGAAATGGAGGGTATGTAAATGTGTCAAAAAGGAGAGATTATAGCTCTAATCTCTCCTTTTTGTGATGTTTTTCGGTCTTTTCTATTTGGTTTGTACTTGTTTCATCACCCGGAGGAAATTTCCACCCCATATCTTGGCGATGTCTGTTTCTGTAAATCCATGTTCCAGCAGACGGACGGTGATATTGATGAAATCATTGTCCCCATTGCATCCTTTGACCCCGCCTCCACCGTCGAAGTCCGAGCCAATGCCCACGTGGTCTATGCCTGCCACTTCAACCATGTGCAGCAGGTGTTTCATGAAGTCCGTAAGGTTGGTTTTCTTGGCATCCGGGTTCAGGAACTCGTCTACCAGGCAGGCTTGAGCCACACCGCCATGTGCGGCAAGGGCGCGTAGCTGTTCGTCGGTCAGATTGCGGTCGTGTCTGTAGATGGCGCTTGCAGAGGAGTGGGAGACTATGACCGGTGCTTTTGAATATTTCAGTACATCCCAGAAGGTGCTTTCGGCTGCATGGGAAAGGTCTATCATTATTCCCAGCCGGTTCATTTCTTTCACCACTTTTCTACCGTAAGGACTTAAGCCGTTCCAACGGGCAGTCGTGTCCGAAGAACTGTCGCAGATGTCATTGTTGCGGGTGTGGCAAAGGGTGATGTAGGTAACGCCTGCATCATGGAAACGGGTGATATTCTTCAAATCCTTGCCGATGCCGTATCCGTTTTCGATGCCAATATAAAAAGCTTTCTTTCCTTCGGTCTTGAGCCTGGACAAATCATCGGGCGTGCGGGCTATGGCACATTGCTCCCCGTTCATCTCCACTTGTCGGTAGATGTGGCGTATCAACTCATCCACTCGGTCAATGGCTTTCAGACTGTTCTCTTCATCGCACAGGCCTTGGCGCACCCAGCATGCCAGGTATTGTCCATCCAATTTTCCTTCTCGCATCTTGGGCAGGCAAACCTGCGTTTTTTCGCGCGTACCTATATTATAGGAAACGTCAAAATCAAGTGGGGTGTCTGTATGCGTGTCGAGGGAGAGGATGCGGCGGTGAATCTCTTTGGCATGCCGGTAGGTAGCTGCCTTTTGAACCAGAAAATAGAAGAATCTGGCAGAGATGCTGTCGCCTGCCGTAGCCAGAGCTTCGGGATGGAATTGCACACCCCATATCGGATATTCGTGGGAAGACTCTATAGCTTCGGGAATACTGTCTGACGACCAACCCGTTACGCTGAATCCCGGGGCAACTTGCTTGACCGCCTGGTGATGGTGAGTATTGGTGAAAAGTTGTGTCTGTCCGGTTATGGATGCCATGGCAGAACCGGGAGTGAGGTGGACGGTATGAGTTGGTATACTGCTCGGTTCCTGCTGCTGGTGGCAGACAGTGGTGTCGGGATGCTGGGTAGGGATATCCTGATAAAGGGTTCCGCCGAAAGCTACATTGATTAACTGTTCTCCCCGGCAGATGCCAAACATCGGAATGTTACGCCGGGTAGCCAGGCGGATGAGTGCCATGTCGTATACATCACGCAGGGAGTCCACCTCTCCCAGCTGTTCGATGGGCGATTCATTGAAATAGGAAGGGTGGATGTCTCCTCCTCCTATCAGAATGATACCGTCCAGCCGGTTGGCAATGTCTGTCAAGACAAGGCTATCGGTAGTGATGGAAATCAGTATAGGTGTTCCACCTGCCTGGATTACAGACTCGGTATACGTCATCTGTGTGGATGAGCTTCGGCCCGGATGTGAGCAGGAAATGCCGATGAGAGGGGCTTTCCTGGTTGTTTTTTGGTTGGACTGTCCCATTGCCAAATATGGACATAGAACGAGCAGTGTTGTTAACAGTAGTTTGTTCATGGTTTTCGGGGGGGATTCTTTTTCCTGCAAAGTTATAAGAAATATTTAAGCCGTCCAAGAAGTTGGATGACTTGTGAATTCGGGCAGTTTATTGGCAGAAGAACATTATATTCTTTGTTGGCGGAGGAAGTGTGTTATATAACATGCTTCCCGATGTTGCTTTTCTTTGAATTAATGCCTAATTTGCGCCTCACAAAAAGTTAACGGCATCATCGTATGTCAGGTTATTCACTTAAAATCTTAATATATCATGAAAGTATATCAGACGAATGAAATTAAGAACATTGCCCTCCTTGGCAATGACGGCTCGGGTAAAACCACTCTCACGGAAGCGCTGCTCTTTGAGAGTGGTATTATAAAACGTCGCGGCAGGATTACTGCCAAGAATACAGTCAGCGATTACTTCCCGGTGGAGCAGGAATACGGCTATTCTGTGTTTTCCACCGTTTTCCATGTGGAGTGGAACGGCAAGAAACTGAATATCATTGACTGCCCGGGTAGTGATGACTTTGTAGGGGCTGCCATGACGGCGCTCAACGTTACAGATACTGCCATTCTGCTGCTGAACGGGCAATACGGTCCCGAGGTAGGTACGCAGAACCATTTCCGCTACACCGAGAAACTGGGCAAACCGGTTATTTTCCTGGTAAACCAGCTCGATAATGAAAAGTGCGATTATGATATGGTGCTTGAGCAGTTGCAAACCATATACGGTCCGAAGGTGGTGCCCGTGCAATATCCGCTGGCTACCGGACCGAACTTCAATTCGTTGATCGATGTACTTTTGATGAAAAAATATTCGTGGGGACCCGAAGGTGGCGCTCCCATTATTGAAGAGATTCCGGCCGAAGAAATGGAAAAGGCTACAGAACTGCACAAGGCTTTGGTAGAAGCTGCAGCCGAACATGACGAAGGCCTGATGGAAAAATTCTTTGAGCAGGACTCTTTGACAGAAGACGAAATGCGCGAAGGTATCCGCAAGGGACTGGCTTCACGAGGTATGTTCCCGGTATTCTGCGTCTGTGCCGGCAAGGATATGGGTGTACGCCGTCTGATGGAGTTCCTGGGTAATGTGGTGCCGTTTGTGGACGAAATGCCACCGGTGCACAATACACGCGGTGAGGTGGTGAAGCCGGATTCTAACGGACCGACTTCCTTGTATTTCTTCAAGACTGCCGTTGAGCCGCATATCGGTGATGTTCAATACTTCAAGGTTATGAGTGGTAAAGTGCACGAAGGTGATGATTTTACCAATGCAGACCGCGGTTCCAAGGAACGCATCGCGCAGATTTATGCTTGTGCCGGTGCCAACCGTATCAAGGTAGAGGAAATGGTAGCCGGTGACATCGGCTGTACAGTGAAACTGAAGGATGTACATACCGGCAATACATTGAACGGTAAGGGCTCTGAAAACCGTTTCAACTTCATTAAATATCCGAACTCCAAATACTCACGTGCTATCAAGCCGTTGAACGAGTCGGATACAGAAAAGATGATGGTTGCTTTGAACCGTATGCGAGAGGAAGACCCGACGTGGGTGATAGACCAGTCTAAAGAATTGCGTCAGACTATTGTACACGGACAAGGTGAATTCCATTTGCGTACCTTGAAGTGGCGTCTGGAAAACAATGAAAAACTGCAAATCAAGTTTGAAGAACCGAGAATACCGTATCGCGAAACGATTACCAAAGCTGCCCGTGCGGATTATCGCCATAAGAAGCAGTCGGGTGGTGCAGGCCAGTTCGGTGAAGTTCATCTGATTGTTGAGCCTTACTACGAAGGCATGCCGTTGCCCGAAACCTATAAATTCAATGGTCAGGAGTTCAAGATGAACGTCAAGGGTACCGAAGAAGTTCCATTGGAATGGGGTGGCAAGCTGGTATTCGTCAATAGTATTGTGGGTGGTTCCATTGATGCACGTTTCATGCCGGCCATCTTGAAGGGTATCATGTCACGTATGGAGCAGGGACCGTTGACTGGTTCGTATGCTCGCGATGTACGTGTCATCGTATATGACGGAAAAATGCATCCGGTTGACTCCAATGAAATCTCCTTTATGCTGGCGGGACGGAATGCGTTCAGCGAAGCGTTCAAGAATGCAGGCCCGAAGATTCTAGAACCCATTTATGACGTGGAAGTATTTGTTCCGTCGGACAAGATGGGTGATGTGATGGGGGACTTGCAGGGACGCCGTGCCATGATTATGGGTATGAGCAGCGAGGCCGGTTACGAAAAACTGAGTGCTAAGGTGCCTTTGAAGGAAATGTCATCCTACTCTACGGCACTTAGCTCACTGACCGGTGGACGTGCTTCGTTCATCATGAAGTTTGCCAGCTATGAACTCGTTCCGAGTGATGTGCAGGATAAACTGATTAAGGAATTTGAGGCAAAGCAAGCTGAAGAATGATTTTCAGGGGTTGGTAGTTTGGCTGTTGTAACTACCGGCTGCTAATATAACAATTGTTAAAGCCGTTGTTACTTCATGGCAAGTAATAACGGCTTTTTTCATTAACGTAGATTAAGAACATGCAGAATTGTGAATTGAATGATTAATTTTTTATTAAATTTGCAAACCAAAGGCTTGTGTTTTTGTTATAATGCTCATAATACAACCTAAAAAATGGTCTTCGGTTAATTTACGAGAACGTCCGGTTAAATCAGGTTAATTGGTTAGGAGTGTTAATTAGGGAGTGTTAATTTTGTGACTATGAAAAAGTCAACTATATGGATATTAGGTGTTGTTATGGGGCTTTCCTTCCTTAGTTTGCTGTATCTGCAGATAAGCTATATTGAGGAAATGGTGAAGATGCGTAACGGACAATTTGATGAATCGGTGAAGCGTGCGTTGATGGCTGCTTCGAAAGAGGCAGAGTCCGCAGAGGTTGTGCGTTGGCTGAATGAGGATATCTCCGAGGCAGAAAAGAAGGCGTGGGAACAATCGCAAAGCAGTAGCGGAGTGATGCGTACCCAGCGGTTTGTGATGACAGCTCCGGATGGCAGTGTCCGTTCTTCGGTGGAATTGAAAACTTTCAGTAACGAGCCTTCTGAATTGCCAAGAGCAATGATTTCACGCAAACACGGAGCAAAAACCATTCCTCAGACTTCACGCTCGCAGATAGAGATGCTTAAAAACCGCTATCTTTACCAGCGTGCATTGGTAGACGAGGTGGTGTTGCAGATGGTATACAATGCCAGCGACAAGCCGATTGAGGAGCGTGTTAATTTCAAAAGTCTGGACCAGTATCTAAAAGCAGGTCTGATAGAGAATGGTCTCGGTGATATGGATTATCACTTCAAGGTGATAGACCGGGAAGGTCGGGAGGTATACCGTTGTGCGGATTATAGCGATGCAGGGAGTGAAAGCTCTTATTCGCAGCCATTGTTTTTGAATGACCCACCAGCCCGTATGAGTATCGTCAAGATACATTTTCCGGGAAAGAAGGATTATATCTTCGATTCGGTCAGGTTTATGATACCGTCGATGATATTTACTTTTGTACTGCTGGTGACGTTCATCTTTACGATTTACATCGTATTCCGCCAGAAGAAGCTGACGGAGATGAAGAATGATTTCATCAACAATATGACGCACGAGTTCAAGACGCCGATATCGACGATTTCTCTGGCGGCACAGATGTTGAAAGACCCGGCTGTGGGCAAGTCTCCGACTATGTTCCAGCATATATCGGGTGTCATCAACGATGAAACGAAGCGCTTGAGGTTCCAGGTAGAAAAAGTGCTTCAGATGTCGATGTTTGACCGTCAGAAGGCTACTTTGAAGAATAAGGAACTGGATGCCAACGAGCTGATAGCGGGTGTTATCAACACGTTTACACTGAAAGTGGAGCGTTATAATGGAAAGATTGAATCGGAGCTTAAAGCTACCAACTCTGCCATTTTTGCCGATGAGATGCATATCACCAATGTGATTTTCAATCTCATGGATAATGCAGTGAAGTATAAACGTCCGGATGCGGATCTGCAACTGACGGTGAAGACTTGGAATGAGCCTGGCAAACTGATGATTTCCATCCAAGATAACGGCATCGGCATCAAGAAGGAGAATTTGAAAAAGATATTCGAGAAGTTCTATCGCGTGCATACAGGTAATCTGCACGATGTGAAAGGCTTCGGCTTGGGACTGGCTTATGTGAAGAAGATTATCATGGATCATAAGGGAACTATCCGGGCAGAAAGTGAACTGAACGTAGGAACTAAATTTATTATTGCATTACCTTTATTAAAAAATTGATTGATATGGACGAGAAACTGCGTATTTTATTGTGCGAAGATGATGAAAATCTTGGCATGCTTTTAAGAGAATATTTACAGGCAAAAGGTTACGCTGCCGAGTTATATCCCGATGGAGAAGCAGGATACAAGGCTTTCCTGAAGAATAAATATGACTTGTGTGTGTTTGATGTGATGATGCCGAAGAAAGACGGATTCACACTGGCACAAGAAGTGCGTGCGGCCAATGCCGAAATACCTATTATCTTCTTGACGGCAAAAACATTGAAGGAAGATATTCTGGAAGGTTTCAAGATTGGTGCCGATGACTACATCACCAAGCCCTTCAGTATGGAAGAGCTGACTTTCAGAATTGAAGCTATCCTGAGACGTGTTCGCGGAAAGAAGAACAAGGAGAGCAACATCTATAAGATTGGTAAGTTTACATTCGACACGCAGAAACAGATTCTGGCGACTGCCGAGAAGCAGACTAAACTGACCACCAAAGAATCCGAACTGCTGGGCTTGCTTTGTGCACATGCCAACGAAATTCTGCAGCGTGACTTTGCGTTGAAGACTATTTGGATTGATGACAACTATTTCAATGCACGTAGTATGGATGTATATATCACAAAGCTTCGTAAGCACCTGAAAGAAGATGATTCGATTGAAATCATCAACATTCACGGAAAAGGATATAAACTGATTACTCCGGAAGCTGAGTCTTGATGAGACTCGGCTCCTCTGGGGGAGAGAAAATAAAAAAGGCGGTCTGCATGTATATGCTAACCGCCTTCTTTATTTCTTTTCTTTTGATATTAGTCGACAATTCTCTTGTTGATGACAATGTAGGAAATCAATCCCACTACAACCAAAACGGCAGAACTGCCCAAGATGGCATTGTTGTTAACATTGCCGGTAAAAGAACATGCAACCAGGATTACAGCTCCTATTACGACTAATATCAATCCCAGATTTTTTAATAAGCCTTTCATGTGTGTGTATTTTAATTAGATTATTATATTCTTTCGTATTCTTGTCACAAAGAAAAGCATAATTCTTTAACAAGCGAAATTATTTTTGCAAAAAATCCATATTTTAATAAAGAATGGAAGATGAGGAATGAAAAATGACGCTTCATCCCCTTGTTTTCTCCTCCCTTAATCTCTAATCCTTAACCCCTAATCCCTATATCTTAGTCCTTCGTATTGAAGAAAATCTTCCTCAGTACCTCCTGGCTCACACTGAGCTCTTCAATGGTGATGCCTTTCAAGGCTTCTTTGAGGGTCTGGTTGGCAATGACGCGCGCGCGTTCTTCCAGCTCCTTGCCGTCCTTGGTCAGATGTATCAGATTGGTTCGGCGGTCTTTCTTGTCCGATATGCGCACGACGAGATGCTGACGCTCCATATTGTCTATCAAGCGCGTCATGCTGGGCTTGTCTTTGAAAGTTGCATTACACAACTCTTGTTGCGTCACCCCGTCCTTTTCCCATAAGAAGATGAGGACGGTCCACTGTTCCGGAGTAATCTCCAAACCGTTCTGGCGGAAGTTGCGGGACAGCTTTCGGTTAATGGCAGCCGACACTTTACCGTTCAGTATGGCAAAGATAAGGCGGATATCAAAGTTGAATTGCTCTATCATGAAATTATTGTTTAAACAACTTTGCAAAGATAGTGCAAGCCGAAGACAATTCCTATATCCCTACACAAAAAAACATTAAATGTTTGTAGTTCAAAATAAAATGTCTACCTTTGCACCGCATTTTTAAAACGAATAATTTATTTATTTAATTAAACGAGTATGAATCAATACGAAACCGTTTTCATTTTGACTCCCGTTTTGTCTGATGTTCAGATGAAGGAAGCGGTAGAAAAATTCAAAGGCATCCTTACTGCTGAAGGTGCTGAGATTGTAAATGAAGAAAACTGGGGACTGAAGAAGCTGGCATATCCTATCCAGAAGAAGTCAACCGGTTTCTATCAGCTGATTGAGTTCAATGCAGAACCTACTGTCATTGAGAAACTGGAAATAAACTTCCGTCGTGACGAGCGCGTTATCCGTTTCTTGACTTTCAAGCAAGACAAGTACGCTGCTGAATATGCTGCGAAGAGAAGAAGTGTTAAATCAACTAAAAAGGAGGATTAATCATGGCACAACAAGTTCAATCAGAAATCAGATATTTAACTCCGCCCTCAGTAGACGTTAAGAAGAAAAAATACTGCCGTTTCAAAAAGAGCGGTATTAAGTACATCGACTACAAAGATCCCGAATTCTTGAAGAAATTCTTGAATGAGCAAGGTAAAATCCTTCCGCGTCGTATTACCGGTACTTCTTTGAAGTTCCAACGTCGTGTAGCTCAAGCTGTGAAGAGAGCACGTCACTTGGCGTTGCTGCCCTATGTAACTGACATGATGAAATAATAGGAGGAGGAAAGTATGGAAATTATATTGAAAGAAGACATTGTAAACTTGGGTTATAAGAACGACATCGTAACAGTAAAGTCTGGTTACGGTCGTAACTACCTCATCCCGACTGGTAAAGCTGTCATCGCTTCACCGGCTGCAAAGAAAATGTTGGCTGAAGAGCTGAAACAACGTGCTCACAAGCTGGAGAAAATCAAAAAGGATGCTGAAGAACTGGCTGCTAAGCTGGAAGGCGTATCATTGAAGATTGCTACTAAGGTTAGCTCTACTGGTACTATCTTCGGTTCTGTTGGTAACATCCAGATTGCTGAAGAGTTGGCTAAATTGGGTCACAACATCGATCGTAAGATTATCGTTGTTAAGGACGCAGTGAAAGAAGTTGGTAACTACAAGGCTATCGTTAAGCTGCACAAGGAAGTTTCTGTAGAAATTCCTTTCGAAGTAGTTGCTGAAGAAGCATAAGAAAAGACTTCATAATGATAAGGAAGCCCGGTTCTGATAAAGGACCGGGCTTTTCTATGTTCGGAGCGTATGTGTGTGAGCTTATTGAGGGATACGTAAAGCTGCGGTTATAGAGGTTTACGAATCTGAAGTAGAGGTTTACGCGCGCGGTATAGAGGTTTGGCAAGAATACTCTTGTGTCTCTTTACGAGGTTACTAATGCAAAAAAAAGAGCATATCCACTCAGGGGTATGCTCTTTGCCTTATTGTCAGCCAATAATTCTTTTAGTTTCTTGGCAATGCTTCTTTCACTACCATTTGGCGGCCTACATATTCTGCTCCATTCAGTTTGTTGATTGCTTGTTGGGCTTCAGCAGCTTCGGGCATCTCTACGAAGGCAAAACCTTTTGATCTGTTTGTATTACGGTCCATAATCAGTTTTACTGATTCTACTGTTCCATACTCTTCCATTACTTGTCTCAAATCTGATTCCCTAACGTTGTAGCTAAGGTTTCCAATGTACATATTCATAAAATACAAAAATAAAAAATTAATAATTCAATAAAGGAGTCTTAGGAAGTTGTAGTCAGAAATGAAAATTCTCAATGTGGCTAATCGAGGAGAAACATAGTGAAACGTAGATCGTAATAAACCTCTTATTGTTTTGTTGATGCAAAGTAACGGCTTTTATTTGGTATATGCACTATACTTTATCATTTATCTGCCATATAATACCCTTTTTTGTGAAATAAGACCAAGACTTAACAATTGGAAGGGAACAGAAGGAGAGGATAAGACATAAAAAAAGTCTGGTGTGCTTGTATGCACGTCAGACTTTCAATTCTCTCGAGTGTTGTACTGAAATTATTCAGCTACAACAGCTGCGCTATCTACTGCTACAGTGTCAGCTGCTGCGGCTGCTGCTGCGGCTTCAGCTGCTGCTGCTTCTACAGCTGCGATTGAGTCAGCGATACGGATAGAATCTGCAGTTGCTTGTTCAGCGTTAGCTGCTTTGTTGCCACAAGATGCGAAAGATACTGCTACGATAGCTGCAGCCATCAAAACTAATTTTTTCATTTTCTTTACTTTTAAAACGTAATACAATCAATTGCTTTATTAAAACGTTGCAAAGGTATGTACTTTTTGAATATGTTGTTCTCGAAACCCCAACTTTTTTTATATTTTTTTTGGAGCTTCGGCTGTTTTTATCCCTATCTATATGTTTTACAACATATTAATCTTCGGCAATGCTGTTGTATAAGTATCTCTTGATACTTCTTTTGGGCGTTTTCTCAAATTCAGTCGGATAAAGTTGGATTTGGCTTACTTTTTCGTAGGCTGCCACGCTGTTATTCAGATTTTTGAGATTCTCATCCATGATGGTTTTAAGGTTATCCGGCTGGTTTAGTCCCAAGGAATCCAGGGCTTCATAGTCGGCATAAACCAGTGCTACCAGTCTTTTATTCCGTTCGATGACAAGACTTTCCAGGACGAAAGGCATGTTGTTGAGCCGTGCTTCTATCTCTTCGGGGAAGATATTCTGTCCACTGGAACTGAGAATCATGGTCTTGCTGCGTCCGCGTATGTATAGGTTGTTGTCGTCGTCCAGTGTACCCAAGTCGCCGGTGCGAAGCCATCCGTCTTCGGTGAAGACTTCTTTGGTGGCTTCGGGGTTTTTGTAATAACCCGTCATCACGTTCTCGCCACGTACTTGTATTTCGCCGAGTTTGTCGTCCGGGTTTTCCTTGCAGATACGGGCTTCCATGATGTCGAGTACCCGTCCGGAGGAAGTCGGGACGAATTCATTCCAGGGAGCATAGCTGATGAGAGGGGCACATTCGGTCATGCCGTAGCCGATGGTGAAGGGGAACTTGATGCGGTGGAAGAATTCTTCCACTTCCGGGTTCATGGCTGCGCCTCCTATGATGACTTCCTTGAAACGTCCGCCCAGTGCGTCAATCAGTTTCTTGCGGATTTGCCCGTATATCTGTCCGTCGAGCAAGGGAATGCTGAGCGCCCATTTCATGGTCTTTTTGTTGATGATGGGCTGTATGACATTCTTGTATATCTTTTCAATGACAAGGGGGACGGTGATAATCAGGTTGGGTTTCACTTCCTCGAAAGCTTTCATCAGAATCTTTGGGGAAGGCACTTTTCCCAACAGTGTGACGTGTGTGCCGACGGCCGTGGCGGTAAGGAAATCGAATGCGCAGCCGTATGCATGTGCCAAAGGCAGGAAAGAGAGCACTTTGTCCCCTTTCTTCAGCAGCTCGGTACGTATGCCGAAGGTGACGTTGCCGGCCAGGTTGTTTCCCGTCAGCATGACGCCCTTACTGAATCCGGTGGTGCCCGAGGTATAATTCAGCAGCATGACCTTGTCGTTGGAAAGGTCCGTGTAAACGATGTCTTCCTTACGGAACCCGTTCGGGTAGGTCGCTTCCATCTCATCGCCCAGATGCTTGAGGAAACGCTGGATGGTTTCGCCGTCCCGCTGATACAGACAGCGGAAGTCGCTCAGCGAGAACACACCGCGAAGTCCAGTAAGCCGTTCTTCTTCCAGATGTTCCCAAATGGCATCGCTGGTGAAGAGGAACGTTGATTCGGAGTGGTTTACGATATGATGGACATCATTGGGGTTGAAGTCTTGCAGAATGGGGACTACGATACCACCGTAGGTGATGGTGGCCATATAGGCGATGCACCAGCGGGCATTGTTCTTGCCGATGACGGCTATCTTGTCGCCGCGGCGCAGTTGGCAGTACTTGAAAATAAGATGCAGTCTGGCTATTTCTTGTGCCACTTCGCCATAAGTATAGCTCTCGTTTTCTCCATAGTTGGTATAGCAGGGGAGGTCCCAATTCTCGCGGAAACTATGCTCGTATAGTTTGATAAAGTTCTCTTGTATCATTGCACAAATTTTAGTTGAGTGTGCAAAAGTAGGAAAAATAGATTAATAATGTATATATTTGCAGCATAAATGTGTTTATAAGCTCATGATAGATACCAATATATTTCAAGATAAGACGGCGGTTTACTATACGTTGGGGTGCAAACTGAACTTCTCGGAGACCTCTACTATCGGTAAAATTTTGCGGGAAGCGGGCGTACGTACGGCGCGCAAGGGTGAGAAAGCGGATATTTGTGTAGTGAATACCTGCTCGGTGACGGAAGTGGCAGACAAGAAGTGCCGCCAGGCCATCCACAAACTGGTGAAGCAACATCCGGGTGCATTTGTCGTGGTGACCGGTTGCTATGCCCAGCTGAAACCGGAGACGGTGGCAAAGATAGAAGGTGTGGACGTCGTGCTGGGAGCCGAGCAGAAGAAGGACCTGCTCCACTACCTGGGCAATCTGCAGAAGCACGAGACCGGCGAGGCCTACACTTCCGCTTTGAAGGATATACGTTCGTTTGCCCCGTCTTGTTCGCGTGGCGACCGGACACGCTTCTTCCTGAAAGTGCAGGACGGCTGCGATTATTATTGTTCCTATTGCACCATTCCCTTTGCCCGCGGACGTAGCCGTAACGGCAGCATTGCTTCTATGGTGGAGCAGGCCAGCCAGGCGGCTGCCGAAGGTGGAAAGGAAATTGTATTGACCGGCGTCAATATCGGAGACTTCGGCAAGTCTACCGGTGAGACTTTCTTCGACTTGGTGAAGGCGCTGGACGAGGTGGAAGGCATTGAGCGTTACCGCATATCCTCCATCGAGCCGAATCTGCTGACAGATGAAATCATAGAATACGTGTCCCGTTCCCGGCGTTTCATGCCTCATTTCCATATACCGCTGCAGTCGGGCAGTGACGAGGTGCTGAAGCTGATGCGACGCCGTTACGATACCGCCTTGTTTGCCTCGAAGATAAAGAAGATAAAGGAAGTGATGCCCGATTCCTTTATAGGGGTAGACGTGATTGTGGGTACCCGTGGAGAGACGGAGGAGTATTTCGGGCAGGCTTATGAGTTTATCAAGAGCCTGGACGTGACGCAGCTCCATGTCTTCAGCTATTCGGAGCGTCCCGGCACGCAAGCCTTGAAGATAGACCACGTGGTGGCACCCGAAGAAAAGCACCGCAGGAGCCAGCAATTGCTGGAGCTTTCGGACGAAAAGACCCGTGCTTTTTATGCGCGCCATATCGGGCAGACGATGCCGGTGTTGCTGGAACGTCCCAAACCCGGACTGCCGATGCACGGCTTCACTCCCAATTATATCCGTGTGGAAGTCCCTCATGATGCTGCCTTGGACAACCAGCTCGTGTCTGTGCGCCTGGGCGATTTCAATGCCGACGGCACCGCACTCTTGGGAGTAATGGAATGAGGAATGCCGCCTTTGCAACAAATAACTCATAACTTATAACTCATAACTGACGAAGTGAAATCAAAAATTGTCTATTGGCTGACTTATGCGGGCATGTGGCTTGTGGCACTTCTGCCTTTCCGGGCGCTTTATGCGTTGTCCGACGGGCTGTACTTTCTGATGCGCCACGTCGTGCATTATCGGAAGAAAGTCGTTCGCCGCAACCTTCGCAATTCCTTTCCGGAGAAGTCGGAAACCGAATTGATGGAGATAGAGCGCAAGTTCTACCATTATATCTGCGACTATATGCTGGAAGAGGTGAAGATGCTGCGCATGTCTTTCGAGGAGCTCTGCCGCCGGATGAAGTATGATAATAAGGAAGAATACCTTGCCATGATAGAGAAGCATGGAGGCATTGTACTGTTGATTCCCCATTATGCCAATTTTGAGTGGATTATAGGCATGGGGGCCATCATGCATCCGGGCGACATCCCGGTGCAGGTGTACAAACCGCTAAGCAATAAGTATCTGGACGAGATGTTTAAGCATATCCGTGCCCGGTTCGGAGGATACAATGTGGCGAAACATTCCACGGCACGCGAAGTGATAAAGCTTCGCCGTGAAGGCAGGCGGATAGCCATCGGCCTGATTACGGACCAGTCGCCCAACCGCAGCGAGGCCCATTATTGGACCACTTTCTTGAATCAGGACACCGTGTTCATGGATGGCGCCGAGCGCATTGCCAAGCTGATGGACTTCCCCGTCTTTTATTGTGAATTGGAACGGACATCCAGAGGATATTGCAAAGTGCTCTTCGACTTGGTTACCGAAACTCCCAAGCAGACGGCGGATGGCGAGATAACCGAGTGCTTCGCCCGTCGTCTGGAGCAGACCATCCGGCGCGAACCGGCTTATTGGTTCTGGTCTCATAAACGCTGGAAAAAGAAACGAAAAGAAGCTGTGCAACATGGATAAGATTGCTGTTGTCATATTGAATTGGAACGGATGTGATATGCTCCGTTCCTTCCTTCCCTCTGTTGTGCGTTTTTCGGAGGCGGATGGTGCTGTGGTGTATGTGGCGGACAATGGCTCTACGGATGCTTCTGTGGCAATGCTCCGTCGCGAGTTTCCTTCTGTGCACTTGATTCTGCTGGAAGAGAACCACGGTTTTGCCGACGGATACAATCTAGCATTGAAGCAAGTGGAGGCAGAATATGTAGTGCTGCTCAATTCCGATGTAGAGGTCACCGAGCACTGGCTTGTCCCGTTGGCAGAGTATATGGATGCCTATCCGGAGACGGCCGCTTGCCAGCCGAAGATACGCAGTTGGCGTAACAAGGGGCAGTTTGAGTATGCCGGAGCTGCGGGAGGTTTCATCGACCGCTATGGCTATCCCTTCTGCCGCGGCCGTATTATGGGCGTGGTAGAAGAGGACAAGGGGCAATACGACACGGTGATACCCATTTTCTGGGCTACGGGGGCGGCTCTGTTCATCCGTCTGGCAGACTACCGGGAAGCGGGTGGGCTGGACGGACGTTTTTTTGCCCACATGGAGGAGATAGATTTATGTTGGCGGCTTCGTGCCCGTGGCAGACAGTTGGCATGTATACCGCAGAGTGTGGTATTTCATGTGGGAGGGGCCACTTTGAAGAAGGAGAATCCGCGCAAGACCTTCCTCAATTTTCGTAATAACCTTGTCATGCTTTATAAGAATCTGCCGCAGGAGGACTTGGCGTCCGTGATGCGTGTACGTGCGGTGCTCGATTATGTGGCTGCGTTCAGTTTCATGCTGAAAGGCCAGTTACCCAATGCTTTGGCCGTATTCCGTGCGCGCCGTGCCTACCACTCCCTCCGCACTTCATTAGCAGCGTCCCGCAAAGAGAATCTGAAAAAAACTACGCTTGCCGTAATACCGGAACGGACAAAAAACAGTATATTGGCGCAGTTTTATCTGCATGGAAAGAAATTCTTTTCCCAATTGTAGGAACTGTTGCCTTTTATAATTGTTCAATCTATTAAAGGTTTTGAATTATGGAAAAACTAGTTAGAAAAATCGGATTAGTGGCACACGACGCCATGAAGAAAGACCTCATCGAGTGGGTACTGTGGAACTCGGAATTGCTGATGGGGCATAAATTCTATTGTACGGGCACCACGGGTACCCTTATCCTCGAAGCCCTCCGGGAGAAACATCCTGATGTGGAGTGGGATTTCACTATCCTTAAATCCGGTCCTTTGGGCGGTGACCAGCAGATGGGCTCGCGCATTGTGGACGGAGAGATTGACTATCTTTTCTTTTTCACCGACCCGATGACCCTTCAGCCGCACGATACGGATGTGAAGGCGTTGACCCGCCTTGCCGGTGTGGAGAACATCGTGTTCTGCTGCAACCGCAGTACGGCAGACCATATCATTTCCAGCCCGTTGTTTGTCGACCCGACGTATGAACGCACTGTTCCCGATTACAGCAACTACACCAAGCGGTTTGCAAATAAGCCGGTGGTGGCCGAAGCGGTGGAATCGGCAAAGAAGCGGAAACGGCAAAAATAAGGATGAAACTCGGTTCTACTGGGCATTCTTAATCTATCGCTACCCTTCGTTCATGGACAGCCCACACTGGTGCGATAGCCCACCCTTGCCGTTTGAAGTCATAGAGTTGCACAATAATGGTGTTGGTGAATCTGCCCATTCTATGTCGTTGAGGTATTGGTAGGGGAAGCGGAACTCTGTGAGGTTTATTTTCAATAGTTCATTCCTTCTGAAGTCTGCATAGTTGTATGGGTTTGTAAAGTCGTAAGGGGTGGGCAGGTAGAGGGCATTTCTCCAATGAAACTCGGAGCTGTATTTGATAGCAAGCGGCCGGTAGCAGGAAGAAAGTGACGATGGGGAGTAATGCCAGTCGTTGTATAGCGTTTCTCATTGACTTTTTGTTGCTGATGGGGCAAAGGTACGGAATATTGGTATCAATGGTTGTATTCTACGGCAGAAAAGTTGCTGCATGCTCACTGCAGAACTTCTGTATACATTTTGCAGTGCTACTGCATATCTGTTGCAGCGTTACTGCAAAGCTGTTGCAGTACTACTGCAAATATATGTGCAGTGTTACTGCAAACCGTTTGCAGCGCCACTGCAAAAAGCATGCAGTGTCTTTGCAGTGGGAAGTGTCTGTGTATCAATAGTGAATGGGGTGATTCGGCAATCTGTCATTCTCCGCGGCGTTGGCATATTTCCACTCCTGCAGCCTCTATATCCGCGCCCATCGGTGGATTGCGCTTTGCCAGCTTGAGGGTTATTTCTTCTATCTGTGGGAAGTCGTGGAACAATCGGTTTATAATTCGCCCGCATACATGTTCCAATAGTTTGGAAGGAATGTCCATCTCTGCCTTCACAGCTGTATGTACATCGGCATAGCTCACGGTGTCGGCTACGTCGTCCGTTTCTGCCGCACGCCGGATATCAACTTGCAGGCGCAGGCTGACGGTAAACTCATTGCCTACCACGGTTTCTTGTTCGCCCACGCCGTGATGGGCGAAGAAGCGAAGCGTGTCAAGGAAAATATAACTGGTCATTACTTGTAGATTGTTTTCTGCAAAGTTACTACAAAAAAGTGAAATGCGGAAGAATATGGTAATGGATTTGATTTACAGGGGTTTCATTAACGCTGCCAATTATTCTGAGAGCCATTACAATCCACGCCGAAGCCAAATCAAGACGGAGCTACGTTACTTGTTCGTAACCACGCCCAATAGGTGACGAAATGGACACGAATAACGAAACAAGGCCTTAAGGATTAGTGAGTTACTGACAACTCACGCAAAAAATCCGGTAACAAAAAAAGATTGCGCCGTTCTTCCGCGATTTGCGTATCAGAGGAGGGCTCTTCACCAACTAATTTTGAACAAAAAAAATTAAGGACGATGAAGAGTACATTTTCAGTTATTTACTACCTCAAACGTCAGGTAGTGAAAAAAGACGGGACGGTTCCCGTCATGGGACGCATCACGGTGGACGGCAGCCAGACGCAATTCAGTTGCAAACTGACCATCGATCCCAAGTTGTGGGACACCAAAGGGGGACGTGTCACGGGCAGAAGCACGGCGGCACTCGAAACGAACCGCATGCTTGACAAGATGCGGGTGCGCATCAACAAGCACTATCAGGAAATCATGGAGCGTGACAACTTCGTCACGGCAGAGAAGGTGAAGAACGCCTTTCTCGGACTGGAACACCGCTATCACACGCTGATGCAGGTGTTCCAGCAACACAACGAGGACTATGCCAAGCAGGTGGAAGCAGGCATGAAAGCCAAAGGCACACTCTTGAAGTACAAGACCGTTTACAAGCACCTGCAAGAGTTTCTCAACATCCGTTACCACGTGAAGGACATCGCGTTGAAAGAGCTTACCCCCGCTTTCATTTCCGACTTCGAGATGTTTCTGCGCACGGACAAACACTGCTGCACCAATACCGTGTGGCTGTATGTATGCCCACTTCGGACGATGGTGTTCATCGCCATCAACAACGAATGGCTCACACGCGACCCGTTCAGGGAGTATGAAATCAAGAAGGAGGAAACGACACGCAGTTTCCTGACCAAAGACGAAATCCGCCTGCTGATGGAAGGTAAACTGAAGAACGCCAAACAGGAACTATACCGCGACCTCTACCTGTTCTGCGCCTTCACGGGCTTGTCATTCGCCGATATGCGCAATTTGACGGAAGAGAACATCCGCACCTACTTCGATGAACACGAGTGGATAAACATCAACCGCCAGAAGACGGGCGTGGTGTCTAACATCCGCCTGCTTGACATTGCGAAACAAATCATCGACAAATACCGCGGGCTGTGCGAAAACGGCAGGATTTTCCCTGTTCCCCACTACAACACGTGCCTCGCCGGGATCCGTGCCGTCGCCAAGCGTTGCGGCATCACCAAGCATATCACGTGGCATCAGAGCCGCCATACGGCAGCCACGACGGTGTTCCTCTCCAACGGTGTACCCATCGAAACAGTCAGTTCCATGCTGGGACACAAGAGTATAAAGACAACGCAGATATACGCGAAGATAACCAAAGAGAAGCTCAACCAAGACATGGAGAACCTTGCCGCAAGATTGAACCAAATCGAGGAATTTGCAGGATGTACCATCTAAAACAGAGACGCCATGAAACGTGACATAATCATTATAGAGGACAAGACGGTCAGCGTAACCGGTAACGAGGTATGGATGACCGCCGGGGAAATCGCCGAAGAGTTCCATGCCACCGTCCCGGCAGTGAACGCCGCCATCAAAGCCGTCCGCAAGTCGGACGTGCTGAACGACTACGAGGTATGCCGCTACATACAGCTTGAAAACGGCCTGTACGCGGATGTTTACTCGCTTGAAATCATCATTCCAGTAGCCTTCCGGCTGAACACCTACTATACACACGTGTTCCGCATGTGGCTGGTGGAGAAGGCACTCTCAAAGGAAAAGAGGCAGGCATACGTGATGTTCATACAGAACGGGAAAACCGGATATTGCTGAACACGCATACAGACAACGAAAAAGGAAACGGACAACACCATCGGGTGCTGTCCGTTTCCTTTTTTTTCATGCAACCGCCTTATTCCAGCGGCTTGAGGTAATTCGCCTCCAACAGTTCACGCAGTCCCGATTCGGGATAAAGCACCTTACCTGCCAGAAGGATAAAGGGCAGCATCCTGTTGTTGCGATACTCCTGCAAGGTGCGGCGGCTTACCCGGAGCATTTCCGCCACCTCCCTGTCCGTCAGGTAATGTTCCCCGTCCAGTGGCGGACGGTAACTTTCCAAAAATGCGGAGAGCCATTTGGAGCCTTTGAGCATATTCTGTATCGCGGTGGCAACCGGCTCGTCCTCCATTGAGAAAACCTCGTTGTTCTCGTTCATCATAACATCGGATTAAGTGGTTAATAAAAACAGAGTCATTTTCCATCGGGATAGATCGTGCCGATAAGCGGAATAAGCCGCCTGACCTCCTCCGGCCTGTAATAGAACCTGCGGTTCATCTGCGAGTAGCCGATAAGCCGCCTGTCACGCAATGACTGCAACGTGCGCGGGCTGATTCTCAACTGCCCGCAGACCTCCTCGCCCGTGAGCCACCTTTCCAGCCGCCCGCCGTCGCTTTTGCGCCTGAGGGCGGCGACTTTCTCCGAGAGGGCGTTGAATGACGCCAGCATCATCTCGAAGGTCTTTTTCTCGATAGATACGATTTCCATATACCAAAACATTTAATGATTTACCGCAAAGGTAACGCAGCCGCCTTGAATGCGTGCCGTTTTCCGCTATACGGCAGCTTGTTGCGCCGGTTGTCCGGGTTACGGAGTCACTTTCAAAGAAAATCTTACGTGAGTCACGTAATGAGTTGTTAAAGCCCCTTTTGTTTATTGCCGAATTTTGCCGCAGAGAAACAAAAGAAAGGACAAAATATGAAAGTGATAACGATTGAAAGTTCCGCCTTCACCGCCCTGACGGAACAGATAGCCGAGATAGCGGTCTATGTGCGTGCCGTTTCCGGTGAGAGGAAGGGAGAGTCTTCCGACATGCTGCTCACCACCCGCGAGGCGGCGCACCTGCTGAACGTGAGTACCCGTACCCTCCAACGTATGCGCAGCGAACAGCGCATCGGCTATATCGTGCTGCGCGGCAAATGCCGCTACCGCCGGTCGGAAATAGACCGCCTGCTCGCAGACTGCACCGTGGCAGAAGATGCAGCGACACTGACGGAACTGAAACGCAACCACACGCTGCGCACGGGCGGCGGCAAACCCAAAGGAAGGAGGACATAAGATATGGAACTGCTTACACGAAACAATTTTGAGGACTGGATGCAGAAGCTGATGGAACGGCTCGACCGTCAGGACGAGCTGCTGCTCTCCCTGCGACCGTCCGGCAAAGCCCCAAACCCGATGGAAAGTATCAGGATGTTCGACAACCAAGACCTCTGCATGCTGCTCCAGATAAGCAAGCGTACCCTGCAGCGCTACCGCAGCATCGGTGCATTGCCGTACAAGACGCTCGGCAAAAAGACCTATTACAGCGAGGAGGACGTACTGACATTCCTCTCCGAACACGTAAAGGATTTCCGCAAGGAAGATATAGCCTTCTACAAGGCGCGTATCCATAATTTCTTTAATAAATAACCCATTAAAACATTTTTCAAATGGCAAAGAAAACAACAGAAAAAGACGTGCTGATAGTCCGCGACGAGAAGACGGGCGAGATTAGCGTGGTAGCCGGGCTTAACGCCGACGGCTCACCCAAGCGTACCCCCGCAAAGGCGGAGAACGCGCAGAGTTTCCTGCAATTCGACAGGCACGGAGACGTGCTGGACAACTTCTTTAAAAACTTCTTCCGGCAGTGCAAGGAACCCAGCCGCTTCGGTTTCTACCGTGTCGCGGCGGACCAAGCCGACAAGCTGCTGGAAGTTATCAAGGACTTGCTGAAAGACCCCGAGGGCAACAAGGAGATGCTTGCGCCCCACAAGGTGGACACCTCCGGCTACGAAAAGAAAGTACAGGAGGAGCAGTCCGCCGAAAAGCAGGAACAACCGGGACAGAAACAAGATGACGAACCTAAAAAACAGGAAGAAATGGAACAGAAAAACGAACAGAATCAGGAAAACCCGCAGCAGGCGCAGAGCAACCGGGGCTACCAACCCATCGACGAGAGCAAGATCAACTGGAAGGAGTTGGAGGAGAAATGGGGCGTGAAGCGCGACGACCTTGAAAAGTCGGGCAACCTTGACAGGATGCTCAACTACGGCAAGTCCGACTTGGTGAGGGTGTCGCCCAATTTCGGCGGAGAAGCTTTCGAGCTGGATGCCCGCCTCTCCTTCAAGAAGGACGGCGAGGGCAACGTCAGCCTTGTGCCGCACTTCATCCGCAAGGAGCAGAAACTCGACGAGTACAAGGAACACAAGTTCTCCGACGACGACCGGAAGAACCTGCGCGAAACGGGCAACCTCGGCAGGGTTGTGGACCTCGTGGACAGGGAAACGGGCGAGATCATCCCCTCGTTCGTCAGCATCGACCGCAAGACGAACGAAATCACGGATGTCCCGGCAAACAAGGTGCGCATACCGGAGCGCATCGGCAAGACGGAAATCACCAAGCAGGAGCAGGACATGCTGCGTGCCGGGCTGCCTGTGCGCGACAAACTCATCGAACGCAAGGACGGCAGGAAGTTCGTCACCACCCTGCAAGTGAACGTGGAGCAGCGCGGCGTGGAGTTCGTGCCGGGAACCGGCAGGTCGCCACGTGCCGCACAAGCACAGGAAGCCAAGAACAACCCCGCACAGGGACAGGCGCAGGGTACGGAAAATACAGCCAACACGAACAAGGAGCAACGCCGCAACACGTGGACGAACGCCGACGGCAGCATCCGCCCCATCAGCAAATGGAGCGGCGTGGACTTCACCGAGCAGCAGAAAGCCGACTACGTGGCTGGCAAAGCCGTGAAACTGGAGAACGTGACCGACAAGCAGGGCTTCCACGCCACGATGTACATCAGGTTCAACCCGGAGAAGGGACGCCCGTACCGCTACGACACCAACCCCGACAACGCGCAGAAGATCGCGCCTTCCAACGAGAGCCGCACGCAGGTGGCGGTGAACAGCGAGGGCAAGACCAACGAGGCTACCAAGAACCTGAAGGAGCCGTTGCGGAAGGGACAGACCGCCCCGAAGGACACCGCACAGCAACAGCAGCAGGAGAAGCCGCAAAAGAAAAACAATAAGGGCATGAAGATGTAATCCGGTGTCCGCCACTAAATCCGAAGTAACATTTGTAAAATTCAAAACGACAGAAAAATATGAAGACAATCATTGCAGAAAAGCCGTCTGTGGCACGTGAGATCGCCCGTATCGTGGGCGCGACAAAGAGAGAGGAAGGATATTTCGAGGGAGGCGGCTACGCCGTGACATGGGCATTCGGGCACCTCGTCCAGCTTGCCATGCCCGACGGTTACGGCATACGCGGCTTTGTCCGTGACAACCTGCCCGTCATCCCCGACTCCTTCACGCTCATACCCCGTCAGGTAAAGGCTGAGAAGGGCTACAAACCCGACAGCGGCGTAGTGGCACAAATAAAAACCATAACCCGCCTGTTCAATGACAGTGAGCAAATCATCGTGGCGACCGATGCCGGTCGCGAGGGCGAACTTATCTTCCGATACCTCTACCATTACATAGGATGCGCCACCCCTTTCGTGCGCCTCTGGATAAGCTCGCTTACCGACAAGGCCATCCGCGATGGACTGCGCAACCTCGAAGCGGGGAGCAAGTATGACAACCTCTACCTCGCCGCCAAAGCGCGGAGCGAATCCGACTGGCTCGTGGGCATCAATGGCACGCAGGCTCTCTCCATCGCCGCCGGACACGGCACGTATTCCGTCGGGCGGGTGCAGACACCCACGTTGGCGATGGTGTGCGCACGCTATTGGGAGAACCGCCGCTTTACCCCCGAAGCCTTCTGGCAGCTCCATATCGCAACGGACGGCTGCGATGAAGGAACGGTGAAGTTTTCCTCTTCCGAAAAATGGAAAGAGAAAGAGTCCGCGACGGAACTGTATAATAAGGTGAAGTCGGCAGGCACAGCCACCGTCACGAAAGCCGAACGCAAGGAGAAGACGGAGGAAACACCGCTCCTGTACGACCTGACCACGCTCCAGAAGGAAGCCAACGCCAAGCATGGCTTCACGGCGGAACAGACGCTTGAAATCGCGCAGAAGCTCTACGAGAAGAAGCTCATCACCTATCCGCGAACCGGAAGCCGCTACATTCCCGAAGACGTGTTCGCGGAAATCCCCAAGCTGCTTGCCTTCATCGGCAGCCTGCCCGAATGGAAGGGCAAGTTGCAGCCGAAAGCCGTGCCGACACGCCGCAGCCTGGACGGCGGCAAGGTGACAGACCACCATGCCCTGCTCGTCACGGGCGAGAAGCCGCTGTTCCTCTCCAAAGAGGACAGCACCGTCTATCACATGATAGCCGGGCGCATGCTTGAGGCTTTCTCCGAAAAATGCGTCAAGGACACTGCCACCGTCACGGCAGAGTGTGCCGGAGTGGAGTTCGTGGCAAAAGGCAGCATCATCAGGCAAGCCGGATGGCGTGCCGTCTATGGCAAGGAGAATGGAGAAGAGAACAACAGCCAAGAGGAAACCGCCGCCATTCCCTGTTGGCAGGAAGGCGACACGCTGGCACTGAAAGCCGCCTCCATCACGGAGGGAAAGACCAAACCCAAGCCGCTGCATACCGAAGCCACCCTGCTGTCCGCGATGGAAACGACTGGCAAGGAGATAGAGGACGACGCATTGCGGCAGGCTATGAAGGATTGCGGCATCGGCACGCCCGCCACCCGTGCGTCCATCATCGAAACGCTTTTCAAGCGCGGCTATATGGAACGCTGCAAGAAGTCGCTTGTCCCCACCGAAAAAGGGCTTGCCCTCTACTCGGTCGTGAAGGCGATGCGTATTGCCGATGTCGCCATGACGGGCGAATGGGAAAAGGAATTGGCACGCATCGAGCGTGGGGAACTGCCCGCCGATGACTTCCGCAGGAAGATTGAGGCATATACACGGGAAATTACCTCCGAACTGCTGTCGTGCGACAAGCTGTTCGCCCGCAGGGATTCCGGCTGCAAGTGTCCCAAGTGCGGAGCGGGGACGATGCAGTTTTACGGCAAGGTCGTCCGCTGCGACAACGCGGAGTGCGGTCTGCCCGTGTTCCGCCTGAAAGCAAACCGCACCCTCTCTGATGATGAAATCAAAAACCTGCTCACCGACGGACACACGAAACTGCTCAAAGGATTCAAGAGCAAGCAGGGCAAGAGTTTTGATGCCGTAGTCGCCTTTGACGGGGACTATAACACGGTTTTCGTGTTCCCAGAAAGGAAAAGTAAAGCGACCTCTGCGAAAAGAAGAAAATAAATGTTTAACTTTGCCACTGGTTCAGAGTAATGAATTGTTCTTCGATACCGGATTACACTCATACTTTGGATTTAGTGGTGGCACTCGGAGGGATACCGGGTGCCTTTTTCTTCTCGTTTTCCAACGATTATCCCTATCATCATTATCAATCCACTAAATTCCAAAGAAATGAACAACAAGAAGAAAAACGAGGGTCGGACCGACTTTTCCTATTACGGTCTGTACCTGCTGGACTACCTCACCACGAACAAGTTCGAACAGGCAGCCGATGAAGCCTTCATCCGAGAAAGAACCGACCGTGCCGCCGAAGCGTATGAACGGGCAAGGCTCGAAGGCTATCCTGCCGACGGGGCGCAGGAACTGGCGATGAAGGTGCTGACGGAGGGCCTTCGCTACTCCAGGCACGCCATCCTGCGCGAAGTCGTGGAGAACGAATTTGCGGGTGAAGTACCGGGAGAAAAATGTGAAGCCTTTACCCAGAAGCTGCTACCGCTTGTCGGAAACGTATTCTCCATCTATGACCTCTCGGACGACAATTTCGCCCTGTCGCCCGAATATGACCTGCTCTACACGGAGCTGACGGGAGCCGTCATCCTCTATATCGAAGAGTATGGCGTTTAACCGCAAACAGAGGCTGAGGGACAACATCGAGGCGATACGGACGGCATTCCTCCTTGACAGGGAACAGCGCACACCCACCGCACGCGAACGGCTCTTGTTAGAGCGTTATTGCGGTTTCGGGGGACTGAAGAGCATACTCAACCCTGCAAGGGAACTGACGGATGCCGTCCACTGGGCGAAGTCCGACCTCGAACTGTTTGCCCCTACCGTGGAACTGCACAGGTTGCTGCGGGAGAACACAAAAGACGAGACGGAGTACAAACGGTATATGGATGCCATGAAGCAGTCCGTGCTGACCGCCTTCTATACCCCGCCGGAGATAACCGGGACCATCGCGGACGTGCTGCATGAACACGGCATCCGTCCCGACCGGGTGCTGGAGCCGTCGGCAGGTGTCGGTGCATTCGTGGACGCCGTGCTGGAGAACAGACCGGACGCGGACATCATGGCTTTTGAGAAAGACCTGATGACGGGCAAGATACTGAAGCACCTGCATCCCGGACAGAAAGTAAGGGTACAGGGCTTCGAGAAGATAGAAAAGCCGTTCATGAACCATTTTGATTTGGCTGTCTCCAATATACCGTTTGGCGATGTGGCGGTGTTCGACCCGGAATTTTCGGGCAGCAAGGATCCTGCAAGGCACTCGGCGGCACGGACGATACACAATTACTTTTTCCTGAAAAGCCTTGACGCGGTGCGTGAAGGCGGAATCGTGGCGTTCATCACCTCGCAGGGGGTACTGGATGCCCCGACCAACGCGCCCATACGCGAGTATATGATGAACCATACCAATCTGGTGGGCGTAGCCCGCCTGCCGAACAACCTCTTTACGGATAACGCGGGAACGGAGGTGGGCAGCGACCTGATTATCTTGCAAAAGAACAGCGGAAAGAATGGTGAACTGTATTACAACGAAAAACTCTTCGTGCAGACCGAACAGACCCCTATCGGCACTTCCGTAAATGGGTATGTATGGAGCATCGGCTCGCTTTCACACACGGATTTGATCAGAAGTACCGACCCGTACGGGAAACCAGCCTATAAACTCCTGCACCGTGGGGACATCGCACAACTGGCGGAAGACTTGCGGGAGCATCTGAAAATAGAACTGCAACAACTTGACAGGAAACTGTATGAGAAACACAGCCTGCATCCGACAAAGGAGGAAAGCACGGCTGCGGAAGTGCAACCTGCTCCGAAAACAGAAAAGGTATCACCTTCTGTAATAGCCCCCGTTTCTGTAATTGAGCCTGTCAAGGGAGTGGAGAAGCCGCAGGCACAGCCCATAGAGGAAAAGCCGGAGATTGAGCCGCGCCAACCCAACCATTCGTCAGCCGTGCAGCTTACCCTGCTCGACCTTTGGGGTATGCCCATAGAGGAACCGGCAAAAAAGAAAAAGGCAGCGAAAAAGGAAAGCAAGCCGAAGCCTATGCCGTCCACGCCTAAACCGCAGGTCAAAGTTACTCCACCCGTTGAAGCCGCCAAGCCGGTAAACGGTAATAAGGAAGAAAAGCCGGAAAATGCCGAAAAGCCAAACGACCCGGACGACATTTACGCCACTCTGGATTGGGAAACCAATCCTCCCATCAACGGCTTCTATGAGACAATGATGAGTCTGACAGCGGAACGGCGCAAGGCCCTACGGCTTGAGGCAGAACGGCACAGGCAGGAACAACTGAAAAAGATGGGTATCAAAGACACGTTGAACCCTGCTTTTGCGCCTTCTTCGGACAATATGGATAAAAAGCCGGAACAAACGGAAGAAATAAAGCAACCTGAAACACCGGCAGAAGTTGTGCCTACTTCCGAAACGGTTGCCACTTCCCTGTTCCCGGAATTTGAAACGGAAAAGCCGAAAAAAGAAGCCCTCGACCTTACGCCGCGTCCCTATCACCGCACGCCGGAAATGCACCTGCGTGAAGGGTCGCTGGTGGCAAACAGGGCACGCGACATCGGTTATCTGAAGGACATTACTCCCTACGGTGCAACCTTCCAGCCGCTTGGACTAACCGGTTATCAGAAAGAGAAAGCGTTGCTGTATGTATCGCTCCGTGACGCATACGAGCGGTTGTACCGCTATGAATCGAACAGACGTGAGGAAAATGTACCTTGGCGTGAACACCTGAACACCTGTTACGACGAGTTTGTCATGCGTTATGGCAACCTCAACGCCAAACAGAACGTGAAACTGGTGATGATGGACGCCGGAGGGCGCGACATCCTTTCGCTGGAACGTGCGGAGGACGGCAAGTTCGTCAAAGCGGACATCTTCGACCGTCCCGTTTCCTTCTCGGTGGAGAACCATGCCAACGTCGGTTCTCCGGAAGAAGCCTTGTCTGCATCGCTCAACAAGTATGGTACGGTCAATCTCAACTATATGCGGGGGATAACAGACAGTACGGAAGAGGAGCTTCTCAATGCCCTCAAGGGGCGTATCTTCTACAATCCGCTCGTAACCGGTTACGAGATTAAAGACCGCTTCATCGCGGGAAACGTGATAGAGAAGGCGGAGCGTATAGAGGCATGGATGGAAAATAATCTGGAAAGCAAAAGATTGCCGGAAGTGAAACAGGCTTTGGAGGCTTTGAAGGAAGCCGAGCCGCAGCGTATCGCCTTTGAAGACCTCGACTTCAACTTCGGTGAACGCTGGATTCCCACGGGCGTGTATGCCGCCTACATGAGCCATCTTTTCGACACGGACGTGAAAATCGCCTATTCCGCCAGCATGGACGAGTTTTCCGTGGCGTGCGGCTACCGCACCATGAAGATCACGGACGAGTTTCTGGTAAAGGGCTATTACCGGAACTATGACGGTATGCACCTGTTGAAACACGCTTTGCACAACACCTGTCCCGACATGATGAAAAGTATTGGCAAAGATGAGAACGGCAACGACATCAAGGTGCGTGACAGCGAGGGCATACAGCTCGCCAACGCCAAGATTGACGAAATCCGCAACGGGTTCTCGGAATGGTTGGAAGAGCAGTCGCCGCAGTTCAAGGAACGGCTCGTGACAATGTATAACCGCAAGTTCAACTGTTTCGTGCGCCCGAAGTATGACGGTTCGCACCAGACGTTTCCCGACCTCAATCTGAAAGGATTGGCAAGCCGGGGTATTCAAAGCGTTTATCCGTCGCAGAAGGATTGCGTCTGGATGATAAAACAGAATGGCGGCGGAATATGCGACCATGAAGTCGGAACAGGTAAAACACTGATAATGTGTATTGCAGCGCATGAAATGAAGCGTCTGAACTTGGCGCACAAGCCGATGATTATTGGTCTGAAAGCCAATGTCGCGGAGATTGCCGCCACTTATCAAGCTGCCTATCCGAATGCCCGCATCCTCTACGCTTCGGAAAAGGATTTCTCGACCGCCAACCGTGTGCGTTTCTTCAACAACATCAAAAACAATGACTATGATTGCGTCATCATGTCGCATGACCAGTTCGGCAAGATACCGCAGTCACCGGAGTTGCAGCAACGCATCCTGCAAGCGGAGCTTGACACGGTGGAGGAAAACCTCGAAGTCTTACGGCAGCAAGGCAAGAACGTGTCGCGGGCGATGCTGAAAGGATTGGAGAAGCGCAAGCACAACCTTGTGGCGAAGTTAGAGAAAGTGGAACACGCCATCAAGTCGCGCACAGATGACGTGGTGGACTTCAAACAGATGGGCATCGACCACATTTTCATAGACGAGAGCCACCAATTCAAGAACTTGACTTTCAACACCCGGCATGACCGTGTGGCGGGGTTGGGAAACTCGGAGGGGAGCCAGAAAGCCCTGAATATGCTTTTTGCCATACGAACTATACAGGAGCGTACGGGCAAAGACTTAGGGGCTACGTTCCTGTCCGGCACGACTATTTCCAACAGTCTGACGGAATTGTACCTGCTCTTTAAGTACCTGCGCCCGAAGGAACTGGAACGGCAGGACATCCGCTGTTTCGACGCATGGGCGGCTATCTTCGCCAAGAAGACGACCGACTTCGAGTTCAACGTGACAAACAACGTGGTGCAGAAGGAGCGTTTCCGCTACTTCATCAAAGTGCCGGAGCTTGCCGCCTTTTACAACGAAATCACCGACTACCGCACGGCGGAGGACGTGGGTGTGGATCGTCCGCACAAGAACGAGATACTGCACCACATACCGCCTACACCCGACCAAGAGTATTTCATCAAACAACTGATGGAATTTGCCAAGACAGGTGACGCGACGTTGTTGGGCAGGTTGCCGCTGTCTGAAACGGAAGAGAAGGCTAAGATGCTCATCGCTACCGACTACGCGCGGAAGATGGCTTTGGATATGCGCATGATAGACCCCAATTACGAAGACCACTCCGACAACAAGGCGAGCCACTGCGCCAAAATGATAGCGGAGTATTACCACAAATACGATGCGCACAAAGGAACGCAGTTCGTGTTCTCCGACTTGGGTACATATCAGCCGGGGGAAGGATGGAACGTGTACAGCGAGATAAAACGCAAGTTGGTGGAGGATTACGGCATACCGGCAAGTGAGGTGCGCTTCATTCAGGAGTGTAAGACGGATAAGGCTCGTAAGGCGGTGATAGATGCCATGAACGCAGGGACAGTGCGAGTGCTGTTCGGCTCCACAAGTATGCTCGGAACGGGCGTGAATGCGCAGAAAAGATGCGTCGCCATCCATCACCTTGATACACCGTGGCGACCGTCCGACCTGCAACAGCGTGACGGACGGGGTGTTAGAGCCGGGAACGAGATTGCTAAGCATTTTGCCGAGAACAACGTGGATATCATCATCTACGCGGTGGAAAAGTCGCTGGACAGCTACAAGTTCAATCTGCTGCACTGCAAGCAGACGTTCATATCGCAGCTCAAAAGTGGAGCGATGGGCGCACGTACCATCGACGAGGGAGCAATGGACGAAAAATCGGGTATGAACTTCTCGGAGTATATGGCGTTGCTCTCCGGCAATACCGACCTTTTGGATAAGGCGAAATTAGAGAAGCGTATCGCCTCGCTCGAAGGGGAACGCAAGTCGTTCAACAAGGGCAAGCGCGATTCGGAGTTCAAGCTGGAATCCAAGACGGGAGAACTGCGCAACAACACGGCTTTCATCGAAGCCATGACGGAAGACTGGAACCGTTTTCTTTCCGTTGTGCAGACTGATAAGGAAGGCAGCCGCCTTAATCTTGTCAAGGTGGACGGCGTGGATTCAACGGATGAGAAGGTCATCGGTAAGCGTTTGCAGGAAATCGCCAAGAACGCCACGACTGGTGGACTGTACAAGGCTGTCGGGGAACTTTACGGCTTTCCGATAAAGGTGGTCAGCGAGAGGACACTCAAAGAAGGTCTGGAGTTCACCGACAACCGCTTCGTGGTGGAGGGGAACTACAAGTACACCTACAACAACGGGCATCTGGCGATGGCAGACCCGATTGCTGCCGCACGAAACTTTCTGAACGCATTGGAGAGGATTCCGACCATCATCGACCAGTACAAGTCTAAGAACGAAGTGCTGGAAAAGGAGATTCCGCAGTTGCAGGAGATAGCGGGCAAGGTGTGGAAGAAGGAGGACGAGCTGAAACAGCTGAAGTCCGAACTCGCCGCACTGGACCGCAAGATACAGCTTGAGCTGGCTCCGGCTCAGGAAAACACAGAAGAGAACCGGCAAGGCAACGAGAAAAAACAGACGGAACAACAGCCGGAAAGCCCGCACGTGGACTTTGTACGCAGTCATTTAATTATAGGGAGACCCGGTTTATCGGAATCCAAAGGTGTAAAACTTTAATATCGAAGTCTTGACAGAAAAAGCCAGTGGTTGAATTTTTCACCACTGGCTTTAATTCTAATAATTTTTCAATCTAATATGACCGAATCTATAACGTTAAATCATAGATTATGTGTCTATTTGTGAAGAAAAAGACGTAACTTTGTATCAAAATCAAATAAGCATAACAATGGAACCATCTATATACAGTTTTTCACTTTATACCGCACTGCCGTTGATGTTATTCTTCGGCTTTTATTTTTTGTTTGCAAAGACTCCTGAAAAGAAAATTTTCAAGAATTATCTCCGCTCTCGACAGATTATGGGTATAGCTATGCTACTGCTTTCGGCAAACTATTCGGTACATTTCTTCTTTGGTATCCGATTCAAAAATGCGGATTCTGCCATATTGATGAACATGTCCACATACTTCCTGTGCTATTCTCTGTTCAGTTCGGCATTGATAATGTTGCTTGATCGTTTTTACATTACCAAACGGCGTGTGTGGACACATATCATTTTATGGATTATATTCTCAACTCTTTCCGGAGTTGTGTTGTTCCTGTTGCCAAGCGGAATCATGCAAAAAATCTCTTTATTTGCTTTAGCTGTATGGTTAGTCGTTTTTGGAATCGTTTTAGCTCGCAGAGTCATAATTGCATATCGTAGAGCCATTCGGATTTTCAATGAAACTCAGGCGGATGATATAGGCACATATATCGAATGGCTTTCCATATTCACTTATTGGGCTGTTATCTTCGGTGTCGGATGCGGATTGCTGACATTTCTGCCAGACAAATATGTTTTTATCTGGATTTTGTCGTCAATACCGTTCTACAGCTATCTTTTCTACAGCTATCAGAACTACCTGCTGTTCTATGAACAGGTGGAAAATGCTTTTGAGCAAGATATACAGTCTGAAGAAGAACTTCTGACAGATACGGAAACAGAACCTGAAATAGTTTCTGAGAAAGAAGTTCCAGTGTCCTATACAGAAATTATAGAGAAAGTGGCCAACTGGATAAAGACAGACGGCTATGTCCAGCAGGGACTTACCATAAAAGAACTGTCCGAAATACTTCATACGAACCGTACCTATCTTTCCGCTTATATCAAGACTACGTATAAAATGACATTCCGCGAATGGATAACCGGTCTCCGGTTGGAGTATGCGAAAAACATACTGAAGGAGCATCCGGAAATCAATATACAGAAGCTGGCTGAGTCTTCCGGTTTTCTTTCCCGCAGTAACTTTATCAAATCATTTACAGAGAAGGAAGGATGTACGCCTGGCAAGTGGAAAAAAGCAAATCTGGAATAATTTGTGTGGTAAAAAGCCGATGAAAAAGGTCTCAGAAGCTCATTTTCAAAAAGTGCTCAAGCGACAAAAAAGTGCTAATTCGACAAAAAAAGTGCTCAAACGACAATTTGAAAAGTGCTCAAACGACAATTTTTATAAAACGCTGTATTTCAACAGAAAAAGTTTTTGTAATATTTTGGGCGCTGAATGGCATTTATTACCTTTGGAGAAGACAAAGATAATAAATTCAAGTTTATATGAGCAGAAAAATCACTTTTCTCACCCTGTTTCTGTGGCTGATGACGGTAACTTTTCCTGTCATTGCGCAGCAGAAAGCAGACACGACCTACACCTTCCGGTTCGTTACGCAGAAGGACATGTTCTACGTGCCTTGGAATGGCAATGACACGGAACTTGCCCGCCTGTTGGAATGTATCGAAAACAACAAAGCAACAATTCTTGACGGCAAACTGCCGCTATTGGTTGACGGATATTGCAATTCGCAGAGCAGTGAAGTCAAGAACCTTGCAACAGCGAAGATTCGTGCCAACCGTGTTAAATCAGAACTGATTACACGAGCGAAAATCAAGGAAGAAAACTTCATTACCCGCAATCATGTGACAGAGGGTGATTTTGTCACCGTGCGCCTGACGGTACCGGTAAAGGAAACAGCCGTGACGGATGCGGAAGCAGAAGCACGACGCAAGGCGGAAGCCGAACGCTTAGAAACCGAGAAGCGTGCCGAGCAGGAACGGCTTGCCGAAGAGCAGCGCAAGGCGGAAGAAGCCCGACTTGCCGCTGAAAAGGCAGAAGCCGAGAAAACCGCTCAACAAAATACACTTGCCGACACGCTGTCGGAAACCAAAATCACAACTGATTATCATCTCTCCCTGCGTGCCAACCTGCTGCGCTGGGCTACCTTGACACCAGATTTAGGACTTGAATGGCGCATCTGTCCATCGTGGGGCATTGCCGTAAACGGCTCGTGGACTTCTTGGAGCTGGAGTGACAAAGACCGCCGCTATGCACTCTGGGAAGTGGCTCCGGAAGTACGTTACTATATGGGTGAGAAGAAAGCCTGGCATCTGGGCGCGATGTTCAAGGCTGGACAGTTCAACTACAAGCTTTCCGAAACAGGCAAGCAGGGCGACCTGATGGGTGGCGGCATCACCGCCGGCTATCAGCTGCGACTAAACAAGGCATTAGATCTTGATTTCAACCTCGGTTTGGGCTACCTGAATGCCGATTTCGAAAAATATGAAGTCATCGATGGTGTGCGCGTGCGCTGTGGCAACGAGACAAAAAATTGGTGTGGCCCCATCAACGCCGGTGTGACATTGGTATGGAAGTTATTCTAATACGGAGGAATAGAGTATGAAAGCAAGACAATATATAAATATGGTAGGAATGGCAGCCGCCGTGCTGCTCTCTTCCTGCGTGAAGGACACGCTTTATGACACGCCGCATCCCGACTATGGGAAGATTGCGGTGACAGCCGACTGGTCGGCACGCGGTGAGGGTATCGACATACCTACCACATGGACGGTTACCATGGGTGACTATACGGGTACGGAGACTTCCGCCACCCATGCCCCCAACCATCTGTTTGCTCCGGGCAGCTACACCCTTGCGGTGTGGAACCCTGCTGAAGGAATCATGGTAAATGGTACCACCGCCACCATTGCCGCAGCCACGGGAAACCGGGCAGGAACGGATGCCTTTGTGAACAATGCCCCGGGATGGTTCTTCACCTATACGAAACAGGTGAGCATCGAGAAAGACAAGGACTATCCGCTGACCGCCGCAATGAAGCAGCAGGTACGCGAACTGACGCTTATCATCAAACCGACGGGGGATGCCGCCGGACGCATCACGGAGATTGTTGCCCATCTGACGGGTGCAGCCAGAACTCTCGATTTCGCTACCGATACCTACGGAGCCGCTTCAAACGTCGTGCTGCCCTTCACCAAGATAACCGAAGGTGACGATGCCGGCAAGTGGAAAGCCACGGTGCGGTTGCTGGGTGTGACCGGCACGGAACAACTGCTGACGGGTGAAATCCGCTATGCGGACGGCAACCCGACCCCCACGACGCTGAAAAGCGACATCACGGAAGCCCTCAAGGGGTTCAACACCGGAAAGGGCGAATCGCTGACCCTCGGCGGAACGCTGGTTGAGACTCCCGAAGGCATGGAAGTGGACGGAGTCGAAATCAACGGCTGGGAAGAAGTGAAAGGTGATGATGTAAATGCCGATTTGTAAATAATTAGCAAACCGAACGCAGAAGCAAAGCTTGCTTTGATTTTGCTAAGGTGCAGCAATTATTGAAATGGAATTTAACTAATATAATAACAGAATATAATGAAGACAAGATTTTTTGCACTTGCGATGCTCGCCCTCGCACTGGCAGCCTGCAACAACGACAACGAGAACCTGAACGGTGACCCCGTGGCCGCCCAGTTTACCGCCGACATCGCCCCCGCCACCCGCGCCAGCGGAACCACCTGGACTGCCGGCGACCGTATCGGCATCACCGACATCGGCAACGATTCCCAGTACGGCAACGTGCCTTTCATCCTGAAAAACGGGAAATTTGAGGCAGAAGGAAAGGTTATCTATATCGAAGATACAAAGACCCATACTTTCCGCGCCTACTATCCGTACAACGCGGCGGGAGGCATCCTCACAGCCACGACCGATGCCACGGCGCAGCAGAACCAGCCTGCCATCGACTTCCTCTTTGCTTCAGGAGCCACGGGAGACAAAAACAACCCGGTAGTAAGCTTCACCGACAAAACCGCCAAAGGCGGTGAAGACAACTCCTTCCACCACCGCATGAGCCAGATAACCCTTACCTTCGAGGCGGGCGACGGCGTGAATTTCAGCGTGGTCAAGCCTGAACGTTACACGCTGGACGGATTGTTACTCACCGGTACGTTCAACACGGCCGACGGTATTGCCACCGCAGACAACGGGGCACAGACCGGAGAACTGGCCATGAATTTGGCAGACGGCGTTCTCACGTCATCGATCATCCTCTTCCCGCAGACAGTTGCATCCCTGCCGTTGGTTGTGAATTACAAAGGTCAGGAATATCATGCCACACTCACCGTGCCCGAAGGCGCACTGCTGGCGGGCAACAACTACACCTATACCGTCAAGGTACGCAACAAAGTCCTTGAAGTCAGCGAAGCCACCATTGCAAAGTGGAACGATATAGACGGTGGAGATGTGGGTGCTGACCTGTAGGATTTTAATAATTAATCGATTAGAATGAAGAATTATGAGACATAGATTATTTATCCCCGCAGCCACCGCACTGCTGTTCGCCCTTGCCGCCTGCACGCAGGACGAACTTGCTGGCGATAACCGTCTGCCCGAAGGTGAATACCCTGTATTCATCCGTGCCACCGGACTGTCCGTAGAAGCAACGCCGCTGGCAGCCTCTTCCACCCGTGCCGCTGTGGACGGCGACTGGCAGGGCGTCACTTCCGTGGCACTCAAGATGGGCGATGCGGTAAAGGAATACACCGTTACGGCTTCTACCGATTTCAAGAGTGCCACGCTCTCACGCGAGAACGACCCGTACTACTGGACCAGCCGCGACCCGATTACCGTATCGGCATGGTGGCCCTTCAACAATGCCGACATCACACAGATGCCTGCCGTGAAGGTGGCCGAAGACCAAAGCAAATTGGCTGACTTCCAGAACAGCGACTTCATCTCTGCTGAGAACCGGAAGGTGGAATTTAACAACCCGACTCTTGAATTTACCCACCGCACGGCACGCGTGACAATCGAACTGAAGCCCGGCACGGGATTCACGAGCGTCGCTGGTGCCACGGTGAGCCTCGTGAGCCTGTCCGCCGATAACGGCAACCCGACCGCCATCAAGACCTACAACGCAAGCGGCAACACCTACGAGGCACTAACCGCCCCGCAGACCATTGCGGCAGGCAAACCGTTCGTCAAGGTGGAACTCGGCGGCGGCACCTTCTACTTCCGTCCGCAGAACAACGTCGTATTAGAAGCGGGCAGCCGCTATAAATATACCGTTAAGGTGAACGCCACCGGCCTGACGTTAGAGGGTTGCACCATCGGCAGCTGGGCTGACGGCGGCGGCGAGAGCGGCGCAGCCGAGGATTTGGGCTACATCTACGACAGCAACACCAAGACCTACACGGTCTATAACACCAACGGCCTGATGAATATAGCCGAATTAGTGAACGGAGGTAAGAGCGACATTAACATTACCCTCGACACTGACATTGACCTCACAGGCAAAGACTGGACACCGATAGGCACAGACTACGACAACTCATACAAAGGCACCTTCGACGGTGGCGGCCATACCATTACGGGGCTGACCTTTACGACAAATGACGAATATGCGGGTCTGTTCGGCTGGCTCAATAGAGCTGGTACGGTGAAGAACGTGGTGATGGAGGGCGTACAGATAACAAGCAATCAAATATATGGCGGCAGTATTGGCGGCGTGGTAGGATATAGCTGGGGCACCATTGAAAACTGCTCGGTGTCGGGCAGCGTCAGCGGCACGGTGTATGTCGGCGGTGTGGTGGGTGCTCAAATAGGCGGTTCCATCACCGGATGCAGTTCCTCTGCCACAGTGAAGGGAACGGTCGATGTCGGCGGCGTGGCAGGTCAGACGAATTCGAGTGCCACCCTGACCGCTTGCTATGCCACGGGCAACGTGACCATAGAAATAAACCCCGCAAAGAATATCGCTGGCGGCAGTCTGGTGGGAATGAACGCAGGAAGCAGCCTCCTTGCCTGCTATGCCACGGGCAACGTAACCAGTACGGGTAGTAGCACTGGCAAAGTACATATCGGCGGCTTTTTGGGAAATAACTACACCACCGTGACCGCCGGCTATTGGAAGAACAATCATGAACAAGGCATCGGCTACAATAGGGAAAGCACCGGAGCCACGAAGGTGGACGGCTCTGTCGTTACCTGGCAGAAAGCCGTCGATGCCATGAACACCGCCTTGCAGAACGCAGGCTCAAGGTGGCGTTACGAACTTAAAGGAGCATTGCCTACCTTGATGAAGCAGTAAACCGTCGGGCGGAAAAGTTCTGCCCGCAACGGAAACAACCAGAGTAATAAAATAACAGATATTATGAGGATAAGATTTTTTGCACTTGCAGCGCTCGCCCTCTCACTCGCCGCCTGCACGCAGGACGAAGCGGGCTTTCTGCCGGAAGGGGCGGAAGGCACACCCATCGTCTTCACCGCCACGGGGCTGAATCCCGCCGCGAAAGCCATCGCCGGCACCCGTGCCCCCGCGGATGGCAATTGGGAGGGTGTGCAGAGCGTGGCAGTGCTGATGGACGGCATGGTGAAGACGTACGACGTGACGCCCTCCACCGCCGACCCCACCAGCGCCACGCTGACCTCCACCGACCCGTACTACTGGACCAACCACAACGACATCACCGTCACAGCGTGGTGGCCCTACACCGAGGGCGAGACAACCCCTTCTGCTGTGAAGGTAAAAGCCAACCAAAGTGCCCGGAAAGACTTCGAGGGCAGCGACCTCATCGTAGCCGACGGACAGACGGTGACCTATGGTAGCCCCACGCTCCGCTTCACCCACCGCACGGCGCGGGTGACCGTCGTTCTGACGGACTACACCGAGGGGCTGGCATCCGTGCAGCTGACGGGTCTCTCCACCGAGAATGACAATCCAGATAAAATCACCCCGTATGACAAGGGCAGCAACACCTACATCGCCCTCGTAGCCCCGCAAAGTGTGGCAGCTGGCAGGACCTTCATTACGTGCACCTTCACTAACGGCAAAACCTTCGTTTATAAGATGAAGAATGCTACCGACTGGCAGGCGGGCGGTGAATATACCTACACCGTCTCCCTCGCTGCGGCAAAAGACCTGGGCTATACCATAGAGAGCGACGGCAGCTACACCGTGACCTCCGCCGATGGCCTGATGAATGTAGCCGAATTAGTGAACGGAGGTAAGACCGACATTAACATTACCCTCGACAAAAACATTGATCTGACGGGCAAAGGCTGGACGCCGATAGGCACAAGCTTCGATAACTCATACAAAGGCACTTTCGACGGCGGCGGCCATACCATCACGGGGTTGACCGTTACGACAAATGACCAATTTGTGGGTCTGTTCGGCTATCTCAATAGAGCTGGTATGGTGAAGAACGTGGTGATGGAAGGCATACAGATAACAAGCAATCACATGTTTGGCTGTACTGGCGGCGTGGTAGGATATAGCTGGGGCACCATTGAAAACTGCTCGGTGTCGGGTAGCGTCAGCGGCACAGATTGTGTCGGCGGTGTGGTGGGTTCACAAAAGGCCGGTTCCATCATCGGATGCAGCTCCTCTGCCACTGTGAAGGGAAAGCACTATGTCGGCGGTGTGGCAGGAGAAAAATGGGGCACCATGACAGCTTGCTATGCCACAGGCAACGTGACCTTAGAAATAGCTTCCCAAAAGAATAACTTTGGCGGCGGTGTAGTGGGATTAAACGGAGGAAGCCGCGTCCTTGCCTGCTATGCCACGGGCAACGTAACCAGTACGGGTAGCAGCACCGGCAATGTGCATATCGGCGGCTTGTTTGGAGATAGCTACACCACCGTGACCGCCTGCTATTGGAAGAACAATCAGGAACGAGGCTATAAGACCGCCCCCGAATCCACGAAGGTGGACGGCACTTACGTTACCTGGCAGAAAGCCGTCGATGCCATGAACACCGCCTTGCAGAACGCAGGCTCAGAGTGGCGTTACGAACTTAATGGAGCATTGCCTACCTTGAGGAAGCAGTAAACCGTCGGGCGGAAAAAGTTCCGCCCGCAACGGAAAGAACCGAAGTATAACCCCAATAAAGAAAGGAGGACGTGATGGAACACACGGAGAATCCACCATATTGGTTTTGGCATCAAGGCATTGTCAATAATAATATAGTCTCCAGTGTAAATATGGAAGCTGTAAGCCGGACATTGTCAAGATTGGTGCTCATTAAAGACAACAAATCAAGTATTTAAATTAAAAACATGGGACTTTTTCACAGAGGCAAGAAAAATAATGACGATGAGCCGGACAGTGTTCAAACCAATTCATTCTCTGATATTATGAATGGTTTGCAGTACGCCGTAAACTGTGCACAAGATACATTACAGAATCATCAGATACAAAATCTGACCAGACTTTTTGAAGGAACAAATGCAAATAACGCAAATACGTTCCAATCAAAAAAAATCATGGTTGGAGACAAGACTATTGATATTCCACTTATAGCCTTGATATCCCATCATTATCTTGCAATGGATAATGTGCAGATAAAGTTCAAGGCGAAGGTCGGAAGCGTGGAATCACAGATTCCGGAAAACAACTTGCTGTTATCCAGTCCGCACAGAGCCAATCTCCAGATGCAGATGAGCAACATAAAACCAGATACAGATGATATCATGGAGGTTTGCGTCAATTTTAAAGTTCAGGAGACTCCGGAGAGTATTTCCCGAATCATTGACGATTTTGTAAAAAATATCTAACAATTTTAAAATTCAAATGTTATGGCAGAAGAAATAAAGAACCAAGGGCAACAAGAAAATGCGGAAAACTTGAATGAAAATGTAAGCGGACAGGCGAAAGAAATTATCTCCGCTGCATTGGAAGAGACTCAAAACAGAGAAACTTCTCCAGTTCTTAAAGCAGATTCAAACGTGACTGACAAATTCAAGGGGCTTCCCATGCGGGAACTTATTGCAGCTCCACTTATTGCAGCAGCCGAAGCACAACAGGAATTGGCAGCGACAGCATGGAATTTCTACCAGCAAATTGCATTTGATGGTAAAAGCGGCAATAAAGCGCGTATATTGGAATTCGATGTCGAAAGACCGATACAGCAGGATGGAAAAATGACAACAATGTCACAAAGTGTCAAGGCTCCGTTTATAGGATTGGTGCCTATTCCTTCCCTGCTCATAGATCGCGTGGATGTCGATTTCCAGATGGAGGTTACCGATACATCAAACGTAAAAAGCACTACCGACGCAGAAGTAGAGGCAAAAGCTTCTGCAAAACATTGGTTTATAAATGCGGAAATCAGCGGCAAAGTCACGACCGCCCGCGAGAACACCCGCATGACCAACCAAACGGCAAAATACCAGATACATGTGACAGCCAGTCAGCAGCCGCAGACCGAAGGTCTGTCTAAACTGATGGATATAATGGCATCATGTATCGAGCCTATAACAAACGAAAGTAACAGTAAGTAAATATATGAATTTGATTCAAGCATTAAGATTGCCAAACAGTCAAGCAGTAATGACAAATATTGCACGGTTTCATTATCAAAATATTTATAATGTAGGTTTGACCCCTCCGATTTTCACGCAAAGTAATTTGACATTTCAAATAAAAGGATATACCCGTAACTATCGTTTTCTTAGATTAGACTACGCCTGTGTCATATATATTGCGGATAGAATAGCAGTCGTTGCTTCAAATGGCATAGATACTTTAAGTTCAGGTTTTTCGGGGTGTTATATGGCCAGTTTTAGGCACAATGGCATTAGGTATGTTGCTCATATTCCAACGCCTAACAATAGTATTAAAACATCATGGAATCGGGCGGTTAAAAATCGAATAATAGATAATGTTGTTCTTTTTAAACCTACTGAAGGATTGGCGAGAATCCCAGGAACCATTGGTATTTGGGGAATTATAACATTTAACGATAGATGTTATCGGCTTGATGTAAATGAAAACGCTCCTCCAAGTCAAGCCATACGTGGCCAAAGAATTTTTAACTCAATCCCGAGAAATCCCATACTAACAGAAATTCCACCTATCGCCGGTGGTCAGATGCCTTAATAATTATAACAATTGTAAATAAGGGAAGAATGGTTGTTTCATTGAGGAGTAGAATTCTATTCGGATATATAATTCTGGTGGCGGTCATAGGCAGCATGGCCGCCATTCTCATCCATGAACCTGCGAAGTTCCACGACCTATATGCGTATTTTAAATAACGGTATTTACACAAACAGCAAATGAGCGAACAATTCGTTACCACTACCAAGCATTTCCGCAAGATGCTTGCCGCAGGCTATCTGTTGATAGTCCTGCTGGTGGGCGGCATCATCTGCACGTGGCTCGGAGAATGGCGCGACTTGGAGTTGCTGGAACGGGAGAACCGTGAAATCAACCGCTTCCGCAAGGAAACACACGATGCGTATGTGGGTGTGGTGGAGTTGTCTCTTTTGGGCGAGTCGGTGCTGGAATGGGACGATAAGGATGTGGCGGCATACCGGCGGCAACGGATGACGGTGGATAGTATGCTTTGCCGCTTCAAGAGCCATTACGAATCGGTGCGCATAGACAGCGTGCGCCACTTGCTGGAGGACAAGGAAAAGCGGCTGTGCGCCATCATGGAGGCTCTGGAACAACAGGCGGATATCAACCGCCGGATAGCCAAGCAGGTGCCGGTGATAGTGCAAACGAGCAGGCAGGAAGAGCCGAAGAAACAGAGGAGGAAAGGTTTTCTCGGGTTGTTCGGCAAGAAACAGGAAGCACCTCCGACGACGACCACCACGATGCTCTACACACTGAACCGTGATATGATAGCGCAACAACGTGCCCAAAGCCATCGTCTGTCGGAATATGCCGACAGCCTTGCCAGCCGCAATGCGGAACTGAACCGCCAACTGCAAACCCTTATCCAGCAGATGGACCACAAGGTGCAGGCTGACTTGCAGGAACGTGAGGCGGAAATATCCGCTATGCGTGAAAAGTCGTTCTTGCAGGTAGGTATCATAACGGGTGTCATGCTGCTGTTGCTCATTATTTCATACATCATCATTCACCGCTATGCCACCCGCATCAAGCAGTACAAACGTAAGACAACAGATTTAATCGGGCAACTGCAAAAGTCCGTAAAACAAAACGAATCGTTGATAGCCTCACGCAAGAAAGCGATGCACACCATCACCCACGAGCTACGCACACCACTGACTGCCATACATGGATATGCGGAACTGATGCAGGACAACGAAGAAGAAAAGATAAGCGGTTATGCGGACAATATCCTGCAAGCCTCCAAGAGAATGACCGACATGCTCAACTCCCTGCTTGACTTCTTCCGCTTGGACAGCGGCAAGGAACAGGCGAATGTCCGTCCGTTTCGTTTGGAAAACATCGCGGAGCTGTTGCAAACGGAGTTTACGCAACAAGCAGAAGCAAAAGATCTTAAACTTACCATCGAGTGCCCGGAGGGTATTATCCTGAATGGCGACAAGGAGCGCATCATACAGATATGCGACAACCTGCTGGGCAATGCCGTCAAGTTCACGAATGCCGGAAGCGTTTCACTTGTCATAAGCTATGACGGCAATAGGCTGACCCTTGTAGTAGAGGACACCGGAACCGGCATGAGTGCGGAAGAACAACAGCGAGTGTTCGGAGCGTTCGAGCGGCTTTCCAACGCCGCCACGCAAGACGGTTTCGGATTGGGGTTAAGCATTGTGAAACAGATAGTCGGGATGCTTGGCGGCACTATACGCTTGGAAAGCGAAAAAGGAGAAGGCAGTCGTTTTACTGTGGAGTTGCCAATGAACACTGCCGATATTGGTATTGAAGAACAGACAGCCGCAGAAAGTCTGGCTCATATAGAAAGACCTTATTCTGTCATCGTATTGGACGACAATCCGATGGTATTATCCATGACAAAGGAAATGTATGCTGGTATAGGTGTGCATTGCGACACGTTCACCACTATTGGCGATGCAATGGAAGCCATGCGGCAGCACACATACGACCTCATGATAACCGATATGAAGATGCCGGAGATTAACGGCTATGAGGTGTTGGAGTTGTTACGCTCGTCAAGTGTCAGCAACTCGAAAGAGATTCCCATTGTCGTGGCGACCGCCTCCGGCAGTTGCAGCGAAGAGGAGCTGTTGGAAAATGGATTTACCGCCTGCCTGTTCAAGCCATTTTCCATTTCCGAACTGGTTGCTGTATCAGACAAATGCCTTTTGACAAGTACGGACAAGGATGAACTTCCCGACTTGTCCTCTCTGCTTGCATATGGTGACAAACGGGCGATGCTCGACCGTTTGATAACCGAAACAGAAAAGGATATGCAGGCTGTCCGGGAAATCATGGAGAGGAATGACCGCAAGGCGTTGGACGAATGGATACACCGTCAGCGAAGTTCATGGGCTGTTATCCGTGCTGACAAACCCTTGTGGAACCTGTATGAACTGCTGCATCAAGAATCTGAATGTTCCGAAATGGAATTGCGGAAATGCGTGGATGCCATGCTTCGTATGGGAACAGTTATCATAGAACTTGCGCAAAAGGAAAGGAGGTTGTCGGATGAAAGTATTTGTGATTGAGGACAACCCCGTCTATAACGATTATGTCTGCAACCTGCTGAAGAAAGACAGCTTCGATACTATGTCGGCATATAATCTTGCCACTGCCAAGAAACTATTGGTAAAGTCAGAGGTGGATGATATTGTCGTTGCCGACCTACGCCTCCCCGACGGTGAAAGCATAGAGTTGTTACGGTGGATGCGTGCCAACGACAAACAACAGGTGTTTATCGTTATGACCAATTACGGGGAGGTGCATACGGCAGTGGAAAGTATGAAGCTCGGCTCAAAGGATTACATACAGAAACAGTTGTTGGAGGATAAACTGATACCGCTTATCCGCACCCTGCAAAAAGAACATGAAAAGCGACTACAATGGAACATTCCGATATTCGTCCGGCAGGGCGAAGCCTATCAGAAAATCAAGAAACGTGTGCGCCTTGTAGCCACCACCCGGATGAGCGTGCTGATACTGGGCGAGAACGGTACGGGCAAGGAACATATCGCACAACATATACACCAACAAAGCAAACTTGCCGATAAACCTTTTGTGGCAGTGGACTGCGGAGCCTTGTCCCCGTCATTGATACAATCCGCCTTCTTCGGACACGTCAAGGGCGCGTTTACGGGTGCCGAAGCAAACAAGACGGGGTATTTTCTGGAAGCGGATGGCGGCACGCTGTTCCTTGACGAAGTGGGCAACCTAACAATGGAGATGCAACAGATGCTGCTCCGCGCCATACAGGAACGCCGTTACCGTCCCGTCGGAGCAAAGGAGGACAAAACAGCCAACGTGAGGATAGTGGCTGCAACCAACGAGGATTTGCAGAAAGCCGTAACGGAAAAGCGGTTCCGGCAGGATTTGCTCTATCGCTTGCAGGAGTATGTGATAACCATGCCGCCCTTGCGCGACTGCCCGGAAGACATCATGCCATTGGCCGAGTTCTTCCGTGAAATGGCAAACCGTGAGTTGGAACGTGAAGTAAAAGGTTTTGCCGCATCTGCCCGTAATGCCCTGCTCGCCCATGCGTGGCCGGGCAACGTGCGCGAGTTGAAACAGAAGATACAGACGGCAGTCCTGCAATCAGAAGGCGATATGATAACCGAAGCCGATTTGGAACTTGACAATGAACCGTCCGCTACTTCCGCTTGTTTTACATTGAAGAGCGGGGATGAAGAAAGAGGACGTATCCTGCGTGCTTTGAAACAAGCAGCCGGTAACAAGAAAATGGCTGCAAAGATACTGGGTATCGGCAGGACAACGCTGTATAATAAATTGGTAGAATATGGATTGAATGAAGAAAACTGACCGGAGTATGGCTGTAAATGGCAATAATTGATTAACTTTGCAATTGTATTTCAGAAAATAGCAGGCGATTGGGTAACTTTTCGCCGATGATATAGACATAAGACCGCAAGGCGTTTCGAGCGAAAATCTGGTAAATTGAAACTACGGAGACGATTGCGTGATGCTTATGCTATGCCTACGCATAGCGTGCATTCACGTACTCTCCGTAAAGGCTTTACCAGAGCCATCGCTTGAAAGTAGTGTGAATTGCACGCTACTTTTTTGCCTCGCCAAAAAGGAAAGGAAATACGTTATGGCGAAAATACAATTACTTGCCGTTATCTCAATAGATGGCTGTCCGATGAAACTGCATCCCCGGAAGCGGTTGCTTCAAACCGAAGATTACGGTATGGATGAAATACGTGCCAATGCCCTGTATAAGCTGACATCCGACTATTCGGTATCCGTGCTTCAAGAATGGAGAGAGGAAGGTGGAAGCATTTGCCATTTGTTGGAAGTAACTGCCGGGAATACCGAATATGCCAACGGACTGTTACGGATGAACGTGATAGATGAAATCATACTATACGTTGTTCCAACCATCGACGGAAACGGAGCGCATTTTTTCAAGTCAGCACTACCTATGAATGACTGGCGGCTTATGGAGAACAAAACTTATAGGGACGGAGTAATCCGGCTTACCTATCATAAAGAGCCACGGGCATAAAATGTTCAGATTATGAACATCTTGGCGGAATTTCCGTGTTCAGAAAGTGAACACATGTTCAGAATCTGAACACATTTCACAAGGGATGCAATCAAGGATAAAATTATTTTTGAATTTTATCTTTCTGAAAAACAATGTAGTACAATTTTCTCACAATCTTTTCTCGTGTTTAGGGCTATGATTTGCCCATATATCAGTGTGCGCACACTGATAAACAAGTGTAAACCCTCAAAACAGAAAAGATAATGAACCATCTCATATTGGCGGAAACACAGTTTTTCGCCCTGATAAACGGAAAAGACAACGGTAGCACGGAAACGGCATACGGCGGATTCGTGCAGGAAGTAATAAACCTGTGCTACGGCGGCAATGATGCCAAGCATATTATTGTGGCGTTGGCTTTTGCCGAAATCGAATTACAGCACCATCCGCAGAACTTGTCGGCATCGGAGGAGAATGTCGTCACTGTGTATATCCGCAAGGCGTTATCATTCATCCGAAAGATGCAGAAGATGGTATCCGCTTCTGCAATTACCTCCGTGCCACCACTAACATCCACATCCGAAACCAAAGCCACAGTCCCAGCCCTGCAATGGACCGGTAATGCCGTCGAGTTGGTAGAACTAATCTATGCCCTCTACGCCACCGGCTGCATCAATGGCGGCAAGGCTTCGCTGAAAGAGCTTGCCCCTGTCCTCTATTCCTTTTTCGGTGTGGAGTCCAAAGACTGCTACCGCTTCTATACGGACATCAAACGCAGGAAAAGCGACAGTCGCACCTACTTCCTTGAAAAGATGCAGGACAAACTGAACGCGAAGATGCGACATGACGATGAATTGGAGCGGATGAGGAGATAAACGAATGCCAAACAAAGGATAAGCGGCCGGATTATACGGTTTCTTATCCTTCTTCATTTACAATCACTCTATTATCTGCCGGAAAGCCGATTAAAATCATTAACTTTGCAAGTATTAATCAATGACGGATGAAAATAGATAACCTCGAAATATTGAATGGACTGATTGCCGGAGCCGAAGGCGGGACAGTTGAGTTCAAAGAAACTACCGGGCAGTTGGAGCGTGGAATTGAAACTCTTTGTGCCTTCTTGAACGGTACGGGCGGCACGGTGCTGTTCGGTGTAACCGACAAGGGAAAGATTATCGGTCAGGAAGTGAGCGACAAGACGAAGCGCGATATTGCTGAAACCATCAGACGAATCGAGCCGTTTGCGACCATTGATATATCCTATACAGACATTCCGGGAACGAACAAAAGTGTTATAGCTTTATCAGCGGAAGAACAACGATATATGCGCCCGTTCACCTATAAGGGGAGGGCTTATCAACGGATAGAGAGCGTTACATCTGCCATGCCGCAGGGTATATACAACCTGTTGGTTATGCAGCGAGGCGGAACCTATGCTTGGGATTCCATGCAAAATCCCGGCTTGAAAATATCCGACCTTGACGAAACGGCAATCTTGGGCGCAGTACGTGGAGGAATCAGAGGCGGACGTTTGCCGGAAGGTTCTATGCAGGAGGATGTCCGAACCATCCTTGAAAAATTTGACTTGTTGAATGATGGAAAGCTGAACAATGCTTCCGTTGTCCTATTCGGACGAAACTTCTACCATTATCCCCAATGTCTGCTCCGTTTAGCCCGGTTCAAAGGAACGACAAAAGATGAATTTTTAGATAATCAGCGTGTGACAGGCAATATATTCAACTTGCTGGATGCTGCAATGGCATTTTTCTTCAAGCATTTGTCCCTTTCCGGTAAAATTGAAGGTTTGTACAGAGAAGAGGAACTGAATGTGCCATATAAGGCATTGAGAGAATGTTGCATAAATGCTTTTGCACATCGTGTTTACCATCGCCCCGGCAGTTCAGTCGGGATTGCTATCTATGATGACCGCGTGGAGATTGAAAACAGCGGAACATTTCCGCCTGATATTACCATTGAGAAACTGTTGGGTGGCCACAATTCCGAACCACAAAATCTGATAGTAGCCAATGTGCTGTACAAAAGTGCAGTATTGGAGAGTTGGGGACGTGGCATAGCCCTTATGGTAAACGAATGTCGCCGTGTCGGTATTCCGGATCCGGAGTTTCATACCGACGGCAATGCTGTATGGATTGTGTTTCATTATACAAGAACTACAGTAGGACAAGACCCCACAGCAACCCCACAGCAACCCTATAGTAACCCCACAGTAACCCCACAGTTAGGAAAACTGTTGTCTGCTATTGGGAACAACACTCTCTCTGCTAAAGAAATCATGGAGAAAACGGGAATGAAAGATAAAAGGAATTTCTTAAAGAACTATATCCATCCGGCAATAAATTCCGGTTTGGTCCTTTCACTTTATCCCGTAGGCTCCAAGAGTCCGCAACAGAAATACTATCTTACTGATAAAGGTAAAGGTTTCCTGCAACAATAACGGGTATGGCTAAAAAGAAGAAACATAAGAATGATGTAAAAACTGATTTACCGATAATCATGGATTATGGTATCGGCAGTATATCCGTTTATGACCCGGCAGACATGATGCCATACAACGAGCCGCCAATTAGCGAACAAATCCGCTTCAAGAAACTCGGCAAAGAGATGAAATCCGAGTTCAAGTGGCTGGTATCTTCCGTAGTGATTGAGTATTGGCAAGAAAACCGACAGATACCTTTCGGTGAAGAAATGTCGAAACTCAGAACCAGACTGTTGAGAATGTTTGCCGAAGAATACAGCATACTGCTTAAAGACGATACAGAGCTGAAAAATTATTTGCTGACGCTTGCCATTACCACCATCAACAAGCATCTCAAATCTGAGAATAAAAAGAGGGCGTCAAAACTCTCTTTTTAACAAAATTACCCTTGCTACAGATATCTGTGACAGGGGTAATTTTCATATTTTGGGTGTTTTGACACATCCCCTTTTTCATATATAAAGGAATCTGTTATTTCTGCTGCAACAGGTGTTTCAAGTTTTCATCATTTGCGATACGTTCCAGTTCCTCTTGAACAATCTGCTTCACTTCCTCCTTGATGCGCCTGTAATTCGCCTGAACCGTTTCCTTCATGCGGTCGTTGCCGTCCCCGTCCGTAAAGTCGGTAATGACGGGGATTTTCTTGTAGGCTTTCTCCTCGCGCCTCACCTTCTCGGCATCCACGACAATCTCACAATGAAAAATCTTCTGCTCGATACGCTCGTTGAAGTTGTCGGACACCGAACCGACAAACATACCCTGCGTCAAGCCGGAAATCTTGCTCGGCGGGATGAGTGAATCCATCTGCGTGTTGATGGAGGTGGAAACATCCTGCCGGTTGATGGAAATGGACTGCCGTTTCTGCAACACCTTACCGAAGCGTTCGGAAAGCGTCTTGGCGGTTTCACCCACCACCTGACCGGAAAAGATATTGCCGACGGTGTTCATCACGACCTTCGCTTCTTTATCACCGTAGTCGCGCACCAACTGGCTGAAATCCTGAAAGCCCAGACACACGGCAACCTTGTTGCTTCGCGCGGTGGCGATAAGGTTGTCCAACCCCTTGAAATAAATCGTGGGCAGCTCGTCGATGATGACCGACGACTTCAGCATCCCTTTCTTGTTGATGAGTTTCACGATACGGGAGTTATACAGACCGAGAGCGGCCCCGTAGATATTCTGACGGTCGGGATTGTTGCCCACACAGAGTATTTTCGGTTCTTCGGGATTGTTGATGTCCAGCGTGAACTCGCTGTCCGACATCACCCAATAGAGCTGCGGGGAAATCATCCTTGACAAAGGGATTTTCGCGCTTGCTATCTGCCCCATCAACTGCTCCGCAGCCCCTCCGAGCCATGCGTCCATGAACGGAGAAAGATAGTTTTCCAATTCCGGGTAAGAGGTCAGTATCGGGAAAATATCCTCATAGCGGCGGTTCAGGAACTCAATCGCATGGGGGAACGTGCAGTATTTGCCGCCTTGATAGATTTTGAGATACCATATAATGCTGGCAAACAAAATAATAGGTGATTCCACAAAGAAGTCGCCCTGCTTCTGCACATCGGGTAAGTCAAGGGCATTGCTGCCCCCTTCTCCCCTAAGAACCGTACATGAGAGTTTCCCCTCATACGGCTCAAGCAACTCAATATTTCTATTTGTTGTTAGAAATCGGCTCATACTTTCAACATTTTCGTTTATTTCGCTTGTAGCAGTTGTTGTGGACAAGTTGCCGTACAATCGAACCACCAACAGATATTTCGTTGACGTTCCATGCTTTTGTACAATCTATTTCCTTGCCGCATAACGGACAAATCCGGTTCTGCTTGTTCCATAAATATAAGAGAGACTTACGTCCCTTGAGAGATTCCAGCATTTGTTGCTCCTTTCGCTGAAAGAAATAATCATCGTATTCCGGGTCGAAAGGGTTTGCCTCACCTTTGATTTGCTTGTACGGGGTATAATGTATATCCGACAACCTTTTAAGGGTCAGGTAGTTCACTTTCTTGCTCTTGGTTTCATATTTCCATGCAAACGTCCATTTACGCCCCCGAATTTCATGCCAATATTTGTCTGCAACCCAAGACTTGCGTTTCTTTGGATGGCGACGTAAAGCCCATTTCTTCGTGAGATTGTAAATGTGATTGTCACAACCATGAAAAGCATCGGTTGATGCACCATATCGGTAATAGTTGCCCCAACCTGTGATTACAGGATTAAGCATTCGTATCAGCGATTCCTGCTTACACATTTTATGTCCTTTAACGATGTCACCGATTTTTGCCCTGAAGCGTTTCTGTGCATCTTTGGACGGGGATGTGTATAGCCTTTTGCCAAACTTCCTCACATTGAAACCTAAGAAATCAAAACCGTCGTATATGTTCGTAATGGTAGTTTTCTCTTCGGATAAGGTCAGCCCTCTTTCTTTGAGAAATTCTATCACGATAGGTTTGACTTCGTTTTCCAATAGCTCCTTATCTCGACCTGTGATTATAAAGTCATCCGCATAACGAATAAGGTTTACCTTGTAGTGGAATGTCTTATTGTTGCGCCATAATCTTTTGAATCTTTCAGCCAAGAGTGGTTGAAGTCCGTCAAGTGCTATATTTGCAAGTGTCGGTGATATGATACCTCCTTGTGGTGTACCCTCTTCTGTCGGGAATAGTTTGCCATTGAATACAGCTCCACATTTCAGCCATTTTCTGAGTATCGTCTTATCCATAGGGATATGATTAAGAAGCCAGTCGTGGCTGATATGGTCGAAGCAGCCTTTAATGTCTCCCTCCAAAATCCATTCGGGGGAATGCTGGCGGTTTAGAACCGTATCAATCTGACGGATAGCGTCCATTGTCCTGCGTTTCTTGCGGAAACCATAAGAAAAGCGGTCGCCTGTCGTTTCGGCTATCGGTTCCAATGCCATGAGATATAATGCCTGCATCGCCCTGTCTTTCATTGTCGGTATTCCCAACGGTCGGAGTTTACCGTTCTTTTTCTTGATGTGAACCCTACGAAGCGGCTGCGGATTGTAACCACGACGTTTCAGTTCACCGATTGCTTTGTACTTGCGCTTGGGAGAATCCCAAAGCTGTTTATCTACTCCAGACGTTTTCTTCCCTTTGTTGGAAGTAACCCTCTTTACCGCCAATGCCTTGGCGTAAAAAGAGTGGGTCAGCATCCACTGCAAGGCTTTCACCTTGTTATGTCTGCCTTCCTTTTGAGCCTTTACAATACGCGCTTGTAGCTTTCGGACATAGGCTTCACACTTGGACCAGTCCATGCCGTCCCAAGTTAGATTCCTACTATCAGCAGGCGCACACGATGTTTTAGTTTCGTTCATTTGCTTTCCTCCTTTTGAAAGTTCTAAAAGTTATCTTGTAAAGAGTTACCATATACGGAAGTCTGCCCACTTTCGTGTCGGATGATGTCACCAATAACAACCCGTGATGTTGATTCAATCCGTATCCACCCCATTACAGGGTGGCATTCGCTTTTTCCGTTATCTCATACCTGCACCCCATTCGGCTTGCCTTGCGGTTCGCTTACTCGCATTCTTACGAGAGAGATACAGGCTTGCCCTGTTCCACGTAATTGACAAACGGATAGTTTAGGTTCTGCCAAGTCCGCCGGCAGTGCTGTGTCCGTGTAACCCCAACATGGGCAAGGGTTATCCGACTGCTTACCTTTTGGTGAGAGCTAAAGTATCTTGCGCTCCTTCAAACCTTACGACGGCTAAAGTCAGTTCACTTACGTTAACCATGCTATCCAGCCTCGCCACTCAACGGTATGATACTAACCGTCCTTGACATTCCCTCACGGTTCAGTCTTGTCCTTTCGGAAAGTGTACTTTGTCCTATAAGCTTGGCACAACCCATCACTGGAGATGCACCTTATAGTAGGCTACCGCTGACGGAACAGCGGGTTAAATCATGCAATTAATATCACTGTCTAACAATCAATTACGTGACTTTACAGGTCACACCCAGGTCTTGTTCAAATTGAGCATTATCGTATAGGCACTCTCGTAGGCATCCGTAATATCCTCCATGAAATCCGGGTGGATGGGATTACAGCGGTGCGAGCGTCGCGGGTCGTCGAAGTTTATCACATAAAACTTCGGCTTCACCTTGTAACCCTCCGGGTGGTTCAGCAGATGGTTGTAGGCGATTGTAGATAAGTCGCTGAATTTGAAGTCATATACATACATCGAAAAGCCCTTTTCAATCTGCTGCTTGATGAAACTGTTTACCACCGCGTATGACTTTCCACTACCCGGCGTACCCAACACGATGGAGGCACGAAAAGGATTCACCACATTGATCCATCCGTTGTTCCAACGCTTTTTGTAGTAGAACCGTGTCGGAAGATTGACCGAATACTCGCTTTCGATAAGCCTTGTTTCCTGCATGAAGCTCTCGTTCTCGTTGTTGAACACATCATCCATGAGGTTGTGCTTCAACAGGCGGCTCAACCACAGACCGCCCATCAGCAGGAATACATAGCCCGCGCCAACGGTCAGGATATACAGTCCCGTCACCGCCTCCACCGGCAATGGCAGGGCCAGTATCCACCAGTTGAGGAAGAACAGCACGAAGCCCACGGCAAGGACCGCCCAGATTTTCCCCCACGTGATTTTCTCGCCCTTCACGCCCTTTGTCCCCAGACAGGACAGGGCAAGCAGGAGGACGGCAAATAGTTTCGTGTAGAGGATGGAACGGAACAGCCCCGCCGTGCGGTTGAAGTTCATCAGTATCCTGTCCACCACACCGATGTCCACACCCCAGAGCCGTATGGCTTCATAACAGAACCAGTACACGTTCATGACCACTAAAATAATACTCACGGCACGCAGAAAATCCATGATTTTCGCCAACGCCCTCAAATCGTCTTCTTGTTGTGACATACATTGATTTTTTTGATTGTTGATATTTTCGATTACATTCCCAAGCCCTTGCGCTTCTTCTTTTTCTTCTTGCGCTGCATCGCCCGGATGAAGGCTTCCTCCTCGGCGTCCACTGCCGGACCTTCGGGGGCAAACAGGTTCATACCACCCGAATGGTTCTCGTATTCCCCTCCGGAATATCCTTGTTTGTCCTCTTGTCCCTCCACCATAACGGAAAGCGGAATCGACGGCTGTCCAGCGTAAGGCTGCGTGAAGTGTTCCTGCAAGGCGTTGGCGGAAAGTTCCTTGCCCATGCGTGAGCCGTTCAGCACGCAGCCCGTACGGTGGTCGATGAACGTGGCTCCGTAGATGCGCCCTTCCTCCGTGTAGCGTAGTACGGTGTCGATGCCCTTTCCTTTGAGGGTGGCTACAAACTTCTCCTTGTCATACGTGCCTTCCAGCACGGAAAGGACGGTGCGTTTCGTCATGTCGGCAAGTTTCCTCTCCTTAAACTCCTGCTTGGAACGGGCAAACTTCTTCTGTACGGCTTCATAGCCGACGGACTTCCCGAACAGCGAGGACTTGAAAGGATTGCCGACCTTGTTGCCCTTGTCGTCCGTGACGGAATAGACCAGCCCGTGATACTCACGTCTGCGCACATTGCCATGTGCTTCCTCCACTGTCATATTATATAAGGAAAGGAGGGCACGGTATTCTCCCATCGTTTGGAAACGGTATTGCCCGTTCAAAGCCTTAACGATATTCCCCACCTGCTTCTTCACGTCGCCCGCAGAGGCGTCCACCTTGCGCAGCGGCGTGTCAAGACGGCGATTCTTGCGTTCCGCGTCATGCAGCCCGTACTTCCGTTCCAGTTCGCGTGTTATCTGCTTGCTCCGGTAAAAATTGTTCCGGGTGTCTATGCTCCTGCCGTTCTCGTCCACCCTGACCGTCACGATATGCAGATGGTGGCGGTCGATGTCCTCATGCTTGAAAACGAGATACGGCTGGTTGCCGAAGCCCATCTTCTCCAGATACTCCCGTGCGATGTTCTGAAGCTCCGTGTCCGTCAAAATATCGTCGGGATGCGGATTGAGCGAGATATGCACCACCGGTTTCTCCACCTTCGACCGCACGGGCATCAGAGCGAGAAAGTCCTCCATAGCCCGGTGGATGTCCATCGTTCCCGTACCGTCATTGTAGATGCGGTTGGTTGTCAGAAGCCGCCCTTTCGCCTCGTTGATCTTCTCCCCGTTGTAGGCAAGTGCGCCATACAACGAGTTTCCTACACTGATTTTTGCGACCATTTTTCCTGCATCTCCCTTGAAAGTTCCACAATCTTACGGCTCAGTTTTACGAGTTCGACGGTCTGTTGCTCCAACTTGTAAAGCAACGCCATCGCCTTTTTCTCGGAAAAATGCAGCCTCAGTTCCTTCACTACTTGGTTGTAGTTCGTGCCTATCGCGCGGAACTGCGCATGAAAATCGGACAGTTTGGTGTAGTAATCCACCAGCGTCTTGTCCACTTTCAGCACCTTGAACGGCTGCCCGAAGAAGTGCGCTTTCAGGAAAACCGACTTGGCGTTTACGCCTGACTTCTCGAACATGGAGAGGAAACTGTTGTGTTCCTCCTCACTGAAACGGACGGTGTAGCGGAACACCGCCGGGTCGAGTTTGGGATTTCTCCCGCCTTTGTTTCTTCTTTTTTCACTCATATTACTTTGGATTTAGCGGTTTGACGGCATAAGCCGCCGCTTTGAGGCACAGCACCGCAGGTTTGAGAGGCTTCCCGACTTCGGAGGGTAAGCCCGCCCCCTGCAAGGGCAAGGCGTTTTCGTGGCTGCTCAAAATGTTTTGAGCGGCTGAAAACATACCTTGCTATGTTCAGGTGAACATAAAAATCCGTCGGGGACGGATTGGGGATGATTCCTTTCAAACTCCGGGCTGCGCCACCTGCGGCGTACCCTGCCGTTCGGGTGCAAAGTTACGCCCTTAAGGCGATGTCCGACAGAGGCTTGACCCGGACAATCAGTGCCAACCGGCGCAACGTGCTGCCACTTGCCGGAGAAGTGATACAAGTTCCAAAATATCCTTGTTTATTTGCAGTGTGATTCGGATGTGGGACTGAAAATACACTCCTTCCGCCAGATGTTCGGACAGCAATCCGGGCATCAATCCAAACGGTTGAAAACAGGTGTATGTATTCAGATAGTTTTCCAAGCACACGTCCATGCGGACGGATAAAAGCATGGGCGGTTGGACAAACCGATGATTACCCATAGGCACAGCCGGATTAAGGAGTGAATAAATAAATGAATGGGAGCGCGTGCGTACGTACTAATGACAATACGCTACCGCCACCAGACAGATGTATAACCAAATAAATTATCAAAAAAATGAAAAAAGCAACTTATGTGGCAATCTCCACGCAGAAAGGTGGAGCGGGTAAGACAACCCTGACAGTGCTTGTAGCAAGCTATCTGCACTATGTGAAAGGCTACAACGTAGCCGTGGTGGACTGCGATTTTCCACAGTACAGTATCCATGACATGCGCAAGCGCGACATGAAAGCCGTCATGGAGGACGGGCATTACAAGGTGATGGCGTATGAGCAGCTCAAACGGCTGAAGAAGAACCCGTACACCATCAGATGCAGCCGTGCGGAAGATGCGGTAAAGACTGCCGAAAATCTGGTGGCAGCGCAGCCCGACCTCGATTTCGTGTTCTTCGACTTGCCGGGAACCATCAACAATGCCGATGTGGTGCAGACCATTTCCAAAATGGACTACATCTTCACGCCCATCATCGCCGACCGTGTGGTGATGGAGAGTTCCATTAAGTTCGCCACCGTTATCAACGAACAGATGATAAGCACGGGCAAGTCCGGTATCAAAGGGATTTACCTCGTGTGGAACATGGTGGACGGGCGCGAAAAGACGGAACTTTACAAAGCATACGACAAGGTCTGTGCCGAGTTCGCCCTGTCCATTCTGGAAACACATCTGCCGGACAGCAAGCGTTTCCGCAAGGAGACGGCGGCAGAACGCAAGGCAGTATTCCGCTCCACGGCGTTTCCGGCGGACAAAATACTGGTACGCGGCAGCAACCTCGACAAACTCGTCGATGAGATTCTCGGCATCATCAAAAACTGAATGGCATGGCAAAGAAAACAAGAATCGAGGACATCGACAGCGAAGCCGTAATCAACTCGTTTCGACTGGACGATACAAGCATTCCGCCGGAAGCGAGAAGCACGGACGGGAACGCTCCTGTCCCACCTCCGAAAGAAGCGATACAAGAAGCCGTTTCTCCACCCGCCTCGCACTCCAAAGAGGAGCCGGAACGCAGGCGCAGGAACAGCAAGCCGGAAAAATTGGATTATGACACAGTATTCATATGCGGTTCCAATATCACGGCAAGGCTCGGCAAGCAGGTCTATATCCGCAAGGAGTACCACGACCGCATACAGAAGATGCTTCATGTAATCGGAGGCAACGAAGTGACTATCGCGGCATTTCTTGACAACGTGCTGACACACCATTTCACGCTGTTCCAAGACGAGATAGCCGAATCGTTCAAACGGCACATGGAATCCTATAATTTATAAACACTCAAAAACAACAAAGAAGTATGAAAAGAACAAATAAGAACCGTCAGGCTGAGTATCTGCAAACAGGAAAGAGTGAAAGAACCGCTGTCCGTGCAGCAAAGTGTGTAACCGACTACGGGCAGGAAAATACCGACGTTGACTTCCGCAAGGATAAAGGCAGAGACAAACCGCTCTCGACTTTCCTGCAAGCATCGGAAATCAAAACGCGGCAATGTATATACATCAGCCGAGAAATTCATGAGAAAGTCGCTATCGTTACCAGTCGGATGGGAAACGGTTTGAGCATCGGCAAGTTTGTGGATAACATCCTCCGCGACCATTTCCGGCAATACGGGCAGCAGTACATGGAACAGATTGAAAACGCCCAAAAAGTAAGATTATGACAAAGGCGTTTTTAATCGTATCGGTTGCTTGCAACGTGTGGTTTCTGTTTCTGCTGTTCTATGACCGCATCATGGACACGAAGCTCATCCGTTTCTTCAGACATATTGCCGGGCTGTGGCGGTCATTGGACAGTACGGTGGCAGAGCAAGGAAAGGATAAGGAAATACCTCACGCAGACACCTCGGACATCATTGGCAAGAGCCGTTTCAAGATGGCATCGACCCGGACAACCGCTGCCATACCGACGCAAGAAGCCGCCACTTCGGAAAAAGGCATTGAGCTGTCGGAGGAAGAGGCTACTTTTGACGACGGAAACACGGAAACCGTCTCACGCCCGACACAAGTACCGGAGGACAAACTCGATGAAACCTTCACGAGCATCCCGCCCTCGGAACTGGAGTACGGAGAAGATGAACCGGAGGATGAAGAACCAGACAAAAAGCAGGCTTCGGGAAGTAGCTTCGAGGATATTGACATGGCAGTACACACCATACGGAAGGAATCACCATCCGATGAGGAAATGCGACACGCCGGAAAGGTCATGACGGAACTGGACGGGACAGAGCTTTTCACAAGAATAACGGAACGCCTGACCGATGAAGCAATGAGCGAGAGGCTTGCAAAGGCGATGGCAGTTTTCGTGGACACGGTGAACATGACCGTGACACAACAAAAGGAAAAGGTGTTCGTGATTCCCGACAACATCGAGGAGTTCGACTTCCGAAACTATGTATAACAACTAAAAAAGAATGGAAATGAAAACGTAAAATGACGACACCCACGCGCACGGCGGTACAAGGTACAGCCAACCCGCAACGGACAGCCCCAAGTCCGTAGAAACAAACGGGCAACCACTAAAACCAAAGTAAAGTAATCAAGTATCAACCGCCCGAAAAAGGACTATCCACCCTTTGGACGGCACAAAAAAGAACAGTTTATGAACAAGAACATCAGACAAAAGTTAATCATCGCTGCGGCACTTATGATTGCCGCAACCGCCTCCGCTTTCGCACAGGGAAACGGTCTGGCTGGCATCAACGAAGCCACCTCTATGGTGAGTTCGTATTTCGACCCCGGCACGAAATTAATCTACGCCATCGGCGCGGTAGTCGGGCTTATCGGTGGCGTGAAAGTGTACGGAAAATTCTCGTCCGGAGACCCGGACACCTCGAAGACCGCCGCCTCGTGGTTCGGGGCTTGTATCTTCTTGATTGTCGCCGCCACTATCCTGCGCTCATTCTTCCTTTAATAAACAATGTATGGCTGAATACCCGATAAACAAGGGTATCGGCCGTCCGGTCGAGTTCAAGGGTTTGAAGGCTCAGTACCTCTTCATCTTCTGCGGAGGTCTGCTGGCTCTCTTCGTCCTGTTCGTCATCCTCTATATGGTCGGCATCGACCAGTGGATATGTATCGGCTTCGGCGCGGCATCGTCTTCCGTCCTCGTATGGCAGACCTTCGCGCTGAACGCCCGGTACGGCGAACACGGGCTGATGAAATTGGGAGCGGCAAGGAGCCATCCCCGATACCTTATCAACCGACGGCGGATCACCCGATTACTCAAACGGCAACGAAAGGAAGAAACGACATGAGAAATACATCCAAAATGACAACACTGGAAAACAAGTTCCCCCTGCTGGCGGTGGAGCATGGCTGCATCATCTCCAAAGACGCCGACATCACGGTGGCTTTTGAGGTGGAACTGCCGGAGCTTTACACCGTGACGGGCGCAGAGTACGAGGCGATACACGGCTGCTGGTGCAAGGCTATCAAGGTGCTACCGTACTTCTGCGTCGTGCATAAGCAGGATTGGTTCATCAAGGAGAAATATATGCCGGAGTTACAGAAGGACGACATGAGTTTCTTGAGCCGTTCCTTTGAACGCCACTTCAACGAGCGTCCGTACCTGAAACACTCCTGCTATCTCTACTTGACCAAGACGACGAAAGAACGTAACCGTATGCAGAGCAACTTCAGTACGCTGTGCCGGGGACATATCATCCCGAAGGAGCTGGACAAGGAAACCGCCGGGAAGTTCATGGAGGCCGCCGAACAGTTCGAGCGCATCATGAACGACAGCGGCTTTGTGAGGCTGCGCCGCCTCTCCACCGACGAGATTGTCGGGACGGAGAAGTCCGCCGGGCTGATAGAGCGTTACTTCTCGCTCATGCCCGAAGGCGACACGACCTTGCAGGACATCGACCTCTCGGCAAAAGAAATGCGTATCGGTGACAACCGCCTGTGCCTGCACACCCTCTCCGACGCGGAGGATATGCCAGGAAAGGTGGCTACCGACATCCGCTACGAGAAACTCTCCACCGACCGCTCGGACTGTCGCCTCTCCTTCGCCTCCCCCGTGGGGCTGCTGCTTTCCTGCAACCACATCTATAACCAGTATGTGATTATCGACAACAGCGAGGAAAATTTGCAGAAGTTCGAGAAGTCCGCAAGGAATATGCAGTCGCTATCCCGATACAGCCGGAGCAACAGCATCAACCGCGAGTGGATAGACCAGTACCTGAACGAAGCCCATTCCTACGGGCTGACCTCGGTACGGGCGCACTTCAACGTCATGGCGTGGAGCGATGACGCGGAGGAACTGAAGCATATCAAGAACGATGTGGGCAGCCAGCTGGCAAGCATGGAGTGCGTGCCGCACCACAATACCATCGACTGCCCGACGCTCTACTGGGCGGCGATGCCCGGCAACGCGGCGGACTTCCCGGCGGAAGAGAGTTTCCATACATTCATCGAGCAGGCGGTGTGCCTCTTCACGGAGGAAACCAACTACCGCAGTTCGCTCTCGCCCTTCGGCATCAAGATGGTGGACAGGCTTACGGGAAAACCGTTGCACCTCGACATCAGCGACCTGCCGATGAAGCGGGGTATCACGACCAACCGCAACAAGTTCGTGTTGGGTCCTTCGGGCAGCGGCAAATCCTTTTTTATGAACCACCTCGTGAGGCAATACTACGAGCAGGGTACGCACGTGGTGCTGGTGGACACGGGAAACTCCTATCAGGGCTTGTGCGAGATGATCCGGTGCAAGACAAACGGGGCGGACGGCGTGTACTTCACCTACACGGAGGAGAAACCGATTTCGTTCAACCCGTTCTACACCGATGATTACGTGTTCGACGTGGAGAAAAAGGACAGCATCAAGACATTGCTGCTGACGCTCTGGAAGTCGGAGGACGACAAAGTGACGAAGACGGAGAGCGGCGAACTGGGCAGTGCGGTGAACGCCTATATCGAGCGTATCAGGGCTGACCGGAGCATCGTCCCCTCGTTCAACACCTTCTACGAGTATATGCGCGACGACTACCGCCGCGAACTGGCGGAACGTGAGATAAAGGTGGAGAAGTCCGACTTCAACATCGACAATATGCTCACCACCATGCGGCAGTATTACCGGGACGGACGCTACGACTTCCTGCTCAACTCCACGGAGAACATCGACCTGCTCGGCAAGCGGTTCATCGTCTTCGAGATTGACAGTATAAAGGAAAATCGCGAGCTTTTCCCTGTGGTGACCATCATCATCATGGAAGCCTTCATCAACAAGATGCGCCGATTGAAAGGCGTAAGGAAACAGTTGATAGTGGAAGAGGCTTGGAAGGCTCTATCTTCGGCGAACATGGCTGAGTACCTGCGCTATATGTACAAGACCGTGCGCAAGTATTACGGGGAGGCAATCGTGGTGACGCAGGAGGTGGACGACATCATTTCCTCGCCCGTCGTCAAGGAGAGCATCATCAACAACTCCGACTGCAAGATACTCCTTGACCAGCGGAAGTACATGAACAAGTTTGATGCCATACAGTCCCTGTTGGGTCTGACGGAGAAAGAGAAGTCGCAGATACTCTCCATCAACATGGCGAACAACCCGTCAAGGCTCTACAAGGAAGTGTGGATAGGACTGGGCGGCACGCAGTCGGCAGTCTATGCCACCGAAGTTAGTGCTGAAGAGTATCTGGCGTACACCACCGAAGAAACGGAAAAAGTAGAGGTTTACCGTCTGGCGGAACAGTTGGGCGGCGACATTGAAGCCGTCATCCGGCAGCTTGCCGAAAGGCGGAGAAAAAAGGAATAAATAGAAACAGATTCATCAACTAAAAAAGAAAATGCGTATGAGTATATCAAGAACGAAAATGCTGCAAGTCAGCAAGTGTTTAATCGGGCTGGCGGTCATGGTGCTGCAATCCTGCGACATAACGGACAACCGACGCGACCTGCTTTGCGGGAACTGGGAGAGTGTGGAGGGCAAGCCCGACGTGCTTATCTACAAGGAGGGCGAAGCCTATAAGGTGACGGTATTCAAGCGGAGCGGCATCCGCCGCAAGCTGAAGCCGGAAACCTATCTCTTGCAGGAGGAGAACGGCAATCTGTTCATGAACACCGGATTCCGCATCGACGTGTCCTACAACGAGGCGACGGACATCCTGACCTTCTCGCCGAACGGGGACTACGTGCGTGTGAACCCGAAACCGGACCATCCGATAGGCGAGCAATAAATAATGAAATCCACTAAAATCCAAAGTAACATGAGAACAAGAATAACACTTATTATCTGCCTGTGCCTGTTTGCAGTCGGCAGGGCAAGCGCACAGTGGGCGGTGATAGACCCGTCCAACATCGCGCAGAGCATCGTGAACACCTCGAAGAACGTGGTACACACTTCCACGACCGCCCAGAATATGATAAAAAATTTTCAAGAGACCGTGAAGATTTACGAACAGGGCAAGAAGTATTACGACGCACTCAAATCCGTGAACAATCTGGTAAAGGACGCCCGGAAGGTGCAGCAGACCATCCTGATGGTGGGTGACATCACCGACACCTATGTGACCAGTTTCCAGAAGATGATGCGTGACGACAACTTCACGGTGGAGGAACTGGGAGCCATCGCCTTTGGCTACACCAAGTTATTGGAGGAATCCAACGATGTGCTGACGGAACTGAAGAATGTGGTGAATATCACCACGCTCTCCATGACGGACAAGGAGCGCATGGACGTGGTGGAACGCTGCTACTCCAAAATGAAGCGTTACCGCAACCTCGTGAGCTACTACACCAACAAGAACATTAGCGTGAGTTACCTGCGTGCGAAGAAGAAAAACGACCTTGACCGCATCATGGGGCTGTACGGGAACATGAACGAAAGATATTGGTAGCCTATGAATTTCGACAACCTTCACCAAATTCTGCGCTCGCTCTACGAACAGATGATGCCGCTATGCGGGGACATGGCGGGCGTGGCGAAAGGCATCGCCGGGCTGGGCGCACTCTTTTATGTGGCCTACCGGGTATGGCAGTCGCTGGCGAGAGCCGAACCGATAGACGTGTTCCCTATGCTCCGCCCGTTCGCTATCGGTCTGTGCATCATGTTCTTTCCGACGGTGGTACTGGGTACGATAAACAGCATCATGTCGCCCGTCGTGCAGGGTACGGCAAAGATGCTGGAGGCGGAAACGCTGGACATGAACCGATACCGTGAGCAGAAGGACAAACTGGAGTACGAAGCGATGATGCGCAATCCCGAAACCGCCTACCTCGTGTCAAATGAGGAGTTTGACAAACAACTGGAAGAACTGGGCTGGTCGCCCGGCGACATGGTGACGATGGCGGGGATGTACATCGAGCGCGGGATGTACAACATGAAGAAGGGCATCCGCGACTTCTTCCGCGAGATACTGGAACTGATGTTCCAAGCCGCCGCCCTCGTGATAGACACCATCCGCACGTTCTTCCTCGTGGTGCTGGCGATACTCGGTCCGATAGCCTTCGCCATATCGGTGTGGGACGGCTTCCAAAGCACGCTTACACAGTGGATATGCCGCTACATACAGGTCTATCTGTGGCTGCCCGTGTCGGATATGTTCAGCACCATACTGGCGAAGATACAAGTGCTGATGCTGCAAAGCGACATCGAACGGATGCAGGCTGACCCGAACTTCTCGCTGGATTCGAGCGACGGGGTGTACATCGTCTTCATGATAATCGGCATCATTGGTTACTTCACCATCCCCACGGTAGCAGGCTGGATTATCCAAGCCGGAGGCATGGGAAGCTACGGTCGCAACGTGAACCAGACGGCAGGACGAGCCGGAAGTATGGCGGGCAGCGTGGCGGGCGCAGCCGCAGGAAACGTGGTCGGACGTGTCGGGAAGCTGCTGAAATAATCAACTGACAATTAAAAACGAATAAACAACAATGGAATTTAAGTCACTTAAAAACATCGAATCATCGTTCAGGCAGATACGCCTGTTCGGTATCGTCTTCCTCTCGTTGTGTGCCGTAATAACGGTATGGAGCGTGTGGAGTTCCTACCGCTTCGCGGAGCGGCAACGGGAAAAGATTTACGTGCTGGACAACGGCAAGTCGCTGATGCTGGCTCTCTCGCAAGACTTGTCGCAGAACCGTCCGGCAGAAGCGAGGGAACACGTGCGCCGTTTCCACGAGCTGTTCTTCACGCTCTCACCCGAAAAGAGCGCGATAGAGCATAACGTGAAACGCGCCCTGCTATTAGCGGACAAAAGCGTGTACAACTACTATTCGGACTTTGCCGAGAAGGGGTACTACAACCGCATCATCGCCGGGAACATCAATCAGGTGTTGAAGGTGGACAGCGTGGTGTGCGATTTCAACGGCTATCCCTACCGTGCCGTGACCTACGCCACGCAGAAGATCATCCGGCAGAGCAACGTCACCGAGCGCAGCCTCGTGACTACGTGCCGCCTCTTGAACTCGTCCCGTTCGGACGACAATCCCAACGGTTTCACCATCGAGGGATTCACCATCATCGAGAACAAGGATTTACAAACCATCAAAAGGTAAACGGACATGAAGAAAATCAAAAAATCATTTTGGCGTGCGTACTGGAAGCTCCACGACAAAAAGAAAATGCTGGTGGCAAGGCTCAAAGGCTATCTGGACGGTTTGCCCCCGAAGACACGCAGGCGCATCGTGCTGGCGATGCTCGCCGCCTTTGCGGTGCTTGCCCTCTACACCTTCGGCAAAGCCGTCTATGAAATCGGCAGGAATGACGGCAGCCGGATGGTAACAGACCATGCCGGACAGGTGGAACTGTCCATAAAGCCGGACAACAATCATAATGTAATACCTTATTTATATGGAACAGACGAAGAATGAACCTAAAAACGAGAACAAGGCGGCTCCCGACAACGGGAAACCGAAGAAGGAGCGCAAGCCGCTGACCGAAGCCCAAAGGCTGAAACGTCAGAAAATGATAGTGCTGCCCGCTATAGTGCTGGTATTCATCGGTGCTATGTGGCTGATATTCGCCCCGTCTTCCGACAAGGAGCAGCAACCGGGAACGGGTGGTTACAACATCGAAATGCCCGACGCTGACAAGGCGAACCGCCAGATCATCGGCGACAAGGCGAAAGCCTACGAACAGGGAGCAATGGAGGAACGGCAGGAGAACCGCAGCCGCGCCATGCAGGAACTGGGCGATATGTTCGACCGCGAGGTGGCGGAAACGGACGGCGGCAGGGACTTCGACCTTGCTAATCCCGGAAATGCGGAAGATGCAACAGCAAAATCATCCGCTCCGAAAACCATCCAATCCTCCGCAGCTGCCTACCGCGACCTCAATACCACGCTCGGCAACTTCTATGAGCAGCCGAAGAACGACAACGCGGAAATGGACGAACTGTTGGAGCGTATCGCCTCGCTGGAATCGGAACTGGAAACCGAGAAAGGCAAGGCATCCTCTATGGATGATCAAGTGGCACTCATGGAAAAGTCCTACGAGCTGGCGGCGAAGTACATGGGCGGTCAGAACGGTACACAGCCACCTGTCGGACAGGCGGCAGAACCTTACCATGTGCAGAAAGCCGGAAAGAACACGGCTGCACCTGTCAGGCAGGTAACGCATCAGGTGGTATCTTCGCTCTCACAGCCGATGAGCAACGCTGAGTTTGTCGCCTCCTTCTCGCAGGAGCGCAACCGCAGTTTCAATACGGCGGTGGGTGTCACGACTGTATCGGACAGGAACACCATATCGGCGTGTGTCTATGGGGCGCAGAGTGTGACTGACGGGCAGGCGGTAAGATTACGGCTGCTGGAGCCGATGGCAGTGGCGGACAAAATCATACCCCGCAATGCAGTGGTGGTAGGCACGGCAAAGATTCAGGGCGAACGACTCGATATTGAAATTACTTCGCTGGAGTACGCAGGTACGATTATACCGGTAGAACTGGCGGTGTATGACACGGACGGACAGCCCGGCATCTTCATTCCAAACTCGATGGAGATGAACGCCGTCAGGGAGGTTGCCGCCAACATGGGCGGCTCGCTGGGCAGCAGCATTAATATCTCCACCAACGCAGGGGCGCAGCTCGCCTCCGACTTGGGCAAGGGGCTGATACAAGGCACGAGCCAGTATATCGCCAAGAAGATGCGTACCGTCAAGGTGCATCTGAAATCCGGATACAAGGTCATGCTATATCAGGACAGAGATTGAAAACAATAACAATCAACGACTAAAAAAACAACAACCAAATTTTTATTTACCACTAAAATCCAAAGTAGAATGAAAAAAGTAATCATCATGTTTGCCCTCGCTATGGGCATCGTAACTGCCAACGCGCAGGAGAACGTAACCGTTGTAACGGACAACGGAAGTGAACAACCGACCTTGACAAAGGAGGTCTATCCGCAGAAGGAGGCGGACGGCGATCTGTATCACGGGCTGACAAAGAAGCTGACCTTCGACCGCATGGTTCCCCCGCACGGCTTGGAAGTGACCTACGACAAGACCGTCCACGTCATTTTCCCCTCGGAGGTGCGCTACGTCGATTTAGGCTCGCCCGACCTGATTGCGGGTAAAGCCGACGGAGCGGAGAACGTCATCCGCGTGAAAGCGACCGTGAGGAACTTCCCGAACGAAACCAATATGTCCGTGATAACGGAGGACGGGAGTTTCTACACCTTCAACGTGAAGTACGCCGCCGAACCGCTGCTGCTCAACGTGGAGATGTGCGACTTCATCCATGACGGCGAGGCGGTGAACCGTCCGAACAACGCGCAGGAAATCTATCTGAAAGAGCTGGGTAGCGAAAGTCCCATGCTGGTGCGCCTTATCATGAAGTCCATTTACAAGCAGAACAAGCGTGAGGTGAAACACATCGGCTGCAAGCGTTTCGGCATCCAGTACCTTCTGAAAGGCATCTACACGCACAACGGACTTCTCTATTTCCACACGGAAATCAGGAACCAAAGCAACGTGCCTTTCGATGTGGACTATATCACGTGGAAAATCGTGGACAAGAAGGTGGCGAAGCGTACCGCCGTGCAGGAGCAGATCATCCTGCCGCTCCGTGCGCAGAACTATGCCACCTGTGTGCCGGGCAGAAAGAGCGAGCGCACGGTATTCACGATGGCGAAGTTCACCATCCCCGACGGCAAGTGCCTCGTGGTGGAGCTGAACGAGAAGAACGGAGGCCGTCATCAGTCCTTCGTGATTGAGAACGAGGACTTGGTACGTGCGGGTACCATCAACGAACTTCAAGTGCGCTGACCATGAGAAAGCACATCGCAATCATCATCGCGTCGCTTGCCCTCTTCACGGGGCAGGCGCACGCCCAGCGGTGCCTGCCGAAGATGCAGGGCATCGAATTGAGAGCTAACCTTGTGGACGGTATGCGTTTAAGTGGCAACAATGGCGGTTACAGTTTCGGGGCGGCTCTCTCCACCTACACGAAGAACGGTAACAAGTGGGTGTTCGGTGGCGAATACCTCTTGAAGAACAACCCGTACAAGGATACCGCCATACCTGTGGCGCAGTTCACGGCGGAGGGCGGTTATTATTTCAAGATACTCTCCGACGCCCGTAAAATAGTGTTCGTCTATGCGGGGGCTTCGGCTCTCGCCGGATATGAGTCGGTGAATTGGGGCGAGAAAGTGCTGCATGACGGCTCCACGCTCCATGACCGGGACGCCTTCATCTACGGCGGTGCGCTGACGCTCGATGTGGAGTTTTACGTGGCTGACCGTATCGCCCTGCTCGCCAACCTCCGGGAGCGCCTGCTGTGGGGTGGCGACACACGGAAGTTCCATACGCAGTTCGGGGCGGGCGTCAAGATAATCATCAACTGACACGTCGCATGGAACGGACGGACATTGAGAATATGAGGCAGATACCCATTGCGGACTTTCTCGCACGGCTGGGACATGAGCCTGTCCGAAGGAGCGGAAACGAGCTGTGGTATCGTGCGCCATACCGCAGTGAACGCACGCCCTCCTTCCGTGTGAACGTGGCGAAACAGCTCTGGTACGACTTCGGCTTGGGCAAGGGCGGCGACATCTTCACGCTTGTCGGGGAGTTTACCCGAAGCGGGGATTTCATGGCGCAGGCGAGATTCATAGCGGAAACCGCCCGTATGCCGCTTGCCGCAGCAGAAAAGCCGTTGTACCTGCCGGAACCGTCCGAACCTGCCTTTGAGGGAGTGGAAGCCGTCCCGCTGCTCCGCTCTCCGCTGACGGAGTATTTGAAGGAAAGAGGCATCCCTTATGCCGTTGCATCCCGCCACTGCTGCCGCCTGAACTACGGCGTGCGTGGTAAGCGGTACTTTGCCGTCGGCTTTCCGAACGTGTCGGGCGGCTATGAAACCCGAAGCCGCCGTTTCAAGGGTTGCGTACCACCAAAGGACGTGTCGCTGGTCAAGGCGGGGGACATCCCGGCGGACGTGTGCAGCGTGTTCGAGGGCTTTATGGACTTCCTGTCCGCCGTCACGCTCGGTTTGGCAACGGGTGACTGCCTTGTGCTGAACTCCGTCGCCAACGTGGAAAAGGCTTTGAAACATCTGGACGGGTACGAGCGCATCGACTGTTACCTCGACCGAGACGAAGCCGGACGCAGGGCAATGGAAGCCCTGCGGACACGCTACGGAGGAAAGGTGACAGACCGTTCCGGCATCTATCAAGGCTGCAAGGACTTGAACGAGTACCTGCAACAAGTATCAAGAAAACAACAAAAGAACAACAATCTAAAAATCAAAGAATAATGAACATACTGAACAACAAGAACAAGAGAACATCAATCTTCAAGGCGTTGGCACTCTGCCTGTTCGCCGCAGTGTCATTCACATTCGTATCGTGCGACGACGATATGGACATCCAGCAATCCTATCCCTTCACGGTGGAAACCATGCCCGTGCCGAACAAGGTCACAAAGGGGCAGACGGTGGAAATCCGCTGTGAGCTGAAGAAAACGGGCGATTTCGCCAATACCCTCTATACCATCCGGTATTTCCAGTTCGAGGGTGAGGGCACACTGAAAATGGACAACGGCATCACTTTCCTGCCCAATGACCGCTACCTGCTCGAAAACGAGAAGTTCCGGCTGTACTACACGGCGCAAGGTGACGAGGCGCACAACTTCATCGTGGTAGTGGAGGACAATTTCGGCAACTCCTATGAGTTGGAATTTGACTTCAACAACCGAAACGTGAAGGATGACGGGGTTATCACTGTTGTCCCCATCGGGAACTTCAAGCCCCTTACACGATGATGCGTGTATTCATGGCTATCCTCTGTTCGCTTCTGGCGGTCTGTTCCGTGTCCGCACGGAACAGACGCCATGAGGGAACGGACGGGCAGGCGGCTATCTACCGGCTGCCACCATTTGAGAGAGCGGTGCGATGCACGAAGTATTTTGAGGGCTGGCATTCGGAAAAACATCACCCGTATGTAGGATATGGACATCGGTTGCAGCCGGGGGAAAGATATTCGGCACGCACCATGACGAAGCGGCAGGCGGACGCGCTTCTGCGAAAAGACCTGCGGAAGTTCTGCGCGATGTTCCAGCAGTTCGGGAAGGATTCGCTTCTGCTTGCCACGCTCGCCTACAATGTCGGTCCGTACCGTCTTTTGGGGAGTGGGAAGATACCCAAAAGCACGCTAATCCGAAAGCTGGAGGCGGGTGACAGGAACATCTACCGGGAGTATATCGCTTTCTGTAACTATAAGGGGAAACGCCACGCCATGCTGCTCAAACGAAGGAAGGCTGAGTTTGCGCTGCTGTATGTACCATAAAGAATAAGTGTCTGACGAAAGAAACTCCGATGAAGCCGCCAACTTCATCGGAGTTTCAGTTTTCATACATTCGGGATTGTCCCTTTGCCTGCAACCTCACCGTCCCTGCAATGCTCTATGATACCGGGTGAAAATCCCATGCTGCCGATTGCGATATGCCGGATATAGTCTGTATATTCCTGACCTTGAAAATTCCTGCCCGTAAGGTTCTTGAAAACCATCTTTATGCTTATGCCGTCGTTGCTGTACAAGATGGTTTTTCCGTTCTGTCTGATTGTTTCCATGATTAAAACTTGTTTTTGTGAATACTATCGTAGATTGGTACAAAGGTTTCTTTGCCTACTTTCTTATCCGCCATCATGCTCATGAAAGAAAGTAGGCGGCTTTTGCCGCCCACCCCTCAAAAGCGGGTGTAAAGTCCCGTTACCATCGTGAACATTTCCTCCAGCATATCGCAATATATCCCCTCGTGCGTTTCAATGTCCTTCGTCCTGCTCTCGAATGTCTTTTTGCTGAACGTCTTGCGGTAGAAACGCATATTGTATAGGTCTGCCCCTCCGTCATAGATGATGTCAAGGCGGTTGGCACTGGTCTTGTTCCTCGCAAGGCTCATGCGCAAGCCGTTGCCCATGTCTGTGAAGTCTTTGCTTCCCGTCATGGCGGCAAAGCGTCTGCCGCCAATCTGCTCTAAAATTGTCTTTGCTATCATATCCGTTGTCTTTTAGGTTTATGGTTCGGGCGGTGCGGACACCGCCCCAATGTTCAAAATTCTGTTTTCTCGGTTATGGGTGTGCATTTTTCCAGCCACTCTTTCAGACATTCCATGCTATACTCGCTCGTGATGACTGCCGTATGGCTGTCAATGGCAGTGAAACGGCTGCTTTCATAGCTGTCTATCCACCCCTTTAGGGTATCAACTCCCCACGCTTCGGCATCGTCAAAGATGCCGTCCAATGCCGTAATGGGTTCGCTGAATTTGACTATCAGCGTTTGGTAGCCTGCTTCGTTCATCGCTTCTCCTCCTTCCTTTCCTTTGCCGTTAGCCACTTGTCCCGTGCGGCTCGACATTCGTCTAATGTGGGTTTGACACAAGAGAAAAGTTCCCCGTCCGTGTGGCGGTAGTCGTATTGCACAAGGGTGCGTTTGCGTCTGTCGATACCCGTTTGGAATTTCTCGTAGTTCTCCGTTCCTGCCGATTGGCAGGTGCTTACTCCGTTAATTGTCATTTTGTTGCCATAGTCGTTGTTATTTAGATGATTAGAAATGTACAGACAGCACTCTGTGTTGCATCACCATTTCGGGGTCGCTCGTGTAGCGTTGGTGCAGGTAGAAATGATGAGAGCCGAAGCCGTAAAGGAAGAACTTGTCAAGTTCGTGTTTCTCGGCAAAGTCTTTGACGCTAGCCCTTAATTGCTCCTCACTCTGACAAAGAGTGAGGAGGTTCATAAATTCAAGGAACATCGTGGGGATTTTATCATCCCATAGGAAAACCATGCTTTCAAATCTTACTTCCATAATGTTAGTTGTTAGATGTCGATATTATGCCGCTTTCATCCGCTGGCGGATAAGGTTGGCGTTCTTGTTCACAAGGGCGATGATGCGGTCGTGGTATTCGGAGTTCTCGTTGCATACGCCACGACACTGCACCACCTCAAAAGTTTTTAGTGACACCTCTATCGTTTCAATTCGTTTTCCGTCAATGGTGGCGGATAGGATAAGGGAGTCTTTTCGTTTGTGGTAACCGCCCACACAATGGTGCATCGTCCTTCCTTCCTCTGCCATTTCTTCCACGCTCTCTATGACTTTGACGCAAATAAGGCTGTCGGTAAAGGCAAGTCCGAAGAATATGCCCTTAGCTTTCAGATATTGTTTCTCGTCCTCAATCGCTTTCCTGCGTTGCTGTTCAGTCCGCTCATGTTTCCTTTGCAGGTTGCGCTTTGCCACCAACTTGTCGTGTTCAACTTTGAGGTCGGCAGGGCAAACGTATTTCGGGCTGTTTGTGTCCTTGCCGAAATGACGCAGGAGGTCTATGGTGTCACGCCACATTGAGCCGTCCTCAATAGTATAGCCGTTGCGGATACATATCTTGATTGAAGCCCAATACTCTCCAATATTGAAAGAGTGATACAGATAGTAGCGCAACATGGGATATTGCCCTGCCTTCAACAGCGTTTCCGCACGGCTGTCCGACAATAATGCCGGTATTAGTTTGGTGGGTACAATGTCGTGGAAATTGCCGTTAAAGCCGTTTCTGCGGAGCGTCGGCAACACCTTATATCTTGGATATATCGGGGAATATGAGATATGGCGGTACGCTTCATTGTCATTGCGGATAGCAAAAGGAGAAGCGAATGAGAACGTGTCGATGTAGCATCCCAATGTGCGTGGAATGGCAACAACAGCCTTACGCCCTTGTTCATTCCACCAATACTGCCCGATTTCAAGGGCATAGGACTTGGCATTAACCCCTTTCTCCATACCCACGACAAGCAAGAACATTCGTAGCACTTGGTATTCTCCGCTTGTGGTAAGGGTTGTGAAATACTGCTTTTGTCTTACCTTGCGCTGATAGGTGAGGCAGACTTTCAAACTTGCTCCACATTCGGGACACGTACAATGCTCGGTCTGCTCCGTCATTACCCAACTATGACCGCAATCCATACAAGTGGTACGACCTTTCGGCAAGCGGTGTGCATAATGCTCCACGCAATTACGGAATGCCCAATTTATCTGTATCGGGGTTATCGGGCGTAGTTTCTTGCTTTGGGCAAGAACTGCTTTTTCAAATTTGTTTCTCGGTTTCATAAGCCAAAATCAAATAATGAGGGTTGAACTTGGGTTTCTGTTTTCGCCTTTGTCGGCTTGGTGCGGTTCTGCAACTTGCGGAGTTCCTCGTCTTGGTATCTGCGGACTGCCTGCTGACGTGCTTCTGCTTTTTCCTCTGCCGTGAGTTCCACAATGTGGTTCACCGCCACTTGGCATTGGATAGGCTTGCCCACCTCAATCTCGTTCTCGTCATAGTAGTGTACTGCTTGTCCGTATATCTCTCCGTCCGTGAAGCCGTTACAACCGCTTTTCTGCACATAGTTCAGAATGTAGGTTACGCAATCGTCAATGTTCTTGGCTGGATTGCGGTAGTTCTTCGCAAAGAGCGTGTCTTCCTCCGCACGTTGTTCCAAATACATCTGTATCGTTCTCTTGAAATGGTCTGTTCCTTTCATATCGCTGTCGTTTTTATGAGTTGTCAAATAGTATGTTTCAAAATCTCCCTCCAATAAATCGGCTCAACCTCGCTCAATAGGAAGTCTATAAAGTCCTTCCGTGCGTTCTTGTTCAGTTCGTGGTAGAGTCCACGGAACACGGACATATTGCCGTTGAGGTATGTTTCCACCATGTACTCGAAGATGTTGCCCACCTCGTAGTATCTGCATTGTTGCTCCACTGTCTTGCTTCTTCTCTTTGCCATGTCGGTAGGGATTAAAGGGTGAATAACCAAAGAATGAAGCCGAAGAACAGGATAACGGAAAGAATAGCCACGATTAACCCTATTGCCACTCGGAACACTCCGTTTATTATCTCTCTGACGATGTACCAAAGGATGCCGGACACCCAAAAGGCGGTGCGCATGATTAGGGTGCATATCGCAAGCCCTATGTATTGCGCCATTTGTCTGAAATTTACCGTTGCTGTCATAGCCGTATCATTTGTTAAGTTCCACGATGCTGTCTATCCTGCCGTATAGGAAACTGCGGAGTGCGGTCTTGTCGGTAGCCTTGTATTCCGCCCAATGTCCATACTGCTTTACAATGTAGGTTCGGAGAATGTCGGAAAAGTCAAACATCCAACCTTGCAAGGGTACTGCGCTCTTGAAATAGGTGTTGCTGTTCACATTGCGTGTAAGCCAATCCTTTTCCTCTCGGCTCAATTTCTCACCATTGTTCAGTTTGGTGCGAAGTCCGTACACCTTGCTGCCTTGCAGGTTCTCCAAACTTGGTACTTCCCATGCCACGAATTTTGTTGCTATTGCCGTTCTCATATCCGTTTTGTTTTTGATTTTTTGTTTTTTAATGCGGATTCAAGAGCTGAGGGAGTTGAGTTTCAAACTATCTTATCTGCCTCTCGTTTATCCGACATTTTTTTTAATGCGTCTTTCTGTCGCATCGGTCGTTTTCGTTTCGGGTGCTTAAAAAGGTAGGGATTAGGGAATGCAAGGTTTTTCGGGAAAATACTACCCGAAGGGCTGGAGATTTTTCCAGAAAACAGGAGGCTTGACCTTGCTTTCCCGTACAATCCCGGAGTTACCTTTGCACCCAGCACGAAAATGACTGCCTGATGCGGCTCACTGAAAGGCGCGAAAATGGAGGTAAACGGAAGTAGAGGCAGATTAGACAGGAAAACTTCAAAAGAGAAATCCGTGAAAAAGACATCCCCAACAGAAAAGAACATAGCCGGTAGCGTGAAACCGGGCAAACCATCGGCAAGGAAGTATGTTTTTATCTGTTTGGCCAAACGTGTTTGGTCGGATGGATAAAATCATTCTTCCCGGTTTGTCTGCCGTGAGTGACGGCTTGTTCCATTTATGGAATGTGCGGTCATACACGGCTTTCCGCTTCCGGCTCAAAAGGACAACGAAAAAAGAAAAATCGTCAAAACCCCGTAAAAGCACCTCTTTGGCATAAGCACAAAAGAAAGGGGCCTTGTCTCATCAGTCTAAACTATTGTTTAGGCGTGAGGCAAAGCCCTTTTCTCCGCTTATGCGGCAGTCGGCACACGTTCGTTCAAAATCTTTTTGGGCGATGGTGTGCTGACGGATAAAATCGCTTTTACGGAAAAACTTGTGTGAGAAGAAAAAATCAGGAGATTCATTTCTAAATCTCCCGTTTTATTGTTACTTTTGCATACGAAGAGTTCTTTGAAGGTTACGCAACGCACAGAAGAATAATGCAGTAGATAACTAACTAATTCGTAACCTATTACTATTATGAGCGATTACCCAATGCTCATTTCCAATAAATTACACTCTTTTCGTAACTTCCGGGTGCAAACTTACTGATATTTTGTGGTACGGGCAAATCAGTATCCGGTTATTACGATTCAGGTTGCGGATTGTATTCTGTAAAATATAAAAATAGCGCGAAATTGTTTTTTATAGAATACAATTATGTGAGGGTCGGAATAAACTTATCGAACTATTTTAGGCACGGAATTATACGGGTTATCACGGTTGCTTTCAATATTATCCGTGATTGTCCATGTAATCCGTGCCTAAAATAATACTTTGCTAAGAATCCTTTCTTATCTTCCGGTGCTTTCTATCATGCACCTTATTTTCTCGTTCAAGCTTTCTGCCTTCATCAGTTGTTCCAGTGTCAGGTGCATGCGCCAGCGCCAGTAGTGCCGCGGGTTGGCAGGAATATTGATGCGTTCTTCCTGCACGTTCGGGTTGCGCCATTTGCCGTCCATGGACATCCAGTCTTGCAGGGAGAGGATGCAGAGGATGGAGTTGCTATGGAGGTGATTGCGAACCACTTCTTCGCAGAGCTCCGGCGTGGCCGTTGCCGGTGCGGCACCGTAGTGCCCGAGCATGGTGTTGTAGTAACGCTGCGTCTGTTGGAAGTCTTCTTCCCACCAGCCGCGCAGGGTAGACATGTCGTGCGTGGAGATGGTGCAGACCGAACGGTACGGATACCAGTCAGTGTGGCCGAATTCTTGTTTCGGGTCTTTCGGCATACGTTGTATCTCCAGGGAAAGGATACGCAGGTCGTTCATCACCCATGCCACGCAATCGGGAATCATGCCTAAGTCCTCACCGCATACCAGCATGCGCGTGGACTGTGTCAGTTGCGGTAGTTTCTTCATGGCTTGCTGTCCCCAGAAGTCATTGTGGCGGTGATAGTAGTACTGGTCATACAGCCGGTTGAAGGCAGCCTTTTCCCAATCGTTCAGTGCGCGGTAGATGTAGTCGTGCTGCACGCCGATGCGCGGATGGTATTCGTGCGGATTGTTGCGGTCGGGCACGAACAGCACATCGCTGATAAGGGCGTAAAGCCCGTCACGAATCCAGATGCTGTCATCGTCCGTCTTTCCGGCAAAGTAGGCTTCCACTTTGCGCTGGGTGTCGAACTCGGGACGCATGCGGTAAACCTCCCACGTGTCTGTCGGCTCTATGAAGGTCTGTTTCACATAGTCTGTATGCGGGCCGAAGATTTGTCCGAGGAAGTACTCATGGATATAGGGCTTCAGGAAGAAGTCTTCGCGGAATGCCAGCCCGTAGCTTTCTATCTCCTCGCGCGTCATGGGCAGGGCGGGGACGAATTGTCCCAACAGCCCGTGTACGGCGTGCATCGGTATCTCCCAAATGCGGAAGAAGCCGAGGATGTGGTCTATGCGGTAGGCATCGAAGTATTCTGCCATTTTGTGGAAACGTTTCATCCACCAGGCATAACCGTCTTTTTCCATGACATCCCAGTTGTAGGTGGGGAGGCCCCAGTTCTGTCCGTTCACGGAGAAGTCGTCGGGCGGTGCACCGGCTTGTCCGTTCAGGTTGAAGTAGTGGGACTCTTTCCAGGCTTCCACACTGTTGCGGCTGATGCCGATGGGAATGTCGCCTTTCAGCACTACGCCGTTGGCGCGCGCATGCTCCGTGGCGGCAAGCAGTTGCCGGTGCAGGTTGAACTGGATGTAATAATAGATGGCTATGTGCGGATAGTCGGCAGAGTCCGGCCGGCACAATGTCTCTATCTCCTTGGCATCGTAGGTGGCATACTTGGGCCACTCGCGGAAATTCGGGGTCTTGTAGGCATCACGCAGGTAGCTGAAGACGGCATATGGCTGCAACCATTCCTTGTTGGCCTCGTAGAAATTACGGAATGCATCCGAGGCCAGCACCTTTTCCCCTTCCTGCTTGAAGATGAGGTGGAAGTATTCCCACTTTGTCTTGTTCACAGCTTCGTAGTCCACGGCGGGCAGGGCATTCAGTTCTTTCTGGCGTTTGTTGAATTCGGCCATCACCTTCTTGTCCTTCAAGCTGCCCAACTGCTTCAGGTCGGCGTACATGGGATGGAAGGCATAGATGGAGATGCTACTGTAAGGGTAGGAGTCTGTCCAGGTATGCGTCATGGTAGTGTCGTTGATGGGCAGAATCTGCACCGCCTTCTGATTGGTGGCAACTGCCCAGTCAATCATGCGCTTCAAGTCGCCGAAATCGCCTACACCGAAGCTTTTCTCGGAGCGTAGGGAGAATACGGGTACGGCTACTCCGGAACCTTTCCATGCAGGAAGATTGAAGTATACATAACGGTCGCCGACAGCCAGCGTTTCGTTGGCGGCTATCTGCGGGTCGGCCATATAGCGGTTGGGATTGTTCTCCCAGGCCACGGCACGGCGCTCTTTCTTGTTGTAAAGGACGAATTTATACTCCAGCGGGAAGCTGATTTTACCGGCATCCACTTCTACCTGCCATTCGGGGAAGTCGATGTCGCTCATAAGGGCAGCTTTGTCCGGGTTCCAGTCACCCAGCGCCTTCTGGTTTCCGCAAAGTGCCAGGCAATGGTCACTGTCTATGCAGGGGGCGTACGCCTTTATCAGCAACCCCTTTTTGTAGCTTTTCGGGGCGGCACTGCGTTCGCGATGCGCCAGCAGGGATTCTGTGAAAGCGGATGTATAAAAATACTGCTGCTCGGGCAGATTCTTCCAACAATCTTCTATGCGGTAAACTTTCTTCGGATTGTCTGCAACGTGCAGGATGCGTGGCAGGCTGTTCCACTCTGTCCGTATGGTTCTGCCATCTCGATAGATGTGGTAACTGTATTCGACGCTTCCATTACCGGGAATCTGGATATCCACTTCCGCGGTCCAGTGAATGCCGTCTACAGTGTGCAGGGGGGTGGCTTTGTTGGGCTGGTTGTTGCCAAGTTCCGGGATGGAACCCAGGACTCTGACTTCTTCACCCCAGCTGGTGCGATACTCGATATTGAATATTAGTGTCATATTATATTAGATTTAGAAATAGCAATAGCTGCAATGATTATGCAAGTATAGAAATTATTCCTCATAATCATGCAGCTACCGTTATCTAAGTCATTTAAATTCCTATGCAAACGTTTGTGCTTGCCGTGGGATTATCCACAGCGAGAAGCTCCGCACGTCTTGCAGATGAGGCAACCTTCTTGGTAAACCAGTGTTTCGTTACCGCAGTTGGGGCATTTCTTGCCTTTGGCTTCCGTGCCGTCCTGGATGTATTTCTTCAGGGCGCGTTCCACACCGTTCTTCCAGGTGTTGATGTTTTCGCTGTCCAGTTGCAGTGAACCTACCAGCTTGATGACCTGCTCGATAGGCATGCGGTAGCGCAATACACCGGAAATCAGCTTGGCATAGTTCCAATACTCTTTGTTGAACTTCTCGGACAGACCCTCGATGGTGACTTTGTATCCGCGCTTGTTCTCGAACTGGAAGTCGTAACGCTTGTTTCCGTGCTCATCCACATTCTTGATGATGTGGCCTGACACCACATTCTTCGGCAGGATGATGCCTTCATCATCATCCAGCACACCGGTGAATATTTCGTAGGGATGATTGTCCAGCAAGCCGACGAATGCCACCCATTTCTCCTTGTTGTTCTGGAAGCGGACAACGTCTGCATCCAATATTCTGGGACGTGTTTCAACGACTGTAGGCGGTTTGCACGGGGGAAGCTCGGACTTCTTGTCGCTCTTGGTAGAGATGAGCACGCCGGAACGCGAACCGTCGCGGTAAACCGTACAGCCCTTGCAGCCGGATTTCCATGCTTCTACATACAGACGGTTCACGAGGTCTTCGTCTACGTCGTTCGGCAGGTTGATGGTTACGCTGATAGAGTGGTCCACCCATTTTTGGATACGTCCCTGCATCTTGACTTTCATCAGCCAGTCCACGTCGTTGGAGGTTGCTTTATAATAAGGTGATTTCTCTACCAGGGCATCCACTTCTTCCTGCGTGTAGCGTTTGGCGGGGTTGTATCCTTGTGCTTCCATCCAAGTCACGAACTTGGGGTGGAACACGATATATTCTTCAAAGGCATCTCCGGTTTCGTCGATGAAGTCCACATGGACGTTCGTATCGTTGGGATTCACTTTGCGGCGGCGCTTGTACACGGGCAGGAATACGGGCTCGATACCGGAGGTGGTTTGAGTCATCAGGCTGGTGGTGCCGGTCGGGGCGATGGTCAGACAGGCAATGTTGCGGCGTCCGTACTTCTTCATCTCCTCGTACATTTCCGGGTCAGCTTCACGCAGGCGGTTGATGAACGGGTTGTTCTTTTCGCGTTCTGTATCGTATACCTCGAATGCGCCGCGCTCTTTGGCCATTTCTATGGAGGAGCGATAGGCGTTGAGTGCCACCGTCTTGTGTACTTGCTCCGAGAATTCGGTTGCCTCTTCAGTGCCATAACGCAATCCCAGGGCGGCAAGCATGTCGCCTTCTGCCGTGATGCCTACACCGGTACGGCGGCCTTGGGCGCTTTTCTTGTAAATCTTCTGCCACAAAACGCGTTCTGTATGTTTCACGTCTTCACTTTCGGGGTCGGCATCTATCTTGCTCATGATGCGCTCTATCTTCTCCAGTTCAAGGTCGATGATATCGTCCATGATGCGTTGGGCCAAAGCTACATGCTTCTTGAATAGCTCAAAGTCAAAGTAGGCGTCCGGCTTGAACGGATTGACCACGTATGAGTAAAGGTTGATGGCGAGCAGACGGCAGGAGTCGTACGGGCACAGTGGAATTTCGCCGCATGGATTGGTGGATACGGTACGGTAGCCCAGGTCTGCATAGCAGTCGGGCACGGATTCCTTTAATATGGTATCCCAGAACAATACACCGGGTTCTGCCGATTTCCATGCATTGTGCACAATCTTTTTCCATAATGCGGATGCGTCAATGTCTTTTTGAAATGCCGGCTCTGTGGCGTCAATCGGATATTGCTGTGTATATGGTTTGCCTTCGATGGCGGCCTGCATGAAGTCGTCGGTCAGTTTTACGGAAACGTTGGCTCCGGTCACTTTGCCCTCAGTCATCTTGGCATCGATGAAGGCTTCCGAGTCGGGGTGTTTGATGGATACGCTGAGCATCAGTGCGCCGCGGCGTCCATCTTGAGCTACTTCGCGTGTAGAGTTTGAATAGCGTTCCATGAAGGGAACCAAGCCGGTGGAGGTCAGTGCTGAGTTCTTTACCGGTGAACCTTTCGGACGGATATGGGATAAGTCGTGTCCCACGCCGCCACGGCGTTTCATCAGCTGTACTTGTTCTTCGTCTATCTTGAAGATGGCACCATAAGAATCCGCTTCGCCGTCCACACCGATAACAAAGCAGTTGGACAGAGAGGCTACCTGATAGTTGTTTCCGATTCCGGTCATCGGGCTTCCTTGCGGAACAATGTACTTGAAGTGGTCGAGTAAGCCGAAAAGTTCCTCTGAACTTAATGGATTGGGGTACTTGGCCTCAATGCGGGCTACCTCATTGGCTATTCGCCAATGCATGTCTTCCGGAGACTTTTCGTAAATATTTCCGAAAGAATCTTTGACTGCATATTTGTTTACCCAAACTCTGGCAGCCAACTCGTCGCCTTGGAAGTATTTTAAAGATTCTCCGTAGGCTTCGTCATAAGAATAATTTTTCTTTTCCACAATGTTGTATCTCTTAGGATTAGTTACAAATAAGTAAAGTTGTAGAAGTCGTACTTATCGTTAACAAATGCATTTGCAAAGCTATGAATGTTTTTCAACTTGGCAAAATTAAAATGAATGTTTTTATCAACCGATGTATAGTTTTCTATTGATTGCTATTAATTTATTGGTTTATAATGTTTTAATGATTTGAGTAAACGAATAAGTTTTCCAAAATGGAATTTATTAACAACTTGTTGGGCTGAAAGGTTCTCGGTTTAGTCGAACATAAGGTTACTTTTATCTGCTCGTAGAGATAATAATTGTTCATTTCTTGTTGAAAAGATGTATTTTATTCCGGATATATGATGATAAAAAAAGTGTGAACTCTTGAATGAATTGTTCGTGGATTACATTATCTTTGCAAAAAAAGAAAGAATGGAAAGCTTGAAACAAAGGAGAACAATCCGAAAATACCAGCAGAAGGATATTTCTGCTGATTTGTTAAATGATTTGCTTGAAACCTCTTTCCGGGCTTCTACAGTCGGGAACATGCAGGTTTATAGTGTGATTGTGACGCGTGATGCAGAGCGTAAAGCCAAACTGGCGCCTGCACATTTCAATCAGCCGATGGTTCGGACGGCGCCGGTAGTGCTTACTTTCTGCATAGATTTGCGCCGCTTCAGCAAGTGGTGTGAGCAACGTAAGGCTGAGCCGGGATACAACAACTTTGAGTGGTTTGTGACGGGGGCTGTCGATACCTTGCTGGTGGCACAGACTTTTTGTGTGGCTGCCGAGGAGAAGGGGTTGGGCATTTGCTATCTGGGAACTACCACTTACAACCCTCAGATGATTGTCGAAGCGTTGGAGTTGCCGGAATTGGTGTTTCCCATCACGACAGTCACAGTGGGATGGCCTGCCGAACAGCCGGAACAAGTGGACCGTTTGCCGCTGGAGGCCATTGTACACGAAGAGGTTTATCATGATTATACTCCTCAGGACATTGACCGGTTGTATGCCTATAAAGAATCGCTTCCTGAGAACAAGCAGTTCATCTTGGAGAACAATAAGGAAACGCTGGCGCAGGTCTTTACAGATGTGCGTTATACGAAGAAAGACAGTGAGGCAATGTCGGAGAATCTTTGGAAGATAATGAAAAAGCAGGGATTTTGAAAATTAAGGATTAGGGATAAGGGATAAGGGGTTAAGCTAATGCATACTTAGCTGCATTTAATCCCTTATCCTTTATTCTTATCCTTTTTTCAGTGCGGCTTGAATCTCGTCGATTTCCGCACGGAATGATTTGTCCACCTCTTTCAGTTCTTTGATGGTTTTACATGCATGCAATACGGTGGCATGGTCTTTATGTCCAATTAGCGCACCGATTTTTGCAGTAGAGAAGTCTGTATGGTTTTTGGCTAAATACATGGCTATTTGTCGTGCTTGCACCACTTCCCGCTTTCTGGATTTTGTGTGGATGGTGGCAGTTTCCAATCCGAAGTGCTTGCATACGGTGTTGATGATTTCATCGACAGTCACTGCCTTGCTTTCGCTGTTCACTACCTTGCGGACGATACGTTGCGTCAGTTCCAGGTCTATTTCTTTATTGTATATGGTGGAATGCGCCATAATGGAAATGACGATGCCCTCCAGGTCACGTACACTGTCGCCCACGTTCTCTGCAATATAGTCAATCACTTCCTGGGGGAACTGCAGGCCGTCACGGTGTATCTTGTTGCGCAGAATGTTCTTGCGGAGTTCTACGGTAGGTTTCTCCAGCTCAGCCACCATTCCCCATTTAAAACGTGTAATCAGACGCTCTTCCATGCCCTGCAGCAATACCGGTGCACGGTCGGAAGTGAGGATGAGCTGCTTGCCGTTCTGATGCAGATGGTTGAAGATATGGAAGAATGTATTCTGCGTTTTGGTCACGCCGGCAAATTCCTGAATATCATCAATGATTAGAATATCAATGGTCTGGTAGAAGTTGATGAAGTCGTTAGTCGTATTGTTACGTACGGAATCGGTGTATTGCACTTGGAATAGGTGTGCAGATACATACAATACCCTTTTCTCCGGGTATAGTTCCTTGATTTTGGTTCCGATAGCATTGGCAAGATGGGTTTTGCCTACACCTGATGCTCCGTATAGGAACAGCGGATTGAAGATTGTTTTAGCCGGATTGAGAGCGACAGCTTCTGCAACGCTGCGCGACAGCTTGTTGCTGTAACCTTCGATGAAGGTTTCAAAGTTGTATTCTGGATTAAGGTGCGGGTCAAGTTCGGGGACGGGAATCTGCGGAATCCTTTTGTCCATCACTTGTTTTTGCGGTATGATGGTACGCTGTGTAGACTCCAGGTCGACGGTTTTCCGCGAGCTCTTGTCCACCATTACGTTATACATCAATTTAGTTCCCTCACCAATGACCTTATAGAGAGTCTTGCGCAACAAATCAACAAATTTGTCCTCCAAAAACTCATAGAAGAACTGGCTGGGCACTTGTACGACCAGCGTTTTGTCTTCATATTTTAAAGGTATGATGGGAAGAAACCATGTTTTGTATGTCTGCTCCGGAACATTGTCTCTGATGATTTCAAGACAGCGGTTCCACAGCCCGACATGATCTATTTCACTCAT